>NZ_QTQF01000026.1:0-120211 GCF_003854235.1 Burkholderia sp. Bp8998
GTTCGGAGAGCGATTTATGCAGGCGCGCGGATAACGCGTTGTTCAACCGCCTCACCCACAAAAATGCGGACAGGTTCGCTGGCCGTCGTCGACGTCGAAGTCGATAGCGACGTCACGCTGCTGTTCGTCGTGCTCAGACCCGTCGACAGCGAGCTAGCCGTCGTCGACGTCGAAGTCGACAGCGACGTCACGTTGCTGTTCGTCGTGCTCAGACCCGTCGATGTCGAGGTCGACAGTGAGGCGACCGAGCTGTTGGTCGAGCTGAGACCGGTCGACAACGAGCTGGCCATCGTCGATGTGGAAGTCGACAGCGACGCCACGTTGCTATTCGTCGTGCTCAGACCCGTCGACAGCGAGCTAGCCGTCGTCGATGTCGAAGTCGACAGCGACGCCACGTTGCTGTTCGTCGTGCTCAGGCCCGTCGACAGCGAGCTCACGCCCGTTGACAACGACGTAATCGAGCTGCTCGCCGACGAGAGTCCCGTCGAAGCGGAAGTCGACAGGCTCGTGATGCTCGACGTCGTCGTGCTGGCAACTGCGAAAAGCTGGCTGCCATTGATCGCGTCCGTGCTCGTTGCAGTCACCAGGCCAGCGGCGACGTTCTGGATACGACGCTCTGCCCCGGCCGCGCCGACGCTGACCACGCCGGCGGCAGAGCTCGCGCCCGCGTAGGTACCGAAGGTCTGACTGCCGATCGTGGTGTTGCTAACGACGCCAGTGCCCCCGGTTGCTGTGTTCGCCGTGCCGGTCGTAACGGCATTGGAGCCGAGTGCGACCGAGCCCGCCACGTTCGCATTGGAACCCGTGCCGAAAGCCAGCGCGTTCGTGGCGCCGGAGACGGCAGTGTCGCCGATCGCGACGCCGCCAGCCGAGGTGGCCGTGCTACTGTTGCCCAATGCGACCGATCCTTGGCCGGTCGCGGAGTTGGCATTGCCGATCGCGACCGCGCCCTGGCCATTCGATGAATCATTGGCACCGAGCGCGACGGCGCCCGTGCCGATCGCCGAGTTCGGATCGCCAATCGCGACCGCACCGTTGCCCGTCGCCGTTTGGCCGCGACCGATCGCAACAGCGCCGCCGACCGACGTCGCGCTATTAGCCGTTGTACCGCTGGAGCCGATCGCGACGTTCTGACCCGTCGCGCCGGAAACGACGCCATCGCCCTGCGCGATTCCGAATGCGCCATTGACTGTCGCGCCACGCCCTATTGCGATGCCGGACGTTGCCGTCGACACGACAGAAGACTGACCGCCTACCGCGATAGTGTCCTGACCACTGGCATGCGCACCCGCCGTAGCGTTGCCGCCAAGCGCAACCGAGCCCGTTCCGCTCGCTATCGCAGTCGGGCCGATGGCCGTCGCATTCGTCGTGCTGGCAGTCGAACTGAAGCCCAGCGCCGTGCTGGTCAACCCTGACGCAGTGGCGTAGAGACCGAACGCAGAGCCCCCTTTCCCGGCGGTCGTACCGAAGCCAAACATCGTAGCCCCGTCACCCGTAGCTGTCGTCCACGATCCAAACAGCGTCACTGACAGAAAACCGCCGCCATTTGCGTTGCAGCCGCCAACGGACGAAAATGTCCCGCTGCCATCTGTCTGACCAGACGTGGTAGGTCCCCAAGTCCTTCCGAGGAGGGTGGAGGTGCCTGTAACAGAACTGCATGATTCTACCGAAGCATAGGTATTCGCATACGTCGAAGCTGCGAATACCGAAAGCAGTACTCCGACAATCACCTTGCTCGCCGCTGAACGCCCTCCCTTTCCTCGTGCAGAATCGAGTTCCGAGGCCGCGACCCACGTACCCAATGCCTCGTTCCATACAGTTCGATATGCGCGATTCATAGCTACACCCTAGTCGTCACAAAGCCAGTCAGGCCATTCCGCGAAAATATATTTCGCAATCCTAATACTCTGATTTTTGATATCGACCTTGATCCAGGCGTCGAACACACAATCAGTCAATTTGATTCAGAACCACTACTTCGCGCATCAAACGAATGCGTCTCGTGGCATCGGGGCACCACCCAGTCCCGTGACGGATATCGTCTTGCTTGTTATCCGCGGAACACGGCTATATTCAATAGCCCTGCACCCACCCGGCTCCTATATTCCGGACAATCTCCAGGTCCGTGTCGCCGTTCGCGCCGCTCACCACGACCTCCCGTGCGATGCTCTCAGCCAATCCCGCCAGACGTCGAAGCTTGCCCAGTGCGTGATCATTGCGACGCGCCGCCGCAATGAACTTGGGCGCGATCTTCACGATATCCGGATCGGGAATGGCCATGCCCACGCCAATGCCGTAAGCCAGCCCGTATTCGTCAATCGCAATACGGCACCCAAGCGCCTTGAGCCGCGCGATAAAGGCTCGAGCACCTCTTGCTTCGATTTCGGCGCACTCGGCAACCTCAACCACAAGACGCGCAGCCACGTCGGGCGATGCATAGAGCTGATCGAGCAGGTCTTCCCACTGCAATCCGTCCACGAGACTCTGACCTGACAGACTCACACCGATACTCAGTTCCGGCGAGAGCCTCAACAGGTCAAGCACGCGCTTGAGCACGTAGCGGTCGAAATAACGCATCAATCCCGTCCGCGCGATACTCGGCAGGTACGCGCTCGGCGCCGATTTCCCGTCGTCGAATGCACGACACCACGTCGTACAGGTGAAATAGAGCACCTTGCGCGTGTCGTCCGACGCATACACCGGCGACATCACCAGCGAAATCTCGTCGTCCTTCATTGCACGCAGGACGGTGCCCGCGATCTCCAGATCGGCCCGCGTCAACACCTCGGCGCCCGACCTTCCACGCCGCGCCTCGGTCACCGGCGTCACGCCATCGCCAACCCACCTCGCACGCAAATCGGCAAGCCACGCCGCCTGCGAGTGCGGTTTCCGTCTCCCGCTCAATCGAAGTAGCCAGCTTGCCGTCGGAAAGTTCGTCTCCGAACGACCCTCGAATCCTGCCCGCGACACCATCTCGGATATCAACAGATGCCCGTCGCCGGTCGTCCACACCCGCGCCCCTTCACCGCACAACTGCTGTGCGCGCTCGCCGAGTTCGAGGTCGATTGCCTCCATGAACGTGCGACCGAAGCGACCTATCAACGCCGGTCGATTGACGACTTTTATGAGCAAAGCGGAACCCATCTCCATACCTCCCCGACCATCCCAGGCCTTTTTTTCAGACCCTCGGCGCTTCATCCGATGCACCTTCCTCCTTACTCCAGCTTCCCGAAGAATCCCGAAGAACCCGGAGCGGAAAGGAATGAAAGACACAAACGGACGTTTGCATCAGAGTTACAAAAAAAATTACCGATACGCGCAAACGCCCGTCATTACTGGGTTCGTTTTCTGTAAGCGTTGTCGGACAAAAACGTCCCTTTGCGTCCAGTAATATTTGCCCCGTGACACGGGAATTCACCATTCTTTGCAATCCACTGGCCGGCAACGCCGGGCCGCCGTGTCACCGTTGTCTTTCATGAGAACAATTCCCGCAGGGGAACAAGGGAATCAGGGCCTTGAGCAAGCATGTTTGTCATTTCGTCCCGCCCCAACGGGAACCCAGGAATGCCTCCAGCGAGGCATCAGCCGTCCGTGCAGCCCATCCCGCGCCCGCGCGCCAGCCATCGCCGACCGGCGCATCGTGATGGATACAGCGCATAAGTACGGCCGCGCGCGCCGACGCGCGGTCGATGTCGCACCGGGAGCCGGGTCATGAATATCGGGTATGCCCGCATCTCGACGGACGAGCAGAGTCTCGGACTCCAGATCGATGCGCTCACGCGCTCGGGGTGCGAAGTCGTTTTTTCCGATCAGGGCATCTCCGGCGCGGACTTCCATCGCCCGGGCCTCGACGCGGCCCTCAAGAAACTCATGAAAGGCGACACGCTCGTCGTCTGGCGTCTCGACCGGCTGGGCCGTTCGCTGAGCAAGCTGATCGACCTGATCAACTTCCTGGCCCGCCGCGGCGTGGACTTCATTTCGCTAACCGAATCGATCAATACGGCCTCACCGGGCGGGCGGCTGGTGTTTCACATGATGGGTGCGCTGGCGGAATTCGAACGCAGCCTCATCAGTGAACGCACCCGTGCGGGATTGGCGGCCGCGCGCGCACGCGGCAAGCAGCTCGGACGCAAACCGCAGATGACGCCCGATCAGTGCGCTCACGCCCGCGTCCTGCTCGAGACACGATCGGTCGTGGAAGTCGCCGCGCATTTCAATGTGCATCCGCGGACGATCAAGCGCGCGCTCGGCGCACAGGCCAATGACACCATCGCGTGTGAAACGCGCTGAGCGGTGCCGGAAACGTCGCCGCCCCACCATTCGGAGAGTGCCGCGTGCCTGACCACCGTGTCCTCACGCACCGCGGAAAACGACGCGATGCTGCGCGGGCTGATGACGCGCATCCGGAAACCGCCTGACCGTTCGTCCGTCTACGCGCACGACGGCGATCAGTTCTATTTCATCGAAGCGCTGAATGACGCCGGATTTCTCGCCGACACGGATGTACTCAGCCCGATCGTCATCAATACGCCGCGGTTCATGGCGAACCGGAGCACATTCGTCGCGCATTACTACGGCATGTGGACGGAGATGAGGGCACTCATGATGGCCTATGACGAAGCCCGTCGTCTCGGCTTCGAGCGCCCGGCGTGGACGGACGACATCATGCCTTGCGGCCTGCGGGGCCAGAACGCTGATCGCCGACCGCCATTGACGGCGCCGAACTCCGATTCGCCGACGGTGTCGAACCTGAACCGCCGGAGATTCACATGAAACGCGCCGCCCCGTTCGCCATCCTGATCGTGCTTGCCGCCGCCAGCTTGCAGGCGCTCGCCGGCACGGCCGCGTCGTCGGTTCCGCAGCAAGCGAGAAACTGCGTACCGTCCTCCACGTCCGCCGCCACGACGCCCGGGGCCCACGCCGCGTCGAAGGCCCCGCCGATCCGTGTGTGCGTCGGCGATTCCGACACGCAACTGAACCTGCCCTGGTTCCTGACCGACGTCCTCACCGCCGTGGACACGCATCAATCGCCCCGCGACCTGCTCCACAAGATGCGCGACGACTTCTGACGCGCGACCGTCCCTGCCTGCACGCGCGCTGAAAAAACGGCAGCACGCGGGATGAACCTCGTTCACGGCGATCCAGTCGCTGGATTGCCGGATGTGACGCGTCATGCAAATATTTCTTGTGGAGCATCAATCAAGAAATTACGCCATTTTTTGACTAATAATATTTCGCAATCCCGCATCACGACATATACTTCCGGCGCACCATCCTCGTGCCAAGAGAAGGTGTCTTCTGTCCCGGCCGCACACCGATGCGGCTGGGGCTCTTTTCGCGCGTGCGATGCCAACCTACATGCATAGTCAATGCATGCATCAAGAAACGCGTCACCCCCGATCCCGCCACGGCCCCCCCTGATGCGATTCGCGAGCGTAGAATCGACCAGCGCGCCGCTATCGGCGCGAATTACCGTGCCCCGGCCCGGCACGGCGCATGCTCCGCGTCTTTCCACCGAACGGTTCGACCTGCATACCCATGCGTACAACAACAAATGCGATCCGAGGAACCTCCATGCCCGCGCCGGGCCCGAAGCCCGCGTTCCAGCGCAGCGGGGTGTGGCCGCACATCATCTTGTCCGTTGCCCTGCTCATCTCCATGCTCGTGCTCGTGCTGGCGTTCGTCGTCGCCGATCGCCTCGCGCGCGAATCGGTTGCCCGGCGCGAACGCGTCGTCGCGAACGACATCGTGGTCTCGGTCAACCACATCCTTGACGGCGTTCGCTCACGGCACCCGGACGAACTGAACGCGCTGGTCGGACGGCCCTGCTCGGCGATCTTCCGGACACTTGCCGAAGTAGGCACTCACCTGCGTTATCTTCGCGCCGTCGGGCTGGCCAACAACGGTCGCGTCACCTGCTCGTCGGCGCTGGGCGCGATCGACGTCCCGCTCGACAGCTACATACGCGCGCCGGAACCGGGGATGACCGCCATCGCGCTGATCCCGCAGACGCCGTTTCAGCATCGCGTTCCGGTGCTGGCGGCGTTTCGCGCGACCGCACCCCGATCGGGCGTCCTGTATCTGGTCGAAGGCGACTATGTGGCGGACGTGCTCGCGCACGGTACCCGCTTCGGCGCGGAAACGGCCACGCTGTCGGTCGAGGGCACGGGCGGCCTCGATCAGCATGGCGCGTTCGTGCCGCCGTTCGGCGCGGCCCCGGCGGCGGGCAGCGCGATCGCGTCGAGCACCTGGCCGTTCACGGTTTCCGTCATCTCGTCGCAAGCCTACGTCTCGCAGGTGCTTCGGCAGTATCGGCTGATCTGCGTGACGATCGCACTGCTGGTGAACGGCCTCGTCGCGGCGGCCTACCTGCTCGCGATGGCGCCGCGCCGGCTGCTGCTGAAGGCCGTGCACAATGCGCTGAACCGCAACGAGTTCCATGTCGTGTACCAGCCGATCGTCGACGTCGACACGCGCAGGACCGTGGGCGTCGAGGCGTTGCTGCGCTGGCATCATCCGAAATGGGGGGCAATCAGCCCGGCCGTGTTCGTGCCGCAGGTCGAATCGAGCGCGATTCTGCCGAAGGTGACCGAATTCGTGCTTCGGACGGCCGTGTCGGAACTGACCGCGCTCACACCGTCGATGCCGCTGCGCATCGCGATCAACGTCGCGCCGAAGGATCTCGAACGCGCGCGCTTCGTGTCCGTCGTCGAAGACACGATCCGCCGGCTGCCGCCGGGCTTCACCCTGGTCCTCGAAGTGACCGAGCGCATCCTGCTCGAAAAAAACGCGCGCACCACCGCGATGTTCGCCGCGCTGCGCGCGACGGGTGCGAAATTCGCGATCGACGACTTCGGCACCCATCACAGCAATCTCGACATGCTGTCGCGCTTTCCGTTCGACTACGTGAAGATCGATCGCCAGTTCATCTCGCAACTGACCACCGGCAATGCAAGGCTGATCGAAGGGATCGCGGCGCTCGCGCACCACTACGACCTGAAGATCATTGCCGAGGGCGTGGAAATGGAGGAGCAGCATCGCGCGCTGCAGGCGGTCGGGATCCAGTATGCACAGGGCTACCTGTATCAGCGGCCGCAGCGGCCGGAACACCTGAAGCGGGATTTCGCATCGATGCCGGCTTAGGTGTCGGCCGCCGTCGACACCCGCCATGACGATGGGCTTGCCCACCGCGATCCTGCCCTGCGCCGGGCATTCGCATCGGTATCCCGGCAGTATCGTGACGGCTGAACACGTGCCGGCGCGCATCGCGACGGCGCGCACCGCATGGCGGGTCGCGCGGCGGCTTCCCGCCACCTGATGCCGGCAGCGGCGCCTTCGGCGGGAACCGCGCGAGAGGCGCTAAAATCCGCCGCCTGGGCATCCACGACGAGCAAGGGTTTTGACGGCGTTCGAGCAGGGTTTCATCCTCACCCGCCACTGGCGGGACACCGCATCCGGCATCGAGATCGAGTTCTGGCTGGCAACCGAACACGGTCCGCGCCGTGTGCGGCTGCGCCCGCAGGAAGCCGTCGCGTTCGTGCCGGCCGAGCAGCAGGCGCTCGCGGAACGCACGCTGGCCGGCGAGCGCGATGCCGAACTGCGCCCGCTCGCGCTGCGCGACTTCCGTCAGCGTGCGGTCGCCGGCCTCTACTGCCGCCGCTACCGCCATCTGTCCGGGCTCCAGAAACGCCTCGCCGCGGCCGGTGTCGACGTCTACGAAGCCGACGTGCAGCCGCCCGACCGCTACACGATGGAGCGCTTCATCACGGCGCCCGTGCAGTTTCGCGGCACGGCCGGCCGCGACGGCACGCTGACCGACGGCGAACTGAAGCCCGCGACCGGCTATCGACCGACACTGCGTTGCGTGTCGCTCGATATCGAGACGAGCGTCCACGGCGAGCTGTATTCGATCGCGCTCGAAGGCTGCGGACAGCGGCAGGTCTACATGCTGGGCCCGCCGAACGGCGACGCGCCGGCCGTCGACTTCCGCCTCGACTACTGCGACAGCCGGCCCGACATGCTCGCGCGGCTCAACGACTGGTTCGCCGTGCACGATCCCGATGCGGTGATCGGCTGGAACCTCGTGCAGTTCGACCTGCGCATCCTGCATGCGCACGCGGAGCAATACGGCGTGCCGCTGAAGCTCGGGCGCGGCGGCAGCGTGCTCGAGTGGCGCGCGCACGGCCAGCAGCCCGACCACTTCTTCGCCGGTGCGGCCGGCCGCCTGATCCTCGACGGCATCGACATGCTGAAATCGGCGACGTGGACGTTCCCGTCGTTCAGCCTCGAATACGTGTCGCAGTCGCTGCTCGGCGAAGGCAAGTCGATCGACAATCCGTATCAGCGGATGGACGAGATCCAGCGCCGCTTCGATCACGACAAGCCCGCGCTCGCGCACTACAACCTGAAGGACTGCGAACTCGTCACGCGCATCTTCGACAAGGCCGACCTGCTGTCCTTCGCGCTCGAACGCGCGACCGTCACGGGCCTCGCGGCCGATCGCACCGGCGGCTCGGTCGCCGCGTTCACGCACCTGTACCTGCCACGCATGCACCGGCTCGGCTACGTCGCGCCGAACCTCGGCGACGTGACCGGGCAGAACAGCCCGGGCGGCTTCGTGATGGATTCGCGACCCGGCCTGTACGACTCGGTGCTCGTGTTCGACTACAAGAGCCTGTATCCGTCGATCATCCGCACGTTCCTGATCGATCCGGCCGGATTGATCGAAGGGCTCGCGCATCCGGGCGACGACACGTCGGTGCCCGGCTTTCTCGGCGCGCGCTTCTCGCGCACCGCGCATTGCCTGCCCGACATCGTGCGGCGCGTGTCGGAAGGCCGCGACGAAGCGAAACGCCAGCGCAACGCGCCGCTGTCGCAGGCGCTGAAGATCATCATGAATTCGTTCTACGGTGTGCTCGGCTCGACCGGCTGCCGGTTCTTCGATCCGCGCCTCGCGTCGTCGATCACGATGCGCGGCCACGAGATCATGCATCGCACGCGCGAGCTGATCGAGGCGCAGGGCTACGAAGTCATCTACGGCGATACCGATTCGACCTTCGTGTGGCTCGGGCGCGAGCACGACGACGACGCGGCCGCCGCCAAGGGCCGCGCGCTCGTCGAGCACGTGAACCGCTGGTGGCAGACGCACCTGCGCGATCGCTTCGGGCTCGAAAGCGCGCTCGAGCTGCAGTACGAGCGGCATTACCGCCGCTTCCTGATGCCGACCGTGCGCGGCGCGGAGGAAGGCAGCAAGAAGCGCTATGCGGGCCTCGCGCGCGCGGCGAACGGCGGCGAGGACCTCGTGTTCAAGGGGCTCGAAACGGTGCGCACCGACTGGACGCCGCTCGCGCAGATATTCCAGCGCGAACTCTATCGGCGCGTGTTCAAACGCGAGCCGTACCAGGACTTCATTCGCGACTACGTGCGGCGCACGCTCGCCGGCGAATACGACGCGCAACTGATCTATCGCAAGCGGGTGCGGCGCCCTTTGAGCGAATATCAGCGCAACGTGCCGCCGCACGTGCGTGCCGCGCGGATCGCCGACGAATTCAACCAGGCGCGCGGCCGGCCGCTGCAGTACCAGCGCGGCGGCTGGATCAGCTACGTGATGACGACGGCCGGCCCGGAACCGCTCGAGACGATGCGCTCGCCGATCGACTACGCGTTCTACGTGAGCCGCCAGCTGCAGCCGGTCGCCGATGCGATCCTGCCGTTCCTGCGCGACGATTTCGAACGCGTGATTTCGGGGCAGGGGCAATTGTTCTGAGACCGACGGCACGGCGACATCGTGCTCGCCCACTCCGTCATACGGTTGTGCTCGCGTCGCCAGGTAGTCCGACCGCTCCCCGGCGCAAACCCGACCGCCTCGCCGCTCAAGTTCTCGTTGAGACAGGGCGGGATCGGCCGCGATCGTGCGGCGCGATGCGGACGCCGCCGAACAGGCCGCGCACGAGCACACGATGCTGTTCCAGAAGCGCTTCCTCGACTACATGAAGCAGAACATGACGGAGTCGATGGCGGTGCTGTAACGCCACAGGCCGGTGGGCGCGCGCCCATCCGGCTAGAATACCGGCCTGCCGCGCCCCCTGCCGCGGCCGGAGGACATTCACCATGACCGCACGTCGCGGTGCCGCGGTCGCCATCGCGCCCGGTCACGAGACAGCCAGCCTGTCGAAAGCCCAGAAAACCTTCAATACGCTCGTCAAGCGCATCGAAACGCGGCGCGAGCGGCTCGGTGCGTGGGAAGCCGTCGTGCCGGCCTTCCAGAAGAAATTCGTCGACGCGCTGCTGCCGCTCGAACAGGAAGCGACGGCGCTGCGGATCAGGCTGATCCATCTGCTCGACGACGCCTTCCTGCAGAAGGGACTGAGCAAGGCCGCGCAGCGCACGCTGTCCGACCTGATCGCCGACATGGCGCGCGACCTGCTGACCGTCAGCGACGACGCGGCGCTGACGGTCATTTACAACCGGCATCGCGCATTCGACGACGCCGGCAACGCCGCGGCCGATCCCGAACCGATGAAGCGGGAACCGATGCCGATGCCCGCCATGGAACCGGCCGACGACCTTGACACGCTGTCGCCCGACGAACTTGCCGAGCGGATGCAGGCTGAACTCGACGCACAGTTCGAGCGAGACATGGCCGCTCACGCAGCCCGCGAGGCCCAGCGCGCGAAGCGCAAGAAGGCGCCGAAGCAATCGGCCGCGCAGGCGAGGATCGCAGCCGAGCAGGCCGAATCGAGCAAGTCGATCCGCGAGATCTATCGCAAGCTTGCCAGCGCGCTGCATCCCGATCGCGAAACCGATCCGCGCGAGCAGGAACGCAAGACCGTGCTGATGCAGCGGGTCAACCACGCCTATGCGAAGGGCAATCTGTTGCAGCTGCTGGAACTGCAACTGGAGATCGAGCAGATCGACCGGCGTGCGATCGACGGGCTCAGCGAAGCGCGGCTCACGCGCTACAACGGCATCCTGGAGGAACAACTGCGCGAGCTCGACCAGGAGATCCAGCACGTCGAGACCAGTTTCCGGCGCACGTACGGCATCGCGTCGTCCACCAAGGTCGCGCCCGATACCGTCATCCGCATACTCACACGCGACATTGCCGGCATGCAGCGCAGCATCCACGACCTGAACGCGGCGCTGCGCGAATTCGACGATCCGGGCAAGGTCAAGGACTGGCTGAAGGACATGAAGCGCCGGCCGCCATCGTCACGCTTCGACGACAATCCTTAGTGGGTCCAGTCGCCCACCCCGCAGGACGTCGGGCGCGTATCCGGTCTGACGCGACAGCGACGCAGGCCACGGAGCCGGCGTCAGGCTGCCTCGACCGGCGAGCACCGCCGCGCCTCGACCATCGATGCGATCAGCGCCGCCAGATCGTCGGTCGACGGATCGTGAATTCCAGACGAGAGATGCAGTTCGAGATCGGCGGGCGGCAGCGGCGGCAACCCGTCGTTCGCGTCGAGCACCCGCCAGTTGGCGGGCAACGTGCAACGGTCGATGATGGTCACCGCCGCGCGGTGATTAACCGCAATCCGGATCCCCGTGGGGCTTTGGCTCGTATAGACGATATGACACGGCCGCTCGATATCGGCGAGCGCCGCGAGCCCGCGCTGCCGGTAACAACAGGTTTCGGGAAACAGCGCGAGCGGTACCGAGGCTTGCCGGTCGAGCTGAAAATCCCGATGCGCGGCCCACACGACCGACTCACTGCCGAGCGGGTGACCACCGGGGCGCGGCCCATGCCGGACGACGAGCGCGAGGTCGAGCTCGCCCGCATTCAGGCGGTCGAGCAGTTCGAGCGACATCCGGCAATGAATGTGCGGCTGAACGCTGGGCCGCAATTCATGGAAGCGTTTCAGCAAATCCGGCAGCCAAAGCTCCGCGTAATCCTCAGGCAATCCGAAACGAATGACACGCTGCGACGAACTGCTTCGATTCAGTGCGGCAATCGCCTCGCTTTGGACCTGAATGATCCGGCGCGCGTGAATCAGGAAATTCTCGCCATCGCGCGACAATGCGAGCCGGCGGCCGCCGCGCAGGACGAGGGGCGTGCCGAGCCGCTCCTCGAGCGTGCGGATCCGCAGACTGATCGTCGATTGCGTCCGGTGCAATTGCCTCGCAGCGGACGTGAAACCGCCCGTATCCACCACCGCGACAAACGCGCGAATCAATTCCGGATCCAGCGAGCTGAGTTTCGACCAATCGGGTCCGCTGATAGAAGCCATCGAAATTACTCGTTTTCAAAAAGAATTTGACATCCGAAAGATGGCGGTGAGCGAGCCGATTATTGATCAAAATAATTCCGCTCACAACCTTCGCCGATCCGACACGGCCCGACTCGCCCGGCGCGATGCAGCCCGTATCGCGCGCCCTCGTCCACCCTATCGAAATCGAGATTCGCACATGATCCCCTCACTATTTTTCCATCGGCTTTTCCGCCCGATCCTCCGTCGCGCCGGCCGCCTGCTGCCCCGGCTGCTTCTGCTCACCGGCCTGATCGCCGGCGCCCATCCCGCAACCGCAGCCGACGACCGCACGATCACGATCGGCGTGAACAACTGGGCCGAAAATATCGCGGTTGCGAACCTGTGGAAGGCACTGCTCGCGCAAAAGGGCTATACGGTCTCGCTGCGACCGGGCGACAAGGCGATCATTTACAGCGCAGTCGCGCAAGGCAAGCTCGACCTCACGTTCGAAGTCTGGCTGCCGTCGGCGGATGCCGCCCCCTATGACAGCGTGAAATCGCGGGTCGAAAAGATCGGGCCCTGGTTTCCGCGCGCTCAGCTCGGCCTCGCCGTGCCGGACTATGTCGACGTCGATAGCGTCGACCAGTTGAGTGCACGCGCCGCGCAGTTTCAGCACGATGGCAAGCCGATGATCTTCGGCATCGAACCGGGCAGCGGCCTGATGAAACTGACGGCCCAGGCGCGCACCGCGTATGGGCTCGACTACACGGTGCTGCCGTCATCCGAGGCCGCGATGCTGCTTGCGCTCGAACGTGCGGCAAAGCGTCGCGAGCCGATCGTGGTCACGCTGTGGAATCCGCACTGGGTCTGGGCGAAGTATCCGATGCACTACCTGAAGGACCCGAAGCAGGTGTTCGGGCAGCCGGATGCGATCTACGCGATCGCGACCGCCGGATTCGGCCGTGCGCATCCGGATATCTCGCACTGGCTCGGCGCCTGGAAGATGGACGACCAGACGCTCGGCTCGCTGATGAACGACATTCGCGCGGAGGGCGATGCCGACCCGCAGAAGGGCGTCGCACGCTGGATCGCGGCGAACCGCGAGCGCGTCGACGCATGGCTGCGCTAGGTACCGAACCGGGCAACCGTGCGCGGTCTGCCGTGGCCACCGCACGGCGTGCCTGCCGGTGTATTCATTGACGGTTCCGCTTGGGCAATCGGAATAACTCGTTTCCTGAAACATTCTGGTTGACGAACGATGATCGATATCCGCGGCAAGCATCCCGCGCCGCGACCGTGCCGATGCATTTCCCTTCCTGGAGTCAAAACATGACCGTCAACCTGCCGCTTGCCGATGCCGAATGTATGGACCTCGGCGACATCGTCGATACCGACCGCTATCCGCTGCACGCCCCGGATCATCCCCGGATGCGCGAGTTGATAGCGGCCTGCCGCGAAGAACTCGCTGGCCACGGCAGCGCCGTGCTGCACGATTTCCTGCGGCCGGCCGCCCTCGAACTGGCGCGCGCCGAGGGCCGCGCCCTGGCGGCGAAGACGTTCTACTCGCACCGCAAGGTCAATGCGTATTTCACGGCCGACGATCCGTCGCTGCCGGCTGACGATCCTCGCCGCGTGTTCATGGATCGTACCAGCGGCTTCGTCACGCGCGACGTCATTCCGGCCGATGCAATCATTCATCGCCTGTACGTCGCCCAGTCGATGAAATCCTTCATCGCCGCGTGCCTCGGCGAGGCGCGCGTATGGGAGTACGCGGATCCGTACGCCGGCCTCGTGCAAAACGTGCTGCCGCCCGGCACGGAGCAGCCGTGGCACTACGACACGAACGAATTCATCGTGTCGATGATGACCCAGCAACCGGCCGCCGGCGGCGACTTCGAGTACTGCCCCGGTATCCGCTCGCCGGAAGGCGAGAACTACGGCGAGGTCGGGCGCGTGGTGCGCGGCGAGACACGCGAGCCAGTCCGCGTGATCACGTTGCGCCCGGGGGATCTGCAACTGTTCAAGGGCCGCTTCTCGCTGCATCGCGTCGCGCGCGTCGAGGGCGAGCGCGAGCGTCACACGGCGATCTTCGCGTACTCGAAGAAGCCCGGCGTGATCGGCCGCCTCGAGCGCACACGCCAGTTGTACGGCCGTGTCTCGGAAATGCATCTCGAGGCCGAACAACGGCTCGTCCGCGCCGACGGCCTTGTCGACTGATCCGTCATTCTCCGCCCAACTCCATTCGCAACCCGATTCCTGATACCCGATACCATGTCCATCCTCAGACCGACCCGCCGTCCCGAAGATTGCGAACCGACCGCCGACGAAATCGCGCAGATCCAGCGGGACCGGCTCGCCGCGGTTCGCCGCGAACTGAAGAAGCGAGACCTGAGCGCCGCCGTCCTGTTCGACCCTACCCACATGCGCTATGCAACGGGGTCGCGCAACATGCAGGTGTACTCGATGCGCAATCCGGCGCGATACTTGTTCGTTCCGGCCGAAGGCAAGGTCGTGTTGTTCGAGTACGCCGGCTGCGAGTTTCTTGCCGACGGGCTCGACACGGTTGACGAAGTTCGTCCGGCGACCGCTATTTCGTACTACTTCTGTGACGACATGCTTCGTCAGGTTACCGAACGATGGGCGGACGAAATCGACGCGCTCGTTCGTGCATCGGGCGGCGGCAAGCGCATCGCGATCGAAAGCGCGACATCCGCGGCCGCGTTCGCACTTCAGACGCGCGGCTACGAGATCTCCGACGCACAGGAACCGCTCGAGCGCGCACGCGCAATCAAGGTGCCGAACGAAATCAAGATGATCCGCGCGTCGCTGCGCGCGGCGGAAGCGGGGGTACGCAAGCTCGAGGCCGCGCTCGTGCCGGGCATCAGCGAAAACGAACTGTGGTCGCATCTTCATCAACACGTGATCGCAACGGACGGCGACTACGTGGAGACTCGGCTGATCAGTTCGGGGCCGCGCACGAACCCGTGGTTCCAGGAGAGCAGCCCGCGCAAGATCCAGGCGGGCGAGCTGGTCGGGCTTGATACCGACGTTGTCGGCCGGTTCGGCTACTACGCGGACTTTTCCCGCACGTTCCTGTGCGGCGACGGCCCGGCGACCGACGCACAGAAGAACCTCTACCGGCTCGCGTACGATCAGATCCATGCCAACATGGAAAACGTGAAAGCCGGTACGACGTTTCAGGAGTTCATCGCAAAAGCATGGAAAATCCCGCAGCCGTATCGCGCACGCCGCTATTTCGCGCTCGCGCATGGCGTCGGGATGACAGGCGAGTATCCCTATATCGTCCATCGTGAGGATAGCGATGCAAAGGGTTACGACGGCGTGATCGAGCCCGGCATGACGCTGTGCATCGAGAGCTACATCGGTCACGAAGCCGGGGGCGAGGGCGTGAAGCTCGAAGAGCAGGTATACGTGCGCGACGACGGGCAGGTCGAGTTGTTGTCCGACTACCCGTTCGAAGCGCGCCTGCTCGCGTAGCAGCGGCAAGCCCGCGGCAGCCGCTGCGCCGCGCCCGCCGGCGAACGATCGAGCGCGACGAGCGTCAGGTGCGGCACGCGCGTGCCGATGGCGATGTCGAAAAGCACGTGACGCAGGCGCGGCCCGCCTGCATCACCGCAGCTCGCCCATCCCGCCCATCAGCATCATCAACTGCTCCCGCAGCCACTGACTGCCCTGATCCTGATCGGCGCTGCGATGCCAGTAGCAGAAGTATTCGAGCCCCGGCATCTCGAACGGCAGTTCGAGAATCCGTGCCGGATAGCGCTGCAGCAGCCTGAGCGGCGCCGTCAGCGCGAGATCGCCGCGCATCGCGATCAGCGGCGCGACCATGTAGTGCTGCACGCGCATCTGGATGTTGCGGCGCAGCCCGAGCCGCGTCAGTTCCGCATCGACGTGCCCGCTGCCCTTGCGGCGGCTCGACACGTGGATGTGCCCCATCGACAGGTAGTCGTCCATGGTCAGCGTGTCGCCCTTGAACGGGTGATCGTCGCGGATCATGCACGCGTAACGGTCGCGCACAAGCAGCGCCTGGTGCAGATGCGGATCGCCGATCAGCGGCGCGTCGATCGCGATGTCGACCGAGCCGTTCGCGAGCGCGGTCGCCACTTCGCGGCGGTCCATCGTGTAGCTGCGCACGTGCATGCCCGGTGCATGCGTCTGCAGCAGCTCGCCGAGCGCGGGCAGCAGCAGCGCTTCGGTCAGGTCGCTCATACTGAGCCGGAACACGCGCTCGGACGAGGCCGGATCGAACACGTCGCCTTCGTGCGCGCTCGAATCGAGCAGTTGCAGCGCCTCGCGAACGCGGCCGACGATGTTCTCGGCCATCGGGGTCGGCATCATCCCGGCTGGCGTGCTGACGAACAGCGGGTCGTTCAGCGTCTTGCGCAGCCGCGCCAGCGCATTGCTGACGGCCGGCTGCGTGAGGTTCAGCACCTCGGCCGCGCGCGTCAGGTTGCGCTTGTTGTAGATCGCCTCGAATACGACGAACAGGTTCAGATCAATCTTCGAAAGGCGCATCGCCGGATCTCCTTGCCGGCATCTTAATACGGCGTACGTCTCCCGTTCGCCCACTTCGTCTTCTCTCGCGGCCCGCCACTCAACCGCGCGGCGGCCGCGTCAGGTACGGTTCGGTCGAGCCGCGCACGGCATCCTTGATCTCCATGCGCGCGATCGCCTGCAGGTGCACCTCGTCCGGACCGTCGGCGAAGCGCAGCGCGCGGCCCCAGGTCCACAGGTCGGCGAGCGGCGTGTCGGGGCTCAGGCCCATCGCGCCGAACACCTGCATCGCGCGGTCGCACACGTCCGTGTACACGGTCGGCACGAGCGCCTTGATCATCGAGATTTCCTTGCGCGCCGCCTTCGCACCGACCTTGTCGATCATCCACGCGGCTTTCAGCACCAGCAGGCGCGCCTGGTCGATCTCGATGCGCGAGCGCGCGATCCATTCGCCGATCGTGCCGTGCCGGGTCAGCGGCTTGCCGAACGCCTCGCGCGACTGCGCGCGGTCGATCATCAGTTCCAGCGCGAGCTCGGCCGCGCCGATCGAGCGCATGCAGTGGTGGATGCGGCCCGGGCCGAGGCGCGCCTGCGCGAGCGCGAAGCCGCTGCCTTCCTCGCCGAGCAGGTTGCGCGCCGGCACGCGCACGTTGTCGAACGTGATCTCGCAGTGCCCTTCCGGCGCATAGTGATTGACCACCGTGATGTTGCGCACGATCGTCACGCCCGACGTGTCGCGCGGCACGAGGATCATGCTCTGCTGCTGGTGCGATTCGGCTTCGGGATCGGTCTTGCCCATCACGATGAAGATCCTGCAGTTCGGATGCGCGGCGTTCGTGATGAACCACTTGCGGCCGTTGATCACGTAGTCGTCGCCCACGCGCTCGATGCGCGTCGTGATGTTGGTCGCGTCCGACGAAGCCACATCGGGCTCCGTCATCGCGAACGCCGAGCGGATCTCGCCGCGTAGCAGCGGCAGCAGCCACTGTTCGCGCTGCTCGGGCGTCGCGAACATGTGCAGCAGTTCCATGTTGCCGGTGTCCGGCGCGTTGCAGTTGAACACCTCCGACGCCCAGCTCACGCGCCCCATGATCTCGGCGAGCGGGGCATATTCGAGGTTCGTCAGGGCCGTGCCCGGCTCGTCGTCCTTCAGGTGCGGCAGGAACAGGTTCCACAACCCCTCGGCCTTCGCGCGTTCCTTCAGTTCCTCCATGAACGACACGGGATACTGGCCCGCATGCACTTCCTCGTTCCACTGACGGATGCGCGGCACGATGTGCGCGTCCATGAACGCGCGCACGCGTTCGCGCAGTTCTTCCACTTTCGGGGTGTAGCCAAAGTCCATGATCGACTCCTCGAGATTCCGGTTTCCGTTCGTTCGGTTCGTTCGGTTCAGAAGGCCGAGACACCGCCGTCGACGGCGACGGCCTGCCCGGTCAGATAGGTGTTTTCCTTCGCGCACAGCGTGAGCATCGTCGCGACGATTTCCTCGGGGCGGCCGAGCCGCTTCATCGGCGAGCCCTGTGCGAGAAAGTCCTGGCGCTCGCCGATGTCGCTGTCGGTGACCATCGGCGTCGTGCTGTAGAACGGGCACACCGCGTTCACGCGAATGCCGTGGCGCGCGTATTCGAGCGCGGCCGTCTTCGTGAGCCCGACCACCGCGTGTTTCGATGCCGCGTAGGCGGCGAGCTTCGGCGCGCCGCCGAGCCCGGCCATCGATGCGACGTTCAGGATCACGCCTTCGCGCTGCGCGAGCATCTGGCGGATCTGGTGCTTCATCCCGAAGAACACGCCCTTCGTGTTCACCGCGAAGCTCAGGTCGAGATCGGCTTCCTCGGTATCGATCAGCGCCTTCATCGGCGGGGCGATGCCGGCATTGTTGATGCCGACGTCGAGCCGTTCGAAGCCCGCGACCGCCGCCTGGACCAGCAATGCGACGTCGGCTTCGGCACGCACGTCGCAGCGCTGCGCGATCACGTCGGCGCCGGCTGCGCGCAGCCGCGCGGCCACGCGTTCGAGCGCCTCTTCGTTCAGGTCGCCGAGCGCGAGCCGCGCGCCCATCGCGGCCAGCTCGCTCGCGAGCAACGCGCCGAAACCGCTCGCGGCGCCGGTGATCATCACGGCCTGCCCGGCGTAGCTGTCGAGTTTCATCGCGCGCTCAGATGGTCAGGCCGCCGTCGACGACGATGCATTCGCCGTTCGTGTAGCTCGCCGCGTCCGACACCAGATACAGCACGGTACCGGCCATCTCGCGCGGCTCCGCGTGACGGCGCAGCGGGATCTTCCCCATCCAGGTTTCGTAGACGTCCTTGTCGGCGAACAGCGCGCCCGCGAACTTCGTCTTCGTGAGGCCCGGCAGCAGCGCGTTCACGCGGATGCCGAACGGCCCGCATTCCTTCGCGAACGCCTTCGTCATGTTGACGACCGCGGCCTTCGTGATCGAATAGATGCCCTGCCGGTCGCCCGGCTGCAGCGCGTTCACCGATGCGGTGTTGACGATCGCGCCGCCGCCCTGCGCCTTCATCAGCTTGCCGGCCTCGACCGACATGAAGAAGTAGCCGCGGATGTTCACGTCGACCGTCTTCTCGTACGCGGCGAGATCGGTATCGAGGATGTGCCCGAAATACGGGTTCGCGGCCGCGTTGTTCACGAGGATGTCGAGCCGGCCGTGCTTGCCGCGGATCGTCTCGAACGTCGCGGCGATGTCCTCCAGACGCCCGACGTGGCAGGCCAGCGCTTCGGCGCGGCCGCCCGCCGCGACGATCGCGTCCGCCACCGCCTGGCAGTCGTCGAGCTTGCGGCTCGACACGATCACGTGCGCGCCCTGCTCCGCCAGCAGCTTCGCGATTTCCTCGCCGATGCCGCGGCTCGCGCCCGTCACCAGCGCGATCTTGCCCGTCAGGTCGAACAGATTCGTTGCCATGTTGCTGTGCTCCTCCATTGATGTGGTGTCGTGCCGTCGCGCGGCCAGATCGGTGCTCGCGGCGCTACCGTCGATGTCAGCGATGCGCGTCGATCACGTCGACGGCCATTTCGGCCAGCCGGCCGGCCATCGCGCCCACGCGCAACGCCTGCTCGCTCGACGCGTTGCCCTGCAGCGCGCGCGCCTTCACGCCCTGCGCGATCGCCGCGAGCCGGAAGAAACTGAACGCGAGATAGAAATGCCAGTCGCGGATCGGCTCGATCCCGCGCAGTTCGCAATAGCGCGCGACGATCGCCGCTTCGTCAGGAATGCCGAGTTCGGCGCGATCCTGGCCGGCGAGCCCGCGCACCTGGCCGCCCGACGGCAGGCGCAGGCACATGCAGAAATACGCGAGATCGGCGAGCGGGTTGCCGAGCGTCGACAGTTCCCAGTCGAGCACGGCCTGCACGCGATAGCCGTCGCGCGCGAACATCAGGTTGTCGATCCGGAAATCGCCGTGCACCAGCGCGGGACGGCCCGTGTCCGCCGGGCAGGCCTTCGGCAGCCAGTCGATCAGCGTCTCCATCGCGTCGAGGCGCTCCGTTTCCGCCGCGCGATACTGCTTCGTCCACACGCCGATCTGGCGCTCGAAGTAGTTTCCGGGGCGGCCGTAGTCGGCCAGGCCCACCGCGTCGACGTCCACGTCGTGCAGCGCCGCCATCGTGCGCAGCAGCGCGTCGTAGCAGGTCGCCCGATCGGCCTTTGGCAGTTCCGGCAGCGCCGGATCCCAGAAGATCCGGCCGTCCTCGAAGCTCATCACATAGAACAGGCTGCCGATCACGTCGCGGTCTTCACACAGGTGATACGGATGCGCGACCGGCACCGCGGTGCCCGACAGCGCACTCAGCACGCGGAATTCGCGATCGACCGCATGCGCGGATTTCAGCAGTTCGCCGGGCGGCTGGCGGCGCAGCACGTAGCGGCCGCTCTTCGCGTGCAGCAGGAAGGTCGGGTTCGATTGGCCGCCGGCAAACTTCTCCATGTCGAGCGGACCTTCGAAGCCCGGCACGTGCGCTTCCAGATAGCGCGTGAGGCGGGCTACGTCGAGGGGCTTGGAAGGGTTCGTCATCGTCGCGATCGTTCGTGAGGTCAGCCGTAGGTGCGCCACGCATGGCGTTCGGGATCCTCGAGATGCGGGATGCCGTTGAACGACGCGAGGTGGAACGCTTCGGCGTTGAAGAAAAACTGCGAAAGACTGCTGTTGCGGATCTGGAGGTTCAACGCGATCGCGCTCGACGGCGGTGCGGCGAGCACCTGCTGCACGGTTACCGCGATCGGGCCGCCGGAGCTCACCGCGAGCACGCGCTGGCTGCCGCCGTGGCGGATCGCGGCGCGCGCGTCGGCGACGCGCTGCTGGAAATGCGCCCAGGTTTCGGGCGCGGTATCGCCAAGCTTGTCGTCGGCCCACAGGTGCAGCACCTGCCGCAGCGCGCGAAAATGCTCCTTCATCGAGCCGGCCGCGAGCCGCGCGATCTCCGGATAGTCGTTGGCCGCCGCCGCGAACAGCCCGTGGAAGTCGTATTCGTTCAGGCCGGGATGGCGGTCGACCGGCGCGCCTTCGCGGCCCATCCCGCGCAGGATCGCGTCGACCGTCTGCGCATGCCGGTTCATCGTGCCGCAGATCACGCGGTCGAACGCCAGGCCCTGCCGCGCGAAGTATTCGCCGAGCCACACACCCTGCTGCTCGCCCGCGGAAGACAACCGGTCGTAGTCGTCCGCGCCGAACGACGCCTGCCCGTGCCGTACCAGAAAGAGTTCAGCCATTGCCTGCCCGCCAGAAGGGAAACCGAAGGCCCAGCATAGCGACCGGGCTTGCATTTTTGAAATTTATTTTCTGAATCGGATGGTATTCATCGCATGAATCCTCGACAGGAAAACAGAGGGCTTTCGCCCCTTGAGCCGACGGCCGCGCACGGCGGCACGGGAATTGCGCCAGCAGGCACCGTCATGTCGAATAACTTCAGGAGGGACGCGATGCTCGGTACGATACTTATCATCGTTCTGATTCTGCTACTGATCGGAGCATTTCCTGCTTGGCCGCACAGCCGAAGCTGGGGTTACTGGCCATCGGGCTCGCTCGGGCTGATCGTCCTCGTCGTCGTGATACTGGTGCTGCTGGGTCACATCTGAGCGTGACGACGCGTGCCTGTTGAACGGGCACGCGTCGTTCGATCCGGCCCGTGGCTTCTTTACAAAAACAAGTCGACGAGCGGCAAACCGACCGCGCCGGGCAGTCGATCACTCCGTTTTTCGCCGCCATCGTCGCAACACGCGGCATGTACGCTTTCAGTTCGTTGCACGGCTGACCAATTGGCCGGCAACGGCCGCATCCGGTCTTCGTTCCGCGCAGTTGCCCTTCCGGTAGTATGGCGATTCGATGGAACCCCGACGGACCTGAACAAGCGGCCATGCCCGATATTTCCTCATCGTCCGGCGCCGGCCAGGCACTCGTCCTGATCGCCGAGGACGAACCCGAGATCGCCGAGATCCTCACCGCGTATTTCGCGCGCAGCGGCCTGCGCACCGTGCATGCGGCCGACGGCCGCCGTGCGCTCGAACTGCACCTGTCGCTGAAGCCCGACCTCGTGCTGCTCGACGTGCAGATGCCGCACGTCGACGGCTGGAAAGTCCTCGCCGAGATTCGCCATCGCGGCGACACGCCGGTCATCATGCTGACCGCGCTCGACCAGGACATCGACAAGCTGACCGGCCTGCGCATCGGTGCCGACGACTACGTGGTCAAGCCGTTCAATCCCGCCGAAGTCGTCGCGCGCGCGCAGGCCGTGCTGCGCCGCTCGATGGCCGGCGCGCGCCAGGAAGAACAGCGCGTGCTGCGCGCGGCACCGTTCGAGATCGATCTCGAGCATCACGAAGCAACGCTCCAGGTCGATGGCACGCGGCACACGCTCGTGCTGACGCTCACCGAATTCAAGCTGCTCGCGCAGCTCGCGCGCACGCCGCGGCGCGTGTTCAGCCGCGCCGAGCTGATGGCCACCTGCCTGCCCGAAGGCGACACGCTCGAACGCACGGTGGACAGCCACGTCAGCAAGCTGCGCAAGAAGCTAGACGATCTCGGCGTGAGCGGCGTGCCCGTCAGCGTGCGCGGCGTCGGCTACAAATTGTGGAGCGGCGAATGAAGCTCGAAGGACTGAGCCGGCAGATCGCGCTGACGATGGGCGCGATGGCGTTCGCGGTTACGCTGCTGGTCGTCGTGACGGCTTACGGCTTCTACTATCTGCTGTACCTGTACCAGCCCGCGTCGTTCAACCAGACGACCTGGTACCCGACCGGGCCGGAGTGGGTGTGGCTGATCGCCACCACGGCGGTCGGGCTGGTGCTGTCGATCGTCGTCGGGATCAACCTGTCGCGCCGCATCCTCGTGCCGCTGAACTCGGTGACCGACAGCATCCGCCGCGTCGCGCGCGGCGATCTCGGCGCGCGTGCCGTCGCCGGCGATCGTTCGCTGCACGAAGCGGCGCGGCTCGCCGACAATTTCAACGCGCTCGCGAGCGAGCTGCAACGCGTGACCGACGAGCAGACGTTCTGGAACGCCGCGATCGCGCACGAGCTGCGCACGCCGGTCACGGTGCTGCGCGGCCGCCTGCAGGGGCTCGCCGAAGGCGTGTTCACGCCGAGCGAAGCGCAGTTCCGCAGCCTGCTCACGCAAGTGGAAGGATTGACGCGGCTGATCGAGGATCTGCGCGTGGTCAGTCTCGCCGACAGCGGCCACCTGAGCATCGAGATTCGCGAAGCCGACCTCGCGGCGGACATCCGCGCGGTCGTCGACGTGTTCGCGCATGCGCTGCAGGCGGCCGGCCAGCATCCGGTGCTCGATCTCGACACGCGGCCGATGCGCTGCGACCCGGTGCGGATCCGTCAGGCGCTGCTCGCGCTGCTGGAGAATGCGCGCCGCCATGCGGTGCCCGGCGCGATCCGGATCGCGACGCGCATCGACGGCGGGATGTGCCGGCTGCGCATCGAGGACAATGGCCCCGGCATGCCGGCCGACTTCGCGCCGCACGTGTTCAAGGCGTTCCGGCGCGTCGACGCGTCGCAGCCCGGCGGCAGCGGCCTCGGCCTCGCGGTCGTCGCGGCGATCGCGCATGCGCATCGCGGTGAAGCCGTCTGCACGCCCGCTGCCGGCGGCGGCACGCGGTTCGAGGTGACCTGGCCCGACAATCTCGAGCCGACGCCCGATGAACGGCGCTTTCCCGCGCAGTCGGCCGCGCCGTCGGACCCGCATCCGGGCGCAGGCGACTGATCCGGCCTGATCGGTAGAACACCCGCGCGCTGCCATCCGGCCTCACGCCGCGCCCCTCGTGCCCCCTCCGCCGCACCCGCCCCAAGGCCTGAACGCGACGAAATCGAACACCTCCGGTTATCAACTGATCCAAAAGATTCAGTAGACGATGCCTCCTCCGGCGCGCGATGCTGGCCTGGCCAGTGAACGCGGCGTCATTGCAACGCCGCGCACGAGAATGGAGTGAGACACATGCCTACCGATCACCGTCAACGGCGCCACACGCTGTGGCTGTTGTGCGCGCTTTCGTTCATCCTCTACGTCGACCGCGTGAACCTCGCGACCGCGGCCGGCGCGATCAAGGCCGAACTGGGGCTGTCGAACACCGAACTCGGCATCGCGTTCTCCGCGTTTGCGTATTCGTACGCGATCTGCCAGATCTTCGGCGGCTGGATCGCCGACCGCTTCGGCGCCCGCATCACGCTGATCGGATGTGGGCTGATCTGGGTCGCGTCGACGTTCATGACGGGCCTCGTGCACAGCCTCGCGCTGCTGTTCGCCGCCCGCCTGCTGCTCGGGATCGGCGAAGGCGCGACGCTGCCCGCCCAGGCCCGCGCGATCACGCACTGGTTCTCGCGCGAACGGCGCGGCGTCGTGCAGGGCTTCACGCATTCGTTCTCGCGGCTCGGCAACGCGGTCACGCCGCCGATCGTCGCCGCGCTGATGACGTGGCTGTCGTGGCGCGCGGCGTTCTTCGTGATCGGCGCGGTGACGCTGGTGTGGCTCGTGTGGTGGGTTATCGGCTTCCGCGAATATCCGCTCGGCAGCGACGACGGCGATGGCCGTACGCGCACCGCCACCGCTGCCGCCGCCCGGCCGGCAACGGCGTCCGGCCCGACGCCGTGGGGGCCGCTGTTCCGCCGCATGGCGCCGACGATCTTCGTGTACTTCTGCTACGGCTGGACCGCCTGGCTGTTCTTCACGTGGCTGCCGACGTTCTTCCTGAACGGCAAGGGCCTCGACCTGAAGTCGACCGCGCTGTTCGCGTCCGGCGTGTTCTTCGCGGGCGTCGTCGGCGACACGCTCGGCGGCTGGCTGTGCGACCGCATCTATCGCAAGACCGGCAACCTCGCGCTGTCGCGCCAGAGCGTGATCGTCGCGAGCTTCACCGGCGCGCTCGCCTGCATGCTGCCGCTCGCGTTCGTGCATTCGACCGCCGGCATCGCACTATGCCTGTCCGGGGCGTTCCTGTGCCTCGAACTGACGATCGGGCCGATCTGGGCCGTGCCGAGCGACATCACACCCAAACATGCGGGCATCGCGAGCGGGATGATGAATGCAGGTTCCGCGATCTCGGGAATCCTGTCGCCGATCCTGTTCGGCTATCTCGTCGATCACACCGGCAGCTGGACGGTGCCGTTCGTCGGGTCGGTCGCGATGCTGCTGATCGGCATCGTCGCCGCGTTGCGGATTCGGCCGGATCGCGCATTGTCGGAACCGACGCCGTCGCTCGCCGAAGCGCCGGCCGCGCCATCGGTGCGCTGAAGCGGTTCGGGCCGGTTCGCCTGCCTCCCTCGTCTCGCCAGCGTCGCAGTCACGCTTCACTGCGATCCGCGATGGTGGTGGCTCGGTTGGCTCGGCCGCCTCGGCTGGCGCGGCTGGTTCGGCCGATGCGGCTTGTTCGGCGTACCTGGCTGGGTCGGCCAGCTCGGCTGATTCGGCTGGTTCGGTCGCCTCGGCTGGCGCGGCTGGCTCGGCCGCCTCGGCTGGCAAACCGCGTCGTTACGCGCCGCCGTCATCGCCCACCCCTTCCCGGTGGAACAGCGCGAGAAACTGCTGCGCCGGAATGCTCAGCGGTCGGTCGCGCCGCACCAGGCTCCCGTACGACGGCAGCTTCTGGTCGAGCGCGTAATCGAGGATCGCGACGAGCCCGTGCGCCGCGTTGCGCCGCGCGACCGTCAGCGGAATCACGCCGAGCATGTGCGAACGGTCGACGAGGTTCATCGTCGTCAGGATCGAGCCCGTTTCGACGAGCCCGCGCGGCATTGGCTGGTGACGCGCGCGGAACTCGCGCTCGACCACCTCGCGTGCCGGGCTGCCGGCCGGCTGCAGGATCCACGTGTAGTCGAGCAGCGCATCGAATTCGACCAGCCCGGCGCCCGCGAGCGGATGGTCGCGACCGGCGATGATCGCGAGCGCCTCGTCGTCCACCACGCGGAAGTCGCACTCGGTGCCGACGTTGCGGCCGATCACCACCTCGAGCACGCCTTCGCGCAACTGCGGCATCAGCCGGTCGCTGGTATCGACCGCGATGTCGATCGCCAGCAGCGGATAGCGCGCCTTCAACTGCACCAGCGCCTCGGTGAGCCGCCCCGGCGACGCCGCCATGATGCTGCCGATCGCGAGCCGGCCCGCACTGCCGAGCTGCAGCTCGCCGAGCTCGCGATTGAGCGCCTCCACGCTGCCGCGGATCCCGCGAAAGTACCCAAGCACGCGCTCGCCGGCCGGGTTCAGCACCAGCCCGCGGCCGACGCGGTCGAACAGCCGCTGGCCGAGCGCGCTTTCCAGTTCGGCCAGCATCTTCGTCGCGGCCGGCTGCGTGAGGCCGAGCTGCCCGGCCGCCGCGCGCAGCGTCGAACACTCGTCCACCGCGAGCAGCAGCGCGATCTGCCGCATCCGCAGCCGGTTCAGCAATTGGGGAGTCGAGTCTCGTCGATCGATCGAGCCCATTCCGATTACTCCAGGTTATCGATTCATCAAGAGTTTTCAATTTACCGACTCATTCCGTCTACCTAGCATGAACCCCATAGACCAACGGCCACGCGCCGCCACCGGAGACACAGCTTGAACACGCAACCGCCCGCCGCCCGCCACGGAGACGCCGCATGACGACCGCCACCTCCCTGCCCGTCGTCGCGCTGACGCTCGGCGACCCCGCCGGCATCGGCGCTGAACTGATCACGAAACTGCTCGCGCGGCCCGACGCGACGTCCCGCGCGAACCTCGTGCTGATCGGCGACCGCTGGCTGTGGGAAGCCGGCCAGCGCGTGGCTGGCGTGACGGTCGACGTCGAGCCCGTCGCGTCGCTCGCCGCCGTGCGCGGCCGATCGTCCACCGCGCGTGCCGCGTTCGTCGCGCTCGACACGATCGCTTCCGCGCAGGTCACCGTCGGCCAGGCGGGCGCGGCCGGCGGCCGCTCGACGCTGACCGTGCTGGACCGGTGCCTCGACGCCGCGCTCGCCGGCGAGATCGACGCGATCTGCTTCGCACCGCTGAACAAGTACGCGATGAAGCTCGGCGGGCTCAAGCACGACGACGAGCTGCACCACTTTGCCGCCGCGCTCGGCGTGACCGGCTACTTCTGCGAATTCAACACGCTCGGCGAGCTGTGGACCGCGCGGATCTCGTCGCATATCCCGCTGAAGGACGCGGCGGCCCAACTGAGCGTCGAGCGGATCGAACAGGCCTCCGAACTGATCTACCGGTCGCTGCTCGCGAACGGCGTCGCGGCGCCGAAGGTCGCGATCGCCGCGTTCAACCCGCACGGCGGCGACGGCGGCAGCTGCGGCCGCGAGGAAGTCGACATCATCGAGCCGGCCGTGCGCAAGCTGCAGTCGCGCGACTGGCCGACCGACGCGCCGTTCCACGGCCCGTTCCCCGCCGACACGATCTTCCTGAAGGCGCAGGCCGGCGACTACCAGGCGATCGTCACGATGTATCACGACCAGGGGCAGATCGCGATCAAGCTGCTCGGCTTCTCGCGCGGCGTGACCGTGCAGGGCGGGCTGCCCGTGCCGATCACGACGCCCGCGCACGGCACCGCATACGACATCGCGGGCCGCGGCACGGCCGACGTCGGCGCGACCTGGCAGGCGCTGCAGATCGCGTGCCGGATGGGCGCCGCGCGCCGCACCCCGACGGTTTCGGCGTGACGTTCGCGCGCCATCCCCACACGACAACATCGATTACAGGAGACACCAACATGAAGATCCGCTCCGTGCGCGCCCGCGTATTCCAGTGGAAAGGCAAGACCGTCCCGCCGCAGGGCAACTTCTGTTCGAACGCGATGGACCTGCTGTACGCGCCGCAGGAAACCATGAGCACGTTCCGCTTCCATGCGTGGACGGTCGTCGAAGTCGAGACCGACGACGGTATCGTCGGCCTCGGCAACGTCGCGCTCGCGCCGCACGTCGCGAAGGTCATCATCGACCAGTACCTCGCGCCGCTCGTGATCGGCCAGGATCCGTGGGACTACGAATACCTGAACCAGCGGATGTACCGCGCGACCCACGCGTGGGGCCGCAAGGGCATCGGCATGGCGGCGATCTCGGCGGTCGACATCGCGATCTGGGACATCCTCGGCAAGAGCGTCGGCAAGCCCGTGTTCAAGCTGCTCGGCGGCCGCACCAAGGAAAAGATCCCCTGCTACTACTCGAAGCTCTACCGCACCGACCTGAAGGAGATGCAGGACGAGGCGCAGCGCTACCTGAAGGAAGGCTTCCGCGCGTTCAAGATGCGCTTCGGCTACGGGCCCGCGCACGGGCAGCAGGGCGTGACCGAGAACCTGAAGTCGGTCGCGGCGATCCGCGAGGTGATCGGCTACGACAACGACCTGATGCTCGAGTGCTACATGGGCTGGAACCTCGAGTACGCGAAGCGCATCCTGCCGAAGCTCGAGAAATACCAGCCGCGCTGGCTCGAGGAGCCGGTGATCGCCGACGACATCGACGGCTACGCGGAGCTGAACCAGCTCACGCGCATCCCGATCTCCGGCGGCGAGCACGAGTTCTCGCTGTACGGCTTCAAGCAGCTGCTGGACCGCAAGGCCGTGTCGGTCGTGCAGTACGACACGAACCGCGTCGGCGGGATCACGATGGCGCACAAGATCAACGCGCTGTGCGAGGCGTACAGCGTGCCGGTGATTCCGCATGCGGGCCAGATGCACAACTATCACCTGACGATGAGCACGCTCGCGTCGCCGATGAGCGAGTACTTCCCGATGTTCGACGTGGAAGTCGGCAACGAGCTGTTCTATTACATCTTCGACGGCGAGCCGGTCGCCGAGAACGGCTTCCTGCAACTTCGCGACGACGTGCCGGGCCTCGGTCTCACGCTGAAGACCGAGTTCCTCGACCAGTTCGACATCGTCGAGTGAGGCGCGCCATGAACGCACGCTACCAGGGCGTCTTTCCGGTCGCGCCGACGATCTTCGACGCGCACGGCGCGCTCGATCTCGATGGTCAGCGCCGCTGCCTCGACTTCATGATCGATGCGGGTTCGCACGGCATCTGCATCCACGCGAACTACTCGGAGCAGTTCGCGCTCGGCGACGACGAACGCGACCTCATCACGCGCACCACGCTCGAGCACGTCGCCGGTCGCGTGCCGGTGATCGTCACGACGTCGCACTTCAGCGCGCGGATTTGCGCGGAACGCAACCGCCAGGCGCAGGCACTCGGCGCCGCGATGGTGATGGTGATGCCGCCGTATCACGGCGCGACGTTCCGCGTGCCCGAAGCGCAGGTGCGCGCGTTCTTCCGCGACGTCGCCGACGGCCTCGACATTCCGCTGATGATCCAGGACGCGCCCGCGAGCGGCGTCGCGCTGCCGGCGTCGTTGCTCGCGACGCTCGCGCGCGAGATCGACGCCGTGTCGTACTTCAAGATCGAGACGCCCGGCGCCGCGTCGAAGCTGCGCGAGCTGATCGCGCTCGGCGGCGACGCGATCGAAGGGCCGTGGGACGGCGAGGAAGGCATCACGCTGCTCGCCGACCTCGATGCCGGCGCGACCGGCGCGATGACGGGCGGCGGCTATCCGGACGGCATCCGCCGGATCACCGACGCGTATTTCGCCGGACGCCGCGACGAAGCGTGCGAGCAGTACGCGCGCTGGCTGCCGCTGATCAACTACGAGAACCGTCAGTCGGGCTTCCTGACCGCGAAGGCGCTGATGAAGGAAGGCGGCGTGATCGCGTGCGACCGGCCGCGCGCGCCGTGGCCCGAACTGCATCCGCCAGTGCGCGCGGGCCTGCTCGACGCGGCACGGCGGCTCGACCCGCTCGTGCTGCGCTGGGGACGCTAGGCATCGTTTTGCATCCGCAACGCGTGTGCGTTGCACATCGGCGTGACGGCGGTCCGACAGAAGGCCGCCGCTGCTCATCACATGGATCGGAGACACCATGACTCTGCTGAACCCGGCCACGCCGGCCTATGAAGCCGGCGAAGCCATTCCGCGCCGCCGCTGGCTGCGCGTGATTCCCCCGCTGCTGCTCGCCTGCATCGTTTCGTACATGGACCGCGTGAACATCGCGTTCGCGATGCCCGGCGGGATGAATGCCGATCTCGGCATGGACGCAACGATGGCCGGCCTCGCCGGCGGCATCTTCTTCTTCGGCTACCTGTTCCTGCAGATCCCCGGCGGCCGGCGCGCGGCGCTCGGCAGCGGCAAGACCTTCATCGCCTGGTCGCTCGTGAGCTGGGCCGTGCTGTCGGTGCTGACCGGGCTCGTCACCCATACGTGGCAACTGCTGACGCTGCGCTTCCTGCTCGGCGTAGCCGAAGGCGGGATGCTGCCGGTCGTGCTGACGATGGTCAGCCACTGGTTTCCCGACCGCGAGCGCGGCCGCGCGAACGCGATGGTCATCATGTTCGTGCCGCTCGCCGGCATGATCACCGCGCCGCTGTCCGGCTTCATCCTCGCCGCGTACGACTGGCGTCACCTGTTCTACAGCGCCGGCGCGCTGTCGCTGCTGTGCCTGTTCGCGTGGCTGATGTTCGCCGACGACAGCCCGGAAACCGCGCGCTGGGTGTCGCCGCGCGAGAAGGCGTACATCCTCGACGCGCTGCGCGAGGAACAGGCGCGCAAGCAGGCCGCCGGCACGCCGGCCGCCGCGTCGTTCGGCGCGATGCTGCGCAACCCGACGATCTGGCTGCTGATCGCGATCAACTTCTGCTATCAGGTCGGCATCTACGGCTATACGATGTGGTTGCCGACGCTGCTGAAGAACCTCACGCACGGCGGGATGGGGAAAGTCGGCCTGCTCGCGATGCTGCCGTATGTCGCGATGGTGATCGGGATGTTCGCCACGTCGTATCTGTCCGACCGGACCGGCAAGCGCCGCCTGTTCGTGCTGCTGCCGCTCGCCGGCTTTGCCGCGTGCCTCGCGCTGTCGGTGCTCACGCATGCGTCGATGATGGTGTCGTTCGCGTTCCTGATCGGCTGCGGCTTCTTCCTGCAGGCGGCGGCCGGCGTGTTCTGGGCGATCCCGCCGAAGCTGTGCAGCGTCGAAACGGCCGGCAGCGCGCGCGGCCTGATCAATGCGCTCGGCAACCTCGGCGGCTTCTGCGGCCCGTATGCGGTGGGCGTGCTGACCCAGCACGTGAGCGCGGCGGCCGGCGTGTACAGCCTCGCCGTCACGCTCGCGGTGGCCGGCCTGCTCGCACTGACGCTGCCGAAGCGCTGCGAAGACTGACCTGGCGCGCACCGACACTGACGCGGGGACGCGGACACGCGAACGAATCAACGGAGACGCACAATGAACGACATCCTGTTGCTGGTGCAGAAATGCGCCCACACCTTCAGCTTCTACGACCTCGAAACGAAAACCGCGCTCAAGCACATCGTGCTGCCGAACTTCCCGCACGAGTTCACCGTCGACGTGAACAACCGCTTCGCGTACGTCGGCATCTTCGGGATCGAGACCGCATGGTCGCGCGGCCATGAAGGCGATCACCGGATCGCCGAGATCGACCTCGTCGAGCGCACGCACACGCGGATGCTCGACCTGTGGCCGTACTACCGGCCGCACGGGATGGCGGCCGATCGCGACGGCCGGCTGTACGCGATGAGCGAGGCGCACGACATGCTGCTCGTGTTCGATGAACCGACCCGGCAGGTCGTGCCGAACATGGCCGTGCCATCCGGCGGCGTGAAGACGCACCTCGTGACGCTCACGCGCGATGCGAGCCGCGCGTACGGCGTGCACCTGCTGTCGAACACGGTCACGCAGTTCCATCCGCGCGACGCGACCGTCGCGCCGCGCGCGGTGATGCCGGGCCCGCGTCCCGAAGGCAATGCGCTGTCGAGCGACGAGCGCACGCTGTTCGTCGCGAATCGCGGCGACGACACGCTCGTCGAGATCGACACCGGCACGATGACCTGCGGCCGCCGCGTGAAGACGCGCAGCGATCCGAACCGCATCTACCGCGCCAGCGCGCCGGACGGCCGCGACCTGCTGCTGCTGACCAATTCAGGCGAGCAGTCGATCTCGGTGTTCGATGCGCGGCAGCTGGAGGAAATCGAACGCGTCGCGCTGCCCGCGAACCCGACCGCGCTGTCGTTCCATCCGTCGCGGCGCGTCGCGTACGTGTCGTTCCAGGACGACTACGTGCGCGAGCTCGATCTCGATGCGTGGCGGTTCGTCGGCGCAATGCCGACGCTGCGCGAACCGGATGCGTCGTATGTGCTCGCAGGCACGCGCTGAGCGGCGCGACGACGCGTCGTCGCCGGATGCGATGCCGTCGGCGCTCGTCGACGCGCATCACCACCTGTGGCAGCTCGGCGCGGGCGCGCACTACCCGTGGCTGCAGGACCGGTACGATCCGGCGCGCTTCATGTTCGGCGACTACGCGGCGCTGTGCCGCGATTTCAGCGTGGGCGACTACCGGCACGCGGCGCAAGGTGCGCCGATCGTCGCGAGCGTGCACGTCGAGGCCGAACGGGCACGCGACGAAACACTCGCGGAAACGCGCTGGCTGCATGCAGTCGCGGCCGCGCACGGGCTGCCGTCGGCGGTCGTCGCATGGGTCGACCTGCTGGCCGGCGACGCGGACGAGCGGCTCGCCGAACAGGCCGCGTGGCCGCGCGTGCGCGGCGTGCGGTTCAAGCCGCGCACCGCGGCATCGCCGGACGCGGCCGTCGACGGGCCCGGCACGCTGCGCGATCCGCGCTGGCCGGCCGCGCTGGAACGCCTGGCCGCGCATGGCCTGAGCTGGGATCTGCGCGTGCCGTTCTGGCATCTCGGCGACTCGGCCGCGCTGCTGGCCGATGCGCCCGGTGTCGACGTGGTGCTCGAACATGCGGGGCTGCCGTGGGACCGCTCGGAAGCGGGGCTCGCGCGCTGGCGCAGCGGCATGGAAGCGCTGGCCGCTTCCCCGCGCGTGACCGTGAAGATCTCCGAACTCGGCTTGCCCGATGCAAGGTGGAACGAGGTGGACAACGCGCGGATCATCCGAGACACGATCGCGATATTCGGGTGGCGGCGCTGCCTGTTCGCGAGCAATTTTCCGGTGGCGGGGTTGCGGGTGTCGTATCGCGCATTGCTGCGCACGTTCGCCGGTGCGATGGCGGATCTCGAAGACGCGGCGCGTGAGGCGATCTGGCACGACAACGCGATGCGCGTGTACCGGATTGCGTGACCACGCTTGACCCGGCCCTTGGGGTCGCCTTTATGCTGGGCGTCACGAATCGACGGCAGACAGGGGTGACGAATGGGTACGTCCACGCGCCCGCATCGAAATGGAAGGCCGGAGCGCGCTGGTCGTCGACTTGATCGAACAGAATCTCGACCGGCCGTCTTCCTCGCATACCGTACAAGTCCCAAGCAATTCGACGCTTGCAGGACATCATCGGCACACGTGACGCAGCCGCCCCTGGCCGGATGGCCAGAATCGCGCGCAGCCAGTCGATCGCGCTTAACATGCAAGGTATCCGAAAGAAATCATTTCCGGTATCGTCTACCTTTCCAGTCGACATTTCGCATGAGCGCACGCAATGAAAACCGCACCAGCCCGGCCGATTTCGGCCGTCTCGACGACATGAGCCGATTTCGCGTCACTTACGACGGTCCCGCGCTCGAATCTTCCGAAATGGACGTGCGCGAACTCGCGCCCGCGTTGCTTGCGATCGGGAATTTGCTGGAGGCATCGACACGGGCCCTGTGCGGCGACCAGGTTCGCCCGCAGGTGAATGTGCGCGGCAGCTTCAAGACCGGCAGATTCGGCATCGACTTCACGCTCGCGACCTCACTTCTCGGCCGCATGCGCGACATCCTGAGCGGCGGCGAGGGCACGGCACTTGCCAACGCGGTCACCATCCTGACCGCGCTCGGCATCGCCGCGCCCAGGGCGCGGAAGGGTCTTTTCGCCGTCCTCAAGTGGCTGCGCGGGCGCGAGATCCAGCAGGTGCAGATGCAAGACCACACCGCGTTGCTGCACGTGGACGGCGAGCAACTCGAGATCGACCTGTCCGTCCTCACCCTGCTGCGCGACGTCGGCGTTCGACAGGCAACCGAGCAAGTGCTTGCGCCGCTCGCGCGCGAAGGCATCGTGATGTTCGCCACCGGCACCGACACCGCAGTGTTCGAGACGGTCACCCGCAACGAGATCGCCTGGTTTCACGCGCCCGGGCAGGCCGACGCGCTCATTCTCGACGAACGTCGAAAGATGGCGTTCTCGATCGTGTCGCTCGTGTTCAAGGACGACAACAAGTGGCGGCTGTACGACGGCGCGTCGACGATTCACGCGGCGATCACGGATGCCGGCTTCCTGTCGCGCGTGAACAACAGCCAGATCAGTTTCACCAAGGGTGACGTGCTCGTCTGCAATGTCCGTATGCAGCAGTGGCAAACCTCGGACGGAGCGAAAACCGAATACGAAGTCACGGACGTCCTCGAGCATCGCCCGGCCGGGCGGCAGATTCCGTTGCCGGGCCTTTGACCTGCGTCGCGAATGCTGGAATCATCGGCGTCGAAGCTCGCCCGCGAGCGCCTCCACATCGATCATGAAACCGGCGATCCGCCTGCGTCCCGCGTCCCCGTCCGACCTGCCGTTCCTGCTGACGCTGCGCCAACTCACGATGACCGAGCATCTGCGACGCGTCGGCGCCCCCACCGACGACGAAGCGCACCACCGGCGCATCGCGGCGCATTTCGACGATGCGATGATCGTCTGCGAAGGTGCAAACGCCGACGCCGGCCCGATCGGCTTGCTGAAAGTGACGCGCGCCGCCGGCGAATGGCACGTTCATCAAATCCAGATCCACCCGTCGCGGCAAGGACAAGGCATCGGCGAAGCCGTGCTGCGCGAACTGCTGGCCGAAGCCGCACGCGAGCAAGTATCCGTATCGCTCAGCGTGCTGCACGGCAATCCGGCGCGGCGCCTCTACGAGCGGCTCGGGTTCCGGCTGCTGTCCGAAACGGACAGCAGCGCGAACCTGCTATGGCACGCGTGACGTAGCGCAACCCGGCCAACCGCCCGCGTGGCGCGCCGGATGCCGCCCATACAGCCCCTGCCCGCACACCTTGCAAAAAAACACAGGCCCTCCCGCCGGGAGAGCCTGCTTCCACGTCGACCAAACGAACGATCAGTCGTCGTCGCGGCTCGCCACCTTCTGCGTCACGCCCCGGACCTTCGGATACGGCTGCGTGCCCATCATCCCTTTCCACAACACGCGGTTGAACTGATCCGCCGGCACCTCGTCGGCATCGTCGAAGTCGAACTTCGCCGTCACCTGCGCCCAGTACGCGGCGTCATGCTTCGGCGTGACATCCGGCCCGGCCGCGTAGTGCAGCAGGTTCTCGCCCGCCCCCTCGGCCAGCCGCAGCCCGGTGCCCTTCAGCGCCGTCGACGCGACGGCCGTGTAGGTCCACGACGCCGGGCCGTGCACGTCGAACACGTCGGACATCGGCCGCTGGTAGGCGGTATTCAGGTTCATGTGCTGCGTGCCGAGCACGTCCTCGATCGTGCGCAGCGCGTTGACCTGGCTGTAGCGCGTCCGGATCACCGCGCCCTGCTTCACGTACGGCCCGACGATGTACGCGGGCCCGCGGTGCGAATCCACGTGATCGGGGCCGTCCTGCACGTCGTCCTCGGTCACGACGATCAGCGTGTCGTTCGCATACGGGCTCTTCGCGACGGCCTCGACCAGCCGGCCGACCGCCAGATCGTTGTCCGCCTGCTGCGTTTCCGGCGTGTTCACGCCGGCGAACGCCGTGCCGAAGGCCCCCATGTGATCGTGCGACAGGCGCACCAGCGACAGCGTCGGCAGGTTGCCGCTCGCGACGTACTGGTCGAACTCGCGCTTCCACTCGTTGAGGCGCCATTGGTCCGGATACGTCTGGTCGAACCCGCGGAAGTACACGTCGGTCATCGATGCGAGCCGCGGGTCGAGCGCGGCGGCCTGGACGACGCCGGCCGCGTGCGGATCGACGATCGGGTTCGCGGCCGTGCCGGTGCTGCCGATGTTGTTCACGAGGAAACCATAGTTGCGGACCGTTCCGCCGCCGGCCAGCACCGCGTCGAAGATATAGCCGCGCTGGCGGCCGAACGGCGCATCGGACGACGCATGGTTGCCGGTGCCGGGCAGCAGGTTCGCCGCGCCCCCCGGCAGACTGGCGGCCGCGTTGCTGTAGTTCGTGGTGCCGGCCGGGCCGGCCGCCGCGTCGCGCTGCTGCACCGTTTCCCAGTTGACCGGCACGCTGCGGTTCGTGCCCTCGCTCTCGTACGACAGGCCGCGATTGACCGCCGCGTAGTTGATCTGCTGGGTGATCGTCTCCGTGTTGGTGACGCGCCCCTGAAGCGCCCACGACCAGCCGTCCATGCTGCCGTCGCCCGGGTTCATGAAGTTGTCCAGCGTCACGAACTGGCTCGCCAGGCGATGGAAGTTCGGCGTGATGTTCCGGCCGAACTGGGCCAGCCGCGGATCGCCATTGGCGCCGTTGCCGATGTCGCCGAGCACCTGGTCGAACGTGCGGTTTTCCTTGACGACGTAGATCACGTGCTTGATGTGGCGGCGCAGGAAGCCCATCACTTCGTTATCCCGGTCGTTGTCTTCCGGACGATAGAAGTTGTTGCGCGCGGCCTGCTGCGTCAGCGTCGGCAGCTCGTTGGCCGCCGGCACCGGCGCGCTCACGAGCGACGCGCGCTCGAGCTGGAACTGGTATTCGTTCGATGCGTGCGACGCGGCGGCCTGCGCGGGGGTCGCGCCGAACAGGTGGTCCGGGTTCGGGCCGGTCGTGCTCTTGCCGTTCACCACATACATCCACGTACCGTCGGCGCTGAAGGTCACGTCGTGCGGCTCGAAGGCGGTCGGAATCAGGCCGGTGACGCGATACGCGCGCTCGCCGACGAGCGGAATGACGGCGATTTCGTTCGCGCCGGCGTTGGTCGCATACAGCGTCCGGCCATCGCGCGACAGCGTGACCGCGTACGTCGCCGCGCCCGTGTGCGCCTGGCCGTGCGCCAGCACGCCGGCCGGCGCGCGTGCGTCGATCCGGGTCACGACCGCGTTGGTGTTCGTGTCGATCACCGCAACCTGGTCGGCGTTGTCCTGCGCGACGAACAGCCGCGATTGCGACGCGTCGAGCGTCATGCCGAGCGCGTTGCCGTCCAGCTTGATGCGCTTGACGAGGCGGCCGCGAGACGGCGACGACACGTCGACCGCGACGATCTCGCGATCGCGATCCGACGACACGTACGCGATGCCGTTGCCCTTCATCACGACCGCGAACGGGAACGTGCCGCCGGCGTCGCCGCTGCGGCCTTCGTTGCCGGAGAAGAACGGACGCAGGTCATGCTCGTAGCGCACGTTGTTGGTCGCGGTATCGATCACGCTGATCGAATCGTTGTAGTTGTTCGCGACGACGAGCGTCTTGCCGTCGGCCGACAGCGCGAGCCCGGCTGCGTTCGGCTGCACGCGGATGCCGACGCCCTTGCCGGCGTGGCCGAGTGCGATCGTGTTCGACAGCGCCCACGCACCGCCCTGCTGAGCATAGACATAGACCGCATCGTCGCTGCCGCCCGTCGCATAGAGCTTGCCGCCGTCATGCGAGAACGCCAGGCCGACGAACGCGTTGGTCTGCTGGAGCACCTGCTTGAGCACCGGGCGGGTCTTGTTCGCGCCCGCGACGTCGTACAGGAAGATGAATTGAGTCGAGGCCGCGGTGTCGACCGAACCGTCCGGCTTGTACAGCGAGTTCTGCCCGGCGGTGATGATCGCCAGCGTCTTGCCGTCCGGGCTCAATTGCGAGCGCACGGCTTCCCCCGCAACGAAATGCGGATAGGCCGGCAGCCCGGGATTCAGGAACTGCTGGACCGCGCCGCGCACGGCGAGCGGCGTGACGAACTGACCGCTCGGCACGCGGGCGGCGTCGGCGGCGTTGAAACTGTCCGCGTGCGCGTGCGACGCAAGCAGCACGGCCGACATGACGGCTCCGAGTCGGAGCGCGCGCTTGACCTGACCATTTTTCATAGGAATCCTCTGTACTGATGGGGGCGATGACCGTCTGACGTGTCCGGCATGATCGTGGCCTTGTCTGCCCGTGTCGCGCGGCGGCGAGGGCCTGTGCCAATCGATCGATGGGGTTGCGCCGGCAATCGCCGACGTGCCGGCATTACATCGCCGCCCAGTGTCAAGCGGATGACCGGCTCCGTTGCGGGCCGGCCTATTACACATCGTTACAGCAAAGGCATTTCGATGACAGCCATCGTCGCGTCATCCTTGCATTCGACGCCCGCCCTCAAGGCGTCCACCGATAAACGGTGATGCTGTTCCCCTTCACGTTGTTCTTCGTCACCACGTATTCACCGTTCGCGCGGCGATACGCGCGCACGCTGTACATCGCGTCGATCGCGCTGCTGGTATCCACGGTCGCGGGGCTCGCATTGACGAGCGTCGTGTCGAGATTGCCGGTGTCGAGGTTGAATGCGTCGATGTTCGGCCACAGCGGCCCGCTGCTGCTGAACCAGTAGCCGACGAACAGGTGATTGCCGGCCGCGTCGATCGACTTCGCGCCGCTGTGGGGCAGCGTGATCACCGGGTTCGGCTTCGTCGTGTTGCCCGCGCTCCAGCCGTGATACACCTCGATGCGCGTGCCGATCGACGTCCAGTCGGTGCTCCCGACCACGCCCTGCGCGAGCACCATCGTGTCGCTGTCGGCGAGATAGACGATGCGCGTCAGCGGCTGGATGCTGGCCGGCACCGGCGTCGGCACGCCCGGCCCCCACGACGGCTTGCCGCTCGCATCGAAGCCGGCCAGCGGATAGTGATAAATGGCGCCGGTCTTGTCGAGGCCGGCCCACACGCCGCCCTTGCCGTCGAGGCTGAAGCCGGCCGACACGCGCCGGGTCGTGCTGAACGCGGGCCCGGGGATCGATCCGTCCGGAATCGCGACATAGCCATTGGCCGCGTTGAAGTGGAAGAAGTAGTAGACCGGCGGATTCTGTCCCGCCGCGACGAGGATCCGGTTCGCGCCGACCGACGTCAGCAGCCCGAAGTGCTCGTCGCGCTGGGTGTCGTTCATGTTGATGCGCGGGTCCGACGGATACGTGAACGGGTCGACGGTGTTCGCGACGAAGGTGCCGCCCGCGGTGCCGCTGTATACATGCGTGCCGCTGTAGAACAGTGAGCCGTCGGTGACCGGATCCGGCGCGGCGATGCCTTCGAAGTTGAGCGACTGCAGCGTCCAGCGCAGGCCGCCGGCGCTGCTGTACGCGTGAATGTCGGTTGCGCCGTTGCGGCCGAGATCCCAGCTGCCGCCCCACGGATTGTTGAGCACGTACAGGTTGCCGGCCGTGTCCTTGCCGATCCCGGCGATGCGGGTGAAGCGCTTCGCGCCGACCTGCCCCCTGATGCCCGTCGTCGTGTCGAGATAGCCGCCGCGCACGCCGAACGTGCCGGCCAGCGCGGGCCGGCCCGACACGGTATAGCGCTTGATGTTCATGTCGGGGCCTTCGTCGCCGACCAGCAGTTGCCCCGCCGCCGCATCGAAACAGAGCGCCGACGGCTGCGACCCGGCGGCCAGCCGGATCGTGTTCAGCAGCGCGCCGGCCGGGCTGAATTCGACGATCGAGCCCGCGCTCTTCTGCGCAACCCAGATATTCCCCGCACCGTCGACCGCGAGCGCGCCCGGCGCGGACACGCCGATGTCCCGCTGCCACACGCCGTCGGTCGTGAACACCCGCACGCGATTGCCGTAGAAATCGCTCGCATAGAGCAGCGAGCCGGCCGTCGCGAGCCCGGTGACGACGTCGATGCGCGGCTGGTTGGTCGCCGCGGTGACCTGAATGAGCTTGTCGCGGAACCGCGTCGCGCGGTTGTAGCGCCCGACCGCGCCGCTGCCGTAGCCGTTGCCGGGCTGCAGCGCGACGAACAGCGACGTCGCGTTGCCCGCGATCGCGCTGCCCTGGAATTCGGAATGCGTGCCGATCGACCCGGCGCTCTTGCCGTTCTGGTAGATCGCGACGCCGCCTTCATCCTCGTCCCACATCGACGCCGTGTAGATCACGCCTTCGGGGGCGACCCACATCGAACGCGCGACGTTGCCGACATGGGCGGCGAGCGTGCCATACGTGTTCGCGATCCAGTCGGTGGTATTACCCGCGTATCCGGCCGGTGCAATCGCGGCGATCGCGGCGGCGAGCAGCACGGCCTGAATCGGTTTTCTGGCAACCATGGCTGATGCTCTCCTGAATGGTGGAATCGTTCGCGCGACGGGACGGCCGGATGATTGGAAATCGGCAATACGTAAATACTTCCGCTGAATCATCCGGCACGGTCGGTATTACATCGGGCGTGCACGCGATAATCGGCAGCGTCGAGAATAGCGTTATATAAATCGAAAAAAATTGCCAACCCCTGTCGCAGGCGGCGCGCGCGACTGCGCGAGCGTGAGTGATCACTTACGCGTTTGCGCTTGATATCGGGAAAATCAGGCCGGCGCCTTCGGGAATATCCACTTGTTCGAATGCGGCGTATTGCAATATGCGACGTATTGCAATAACGGAGGATTTTTCGGCGAATCGGGAAAATCGCCGGATGCGGGTAAGGGAATGACGGCTGGCGGGTATCGCGCCGGCCTGAATCCATGTCGAATCCAGGCCGGCGAACATCGCTGCAACAGGGAAATTACGCGGACGTCGCAGTCTCCCGCACGTCCACCTGCGTGACCTCGCCGCCGCCGTCCGAATCCGCGTCGTCGCGCGAATCGCCGAGCTGCCCTTCCCACTTCGCGACCACGGCGGCCGCGATCGAGTTGCCGACGGCGTTGGTGGCCGAGCGCCCCATGTCGAGGAACATGTCGACGCCCATGATCAGCAGCAGCCCGGCTTCCGGCAGATGGAACTGGCTGAGCGTCGCCGCGATCACGACGAGCGATGCGCGCGGCACGCCCGCCATCCCCTTCGACGTGACCATCAGCATCAGCAGCATCGTGATCTGCGTGCCGAGCGGCAGGTCGATCCCGTACACCTGCGAGATGAACAGCACCGCGAACGTGCAGTACATCATCGAGCCGTCGAGGTTGAACGAATACCCGATCGGCAGCACGAAGCTCGAGATCTTGCGGTTCACGCCGAACCGGTCGAGCGCGTCGAGCAGCTTCGGATACGCGGCCTCCGAGCTCGCCGTCGCGAACGACAGCAGGAACGGCTCGCGGATCAGGCGGATCAGCGTGAACGCGCGCTTGCCGAGGAACGCCACGCCGGCGAGCGTCAGCACGCCCCACAGCAGCGCCAGCGCCAGATAGAAGCTCGCCATGAACTTCGCGAACGTGAGCAGGATGCCGAGCCCTTCCGTCGTGATCGTCGACGCCAGCGCGGCAAACACCGCGACCGGCGCGAACCACATCACCGCGCCCGTCACCTTCAGCATGACTTGCGCGAGATCGTCGATCACGCCGGTCAGGCGCTTGCCGGCATCGCCGAGCGCGGACAGCGCGGTGCCGAAGAAGATCGAGAACACGACGATCTGCAGGATCTCGTTATTCGCCATCGCCTCGGCGATCGATTTCGGCACCAGGTGGACGACGAAATCCTTCAGCGTGAATGCGCCCGTCTTCAGGTTCAGCGCCGCATCGGCGGCCGGCAACGGCAGGCTCAGGTGGCTGCCCGGCTTCAGGATCGTCGCGGTCACGAGGCCGAGCAGCAGCGACGTGAACGACGCGATGAAGAACCAGCCGAACGCCTTCACGCCGACGCGGCCGACCGACCCGCTGTCGCCCATCTGCGCGATGCCGACCGTCAGCGTCGCGAACACCAGCGGCGCGATGATCATCTTGATCAGGCGCAGGAACACGTCGGACAGCAGCGACACGTAGCCGGCGACTTCCCTGGCCATTTTCGGGTCGGGAAACGCGCTATGACAGGCGTAGCCCACGGCAATGCCAAGCACCATCGCGATGACGATGTACTTGGTGATGTTGTGCTTCTTCATTAGCAATCCAGATTACAGAACGTGTGTTTCCAACGGCAGGTCGATCGCCGGAATCGAAACGCGGGCGGAATTCCGCGAGCGCGGCGCGCGCCGTTTCGAGTGCCGGAGCCCGTCCGTGGGCATGGCCACGGCGAACAGGGGGGGCATTCTATCGCAAACGCCGGACAATCTTTCAAATCCGAAAGCAAGGCGCGGTGCGCGGCACGGGGAACGAGGCGGGGCGGGCTCTCGTCGGCCGGGGACGAGGGGACGAGGGGACGAGGGGACGAGGGGTCGAGGGGACGAGGGCCCCGGGGGGAAGTGGGCCGACAGGCCGCGACGCGGGTCCGGTCTTCGTACGCCGTCGTGCCCGCCCATCAGCCCGGCCTTGCGCGGGACGCCGGCGAACCCGGCAGGCCACGCATCACGCCTGCGACGTGCCCGGCCGCGGCATGAACCGGCACAGGCACAGCGGCGCCACGACCAGCGCGGCGCCGGCGAGAAATGTGGTCGACGCGCCAAAACGTGTCCACAGCGCGCCGGCGATGCTGCTCGCGAGCAGCATGCAGATGCCGCTCACGAGGTTGAATACGCCGAACGCGGTCCCGCGCAGCGTGGCCGGCGAGGTTTCCGACACCATCGCGGCGAGGATGCCCTGCGTGAAGCCCATGTGCAGCCCCCACACGGCCACGCCGGCGAACATCGAGATCGTCGACGTGCCGATGCCGAGCAGCAGGTCGGCCGCGATCAGCAGCACCATGCCGGCCGCGAGCAGCACGCGGCGATCGAGCCGGTCCGACAGGATGCCGACCGGCCAAGCGGACAGCGCATAGGCAACGCTCATCGCGACCATGACCGCCGGGATCCATGCAGCATCGAGCCCCGTCTGCTGCGCACGCAGCACCAGGAACGCCTCGCTGAAGCGCGCGAGCGTAAACGTCGCGCCCGCCGCGACGACGAGCCAGTAGCTGCCGGGAAATTCGCGCAGGGCATTCCAGCGCAGCGGCGAGCGAAAGCGCCGGTCCGGTTGCGACTGCCCGGGCTCCCGTACGCCGAAGACGATCAAGGCGATCGCGACGAAGGCCGGCACCACGGCAAACCACAGCACGGCCCGGATGCGGTCCTCGAACCAGAGCATCAGGCCAATCGCAAGCATCGGGCCGAGAAACGCGCCCACGGTATCCATCGACTGACGCAAGCCGAAGCACGCGCCGCGGATTTCGGGCGGTGCGATGTCGGCCACCAGCGCGTCGCGCGGCGCGCCGCGAATGCCTTTACCAACGCGATCGAGCAGACGGGCCGCCACGACCACGGCCGGCGTGGACGCCAGCGGGAACAACGGCTTGGTCAACGCCGCGAGCCCGTAGCCGAGCAGCAGCAGCCCCTTGCGGCGCCCGAGCCAGTCGCTGATCGCGCCGGAGAACACCTTGACGATCATCGCGGTCGCTTCGGCCGCCCCTTCGAGGACACCGAGCGCGACGACGCTCATTCCCATCGTCGACACCAGATAGATCGGCAACAGCGCATGGATCAGCTCGGACGACAGGTCCATGAACAGGCTCACGAGGCCCAGGGCCCACACGGTCCGTGGAATCGCAGGCTTGCCGGCAATCGGTGATGGCGCGCTCATGATGTGATCAGTCGGTCGTTTCCCGCGTCAGTTTCGCATGCCGCCGCGCGCGGTCGTTGACGATCTGATGACGCCGGTGATCCGTCATCTTCTTCCAGCCGCGCGCTTCGTCGCGCGTTCGCAGGCAGGCCACGCAATAACCGGTCCTGCCGTCGAACGAACACACGTCGACGCAAGGGGACTTGACCGCCATGCTTATTGCTCTCGCGTCGCGGACACGACTTCGACGGTGACGTGCGACAGGTTCCTGAACCGCTGCAGCACGCCATGATAGAAGCGCGCATCCCGCTTCGGGTCGTCCGTCGCCACCGACACGACCGCGCTCATGTGCCCCGGCCCGAGCCGCCACACATGCAGGTCGCCGACGCGGTCGCCAACGCGCTCGATGGCACCACGTACGTTGTCCGTCAGACGACGGTCCGAATTCATGTCGAGCAGGATCCCGCCCGTATCGCGCATCAGGCCGTACGACCAGTTCGCGATCACCAGCGCGCCGATGATGCCGGCCAGCGGATCCATCCAGAGCCAGCCGAACGCACGCGCGAGCAGCAGCCCGACGATCGTCAGCACGGAGACGGCCGCATCGGCGATCACGTGGATGTACGCGGAGCGGATGTTGTGATCGCGCACCGCCGCCGCGGACACGCCATGGTCGTGTTCCTCGAACGCCAGTTCGTGCTCGCGGCCGTTCAGCCGGACGATCGCCTTGAATTCATGCGGCTCGGGAATGGCGTCGGTCGACTCCAGGTAGCCGCCGCGATTTTGCATCGCGAATACCTGACGGGTGCCGTCCGGACGAATCGTCGTCACCGACACGGCGCTCGCATCGACGTGCTTCGTCTCGTGCGTCGCAGGCGCCACGCGAAACACCGGCGGCACGCCATCCTCGAACACCGACACGACGAATACGCCCTGCTGATCGAAGATCTGGTGCGCTTCCTCTGCGTGGTCGTGGTCGTGCGCGTGATCGTCGTGATCGCCATGACCATGCCCGTGATGATGGCCGTGGCTGTGACTGTGACCATGGTGATCGCCGCTCAGCAGCCAGGCGCTCGCGATGTTGACGAGCAAGCCCGCGACCGCGATCGGAATCGCCTCGCTGAAATGGATCGGGACCGGGGCGAGCAGGCGCGCGACCGCCTCGTACCCGATCAGCAGTGCAATCATCGCGAGCACGATCGCGCTCGTGAAACCCGCCAGATCGCCGAGCTTGCCCGTGCCGAATACGAAGCGCGGATCGCTCGCATGCTTGCGTGCATAGGTATAGGCAAACGCCGCGATCAGCATCGCGCCCGCGTGCGTCGACATGTGCAGGCCGTCCGCGATCAGTGCCAGCGAGCCGAACAGCGACCCGCCGACAATCTCGGCCACCATCATCGCCGCGCACAGCGCGATGACCGTCCAGGTCCTGCGTTCGTTCTGCTCGTGCGCGGCACCGAGAAAGATATGGTCATGCCCGGCGCCGAAGGCGTCATCGATGAAATTGTTCATTCCGCCCCCCGATTACTTGAAGTAGCTGTGAACGACTTCGATCAGTTGCTCGGTCGCGCTGCCTTCGTCATCGTGACCTTCGGCGTCGACCAGATGGCTGCGGATGTGATCCTCGAGCACGACCGCGAGCAGGCCGTTCATCGCGCCGCGGCCGCTCGTGATGAGACGCAGGATTTCGTTGCAACCGCGCTCGTCTTCCAGCGCGCGTTCGATCGCTTCGACCTGTCCCTTGATCCGGCGGACGCGGTTCAGCAGCTTCTGCTTTTCCTTGATGGTGTGACTCATGATGGCCTCTTCATATACCGGGGGGGACTATATACCGAATCGCCGTCCGCATATAGGGGGGAGGGGTATATCCGGCGAGGCAATCCAACGAACAAGGATCCACCGCAGATCGGCTGGCCGCCGCGCCATTGTCGCTATCGTCAAAGTAGACTTGTAGAAGTCGTAACGCTTGAGTAGCATTCCCTACATGAATACGCTCACGACATGGTCGCTCCTCGTTCTGACCCTTCCGACGGAAAACGCGACGGCGCGCATGCGGTTCTGGCGCGCCCTGAAGGCCAAGGGCTGCGCGGTATTGCGCGACGGCATCTATCTGCTGCCGTACACCGAGGCCCATGAAGGGACGCTGCGCGACCTGGCGGGGGCCATTGCCGACAGCGGCGGTACGGCGCACCTGTTACGCGCGCCGAGCCTGGACGCGTCGCAGGAACAAGAATTCCGCGCGCTCTTCGATCGCGGGGAAGACTACGCTGCGTTGATCCAGTCCCTTGCGCAAGCCCGAAAGACCCTGGCCGGACAATCCGCCACGGAACTCACGCGCCTGCTGCGGCGCGTACGCAAGGATTTCGACGCCATCCGGACAATCGATTACTTCCCGGACGACGCAGCCACCCGCGCCGAAGTCGCGCTGAAGGATTTCGTCGCATTGATCGACACCGTGCTGTCGCCAGGTGAACCGCACGCCGCGGACCGGGTGATCCGTCCGCTGGCGATCGACGCGTATCAGGGCCGCACCTGGGCGACGCGGCAGCGGATGTGGGTCGATCGCGTCGCCAGTGCGTGGCTGATCCGCCGTTTCATCGACGCACGCGCCCGCTTCCTCTGGCTCGCCTCGCCGGCGGATTGTCCGGCGGACGCGCTGGGCTTCGATTTCGACGGCGCGACGTTCACGCATGTCGGCGAGCGCGTGACGTTCGAGGTGCTGCTGGCCAGTTTCGGGCTCGACGACGACCCTGCGCTGATCCGGCTCGGCGAGATCGTGCACGCGCTCGACGTGGGCGGCCGCGTCGCGCCCGAAGCGGTCGGCTTCGAGGCCGTGATGGCCGGCACGCGCCAGCGCACGGAGAACGACGACCAGTTGCTCGAGCAGATGGGCGCCGTGCTCGACGCCTTGTACGCGCATTTTTCGTCGACCGGAAAGAACGACACCGGAGCCAAGTCATGACCACTGCCATCGCCTCGACCGAACCGACCTACTCGCTTGGCGAACTGGTCGCCTACATGCTGCGTCTCGGTACGTTCGGCTTCGGCGGGCCGGTTGCGCTCGCGGGCTACATGCGCCGCGACCTGGTCGAGCGTCGCGGCTGGATCACGGAAGCCGACTACAAGGAAGGGCTCACGCTGGCCCAGCTCGCACCAGGGCCGATGGCGGCCCAGCTCGCGATCTATCTCGGCTTCGTGCACTACCGCATTCTCGGTGCGACACTCGTCGGCTTCGCATTCGTGCTGCCGTCGTTCCTGATGGTGCTCGCGCTCGGGTTCGCGTACGCGCATTTCGGCGGGTTGTCGTGGATGCAGGCCGTCTTCTACGGCGTCGGCGCCGCGGTGGTCGGCATCATCGCGATGAGCGCCTACAAGCTCACGACGAAAACCGTCGGCCACGACAAGCTGCTCTGGGCGATCTTCCTGACGCTTGCCGCCGTGACCTTCATCACGGAATCGGAAATCGCGTGGCTGTTCGTCGTCGCGGGCCTGGTCGGCTGGCTGTGGCGGGCCCCGCCCAAGTGGCTGCACCGGGGCGGGCTGAATGCGGTTGCCGCCGCCAACCTGCCGGCGGCCAGCGGAATATTGAACGGTATCGATCTGCCGCAGCTCGTTCAGATCGGTGCGTTCTTCATGAAGGCCGGCGCGTTCGTGTTCGGCTCCGGGCTCGCGATCGTGCCGTTCCTCTATGGCGGTGTCGTCACCGAACATCACTGGCTGAACGACAAGCAGTTCGTGGATGCCGTCGCGGTCGCAATGATCACGCCCGGCCCGGTCGTGATCACCGTCGGCTTCATCGGGTATCTCGTGGCGGGGCTGCCCGGCGCGATCGTCGCGGCGCTCGGCACGTTCTTGCCGTGCTACCTGTTCACGGTGATTCCCGCGCCGTACGTGAAGAAGTATGGCCATCTGCCGGGCGTCAAGGCGTTCGTCGACGGCATCACCTCGGCAGCCGTCGGTGCGATCACGGGCTCCGTCCTCGTCATCGCGAAACGCTCGATCGTCGACGTGCCGACCGCCGTTCTGGCCGTCGCGACCGTGCTGCTGCTGTGGCGCTTCAAGAAGCTGCAGGAACCCGTAATCGTCACTGCCGCGGCCCTCTTCGGGCTCGTTGCCTACCCGTTGCTCCATCATTGATCCGCGCCGCGGGGAAGCGATCAAGACGCATCGGGCGACGTTCGTGCGGCGGTGTTGCCGCGTAACCTCGCCCGCCAGACAGGAGAAACGCGATGAAGTGGATTACGCGTGAACGGCCGAAAATCGATCGCATCGCAGACGCGCGCGACGCGTGGTGCCGGCGTGATGCACGCGCGTAGCAGCCGGTCCGCGTCGTGGCTCGCCGGCCGAATGCTGCCGGCAGGTGCCGAGCGGGCTGCATGGCTCATCCTCGCAAGCCGCGGCATGCGTGGCTTCTGCGATGGATTCATCGCCGTGCTGTTGCCCGCGTATCTGCTGTCGCTCGGGTTATCGAAACTGGACGTCGGGTTCATCGGCACCACGACGCTGCTGGGCTCCGCGATCGCGACGATCACGGTGGGCATGCTCGCGAGCCGCTTCACGCAGCGACGCATGCTGACGTTCGCGGCGGCGCTGATGGTGGCAACAGGCATCGGCTTCGCGAGCTTCTCCACGTTATGGCCGCTGTTCGTCATCGCGTTCGTCGGCACGCTCAATCCGAGTTCCGGCGATGTCAGCCTGTTTCTGCCGCTCGAACAGTCGCGTCTGGCGCAAGCCGCCGACGGCGACGCACGCACCGCGCTGTTTGCACGATACAGCCTCGTCGGGGCCGTATCGGCGGCGGTCGGCTCCCTGGCGGCGGGACTGCCGATCTGGATTGCGTCGCATGCCGGAATCCCGGCGCTTGGCGCGATGCGCGGCATGTTTGTCGTCTACGCGGTGACGGGCGTTGCCGTCTTCGTGCTATACCGGCGATTGCCGCGCGCCGATACCCACGCGTCGAAGGCCGCGCCCCCACTTGGTCCGTCGCGGCCCATCGTCATGCGACTTGCGATGCTGTTCAGTGTCGACGCGTTCGCGGGCGGTCTCGTCATCAACTCGTTATTGTCGCTATGGCTGATGCAGCGCTTCGGGCTCTCGATCGCCGCTGCCGGCCAGTTCTTCTTCTGGGCAGGCCTGCTTTCGGCCGGCTCGCAACTCGCGGCCGCGCCGCTGTCGCGCAGGATCGGCCTGCTGAATACGATGGTGTTCACGCACATCCCGTCGAGCGTATGCCTGATCGGTGCCGCGCTCGCGCCGTCGCTGCCGCTGACGTTGACGCTGCTGTTGATGCGCAGCGCACTTTCGCAAATGGATGTGCCGACGCGAACCGCGTACGTGATGGCGGTCGTCACGCCGGCGGAGCGACCGGCAGCGGCCAGCTATACATCCGTCCCGCGCAGCCTCGCGGCCGCTGTCGCGCCGACGCTGGCCGGCGGCCTGTTCAGCCTTGGCTGGCTTGGTGCACCACTGATCGCATGCGGCGCACTGAAGATCGCGTATGACCTTTCGCTGCTGGCGGCATTTCGCCACGTCAAGCCAAACGATGACCGGGCGCGGTAAATGCGGCCGCGTTCGAGCGACAAGGAAGCGAGCGCCGCTCGGCGTTGATGGCCAGCCCGCCGACGCGCATGCGTGCCGCGGCGGCAATCGTGCCCTGGGAGATGTGTGATGAAGACTCGGCGCACCCGACGCGTGAACCGCGACCTCGTAAATTACCTCGTCATTCTCGTTCTGTCCGCCATTGCGGGGGCGTTCGTGCCCGCCATTCCGCAGACGGCCGCGCAGGAAGGCATGAATCGTTTGCCACTGACCCGCGTCGCCGATATCCCGTTGCCGGGGCGGCCGACCCGGCTCGACTACGAAAGCTACGATCCGGGCCGCCATCTGCTGTTCATTGCGCATCTCGGCGATGGCGAGGTGATCGTCGTCGACGTGAATACGTCGCGCGTGGTCGCACGCGTTCCCGGCGTCTCGTCGGTGCATGGCGTGCTGGCCATTCCGGAGCTGTCGCGCGTCTATGCGTCCGCGACGGGAACCAACGAGATCGTCGCCATCGACGAAGCAACCCTGAAGGTCGTCGCACGGATGCCGGGCGGCCGGTATCCGGACGGAATCGCCTATGCGCCCGACATGCACAAGATCTATGTATCGGACGAGACCGGCAACACCGAGACCGTCATCGACGTTCGAAGCAATCGGCGTACTGCGACGATTCCGCTTGGCGGCGAGGTCGGCAACACCCAATACGATCCGGCATCGCGGCACATTTTCGTCAACGTTCAGACGCACGACGAACTCGTCGAAATCGATCCGGGCGTCGACCGGATCGTTCGGCGGTTTGCGTTGGCCGGTGCCAACCACAACCACGGGCTGCTGATCGATTCCAGAGACCGGCTCGCGTTCATCGCGTGTGAGGGCAACGACAGGCTGCTCGTCTTCGATATGCGTGCCCGGCAGATCGTCCAGGCATTCGACATCGGCAAGGATCCGGACGTACTCGCGTTCGATCCGGTACTGAACAGGCTCTACGTGGCCAGCGAATCGGGCATCGTATCGGTGTTCGGCATCAACCGCTCGAAGGCAAGCCTGATCGGCGAGGGGCGCGTGGGCCCCGATGCTCACGTCGTCGCGGTCGACCCCGACACGCATCGTGCGTATTTTCCGCTGAAGAATCTCGACGGACGCCCCGTACTGCGCGTCATGGCGCCGCGCTGACCGTGCGGGGCCTTGCATCCGCACCGGCACGCCACGTCCGTCACCGCGTGTGAACGAATCTTGCTCCAGCACCGCAACGGGCGGATGCGACGAGCGATACCGCACGCGGCGATGCATTCCATGACAATCGCGCCGTCGGCGCGAGGAGGCGGTTTGAAATCACGGGGCCACCTGGCGCACGCAACACCGGCACTGCCGGTTGTTTTCATTCATTTTCACCAGGAGCGGACGTCGAACGTCGGTCATGTAGCGGAAACGCTGCGTGAGCTGGGCGCGCAGATCGCCGAACTGAAAGGAACGCAGCTTGCTGGCGAGTTCCGTCCGACGGAAAAATACCCCGCACATCGTTACGTGATCCCGGACGATACGCTCACCCTGTCGCAAGCGCGCAAGCTGGGGGTCCGATCGGTACGGGATCTGTTCGGCGGTGTCGTGCCGTTTCCGTTTGTCGCGACCAAGGTGATCGCCCATCGTCTGATCGAAGGCGCGCGCGTCAAGCCGCCAGGCTGGTCCGTCCCATTCGCGGAACGCGCCGCAGCGCTCGCGCTACCGGGTTACTCCGCGTTTTCGCGCGAGGATGCGTGCGATGCCGCGCGGTTGCTGTGGCAGGACGGCCGCGTGCGGATCAAGCGGCCCTGCGGAATCGGCGGAACGGGCCAGGCGCTGGTATCCGACATGGCCGAACTGGAAGCGGAGCTGGCCGAGTTCGGCGACGCGGCGTTGCGCACCGGCGGCATCGTCGTCGAGCGTCATCTCGATGCGATCGAGACGCTGAGCGTCGGGCAGGTCATGCTGGACGATCTGGTCGCCAGCTACTGGGGCGTTCAGCATCTGACCGTCAACAACCACGGCCATGACGTGTATGGCGGCACCGACCTCGTCGCCGTCCGCGGCGGCTTCGACGTGCTGGCGCAGCTCGACGTCACGGACGATGTCCGTGACGCGATCGCGAAGGCATGTGCATTCGACGCCGCCGTGCATCGCGATTACGCGGGCTTTTTTGCGTCGCGACGCAACTACGATGTCGCGTTCGGCACCGATGCACAAGGCGTGCGCCACTGCGGCGTACTGGAGCAGTCGTGGCGGATCGGCGGCGCAACGGGTGCGGAAATCGGCGCGTTGCGCATGTTCAGGACAGACCTGGAGGTGGGCGCGGTGGCTGCCGCGACGCGCGAGATCTACGGCGACGACCCGGCAATACCGACTGGCGCGCGGATCGTCTATCGCGGTGTCGATGCCCTGGCGGGCCCCATCACCAAGTACTACATGGTCGATCGCCATCCCTTCCGAAGGAGCAGCGACAGATGACAGCGGAGCATTATCGCGTGCGAATCAAGGTCGAGAACGGCTACCTCGACGGTACGGTGCTCGCGCCGAAGACCACCGTCGCGGGCGTTCTGTTCGTGCACGGCTGGGGCGGCAGCCAGGAGCAGTATCTCGAGCGGGCGCGGCAAGCGGCGGCGCTCGGGTGCGTCTGTCTGACGTTCGATCTGACCGGGCATGGACGTACGCTGGACGAGCAGCAAAACGTGACGCGCGAAACCCATCTTCGCGATTTGCTCGCCGCTTACGACACGCTGGTTGCGCACCCGTTGATCGATCGCGATGCCGTCGCCGTGGTCGGCAGCAGCTATGGCGGCTATCTCGCGACCATCCTGACGGAACTGCGCCCCGTACGCTGGCTGGGGTTGCGCGTACCGGCGCTGTATCTCGACGAGGGTTGGAATACGCCGAAGCGGGCGCTGCACGTCGAGCACGATCTCGTCGCGTATCGCAAACGCATCGTGCCGGCGTCCGACAATCGTGCATTGCGCGCGGCGGCTCGGTTTCGCGGCGACGTGCTGCTCGTCGAATCGGAGCACGATCAGATCGTGCCGCACACGGCGATCGCCAGCTATCTGCAGGCGTGCCTGTCTGCGCATTCGCTGACGTACCGGATTCTCGAAGGCGCCGATCACGGGCTCTCTGACGATGCCAGTCAGCGGGCGTATACCGCCCTCGTCGAGAACTGGCTGGTAGAGATGATCGCGGGCCGGCGCGCGGGTGTCCGCGGAACCGTCGGCCCCGGCCCGACGCGCGCGTAGCGAGCCTCCACCGGCTCGGCGAGCGTGCCTGCCGGGCCCGGCAAGATCAACGCGAATCGATGCTCGCCAGCACCCCGAGCACGATCCGGTCGCAGCGTTCCCCGTCGAATGAAAACACGTCGCGCTCGGCCAGGTCGATTTCGCGTGCGAGCGACTCGCGCAGCAGGCTTCTTGCCCGGAAATGCCGCGAGCGCACGGTCGCCTCGGGTATGCCGAGGCACTGGGCGGTTTCCTCGACGCTGAATTCCTCGACACAGCGCATCACGAACACGATGCGAAACGCTTCGGGCAATGCATCGAGCTTGCGCTCCAGCAATGCGCGCAATTCCGTTCGCATCAGCGCCCGGTCCGGCGATTCGTTCTGGTCTGCGTCCATGATTTCCCGCTCGAAGTCGGTGATCGACGACAGCGCGACCATCGGCGCGATCGTGTCGCGCCGTGCGCCGCGGCGCTGGCGCGTACGGCACGCGTTGAGCACGAGCCGCGACAGCCAGGTCGACAGCGACGCTTCGCCGCGAAAACGCGGGATCGCGCGGAACGCCGCCAGATAGGTCTCCTGCAGTGCGTCCTCGGCTTCCGCATCGTCGCGCAGCGTCGCACGGGCCAGCCGGTAGAGCCGCCGGTTGTAGCGACGCATCAGCTGTTCGAACGCAGCGCGCTCGCCGCTCGCGACGCGCGCGGCGAGCGTGCGGTCGTCTTCTTCCGAAAGAGGTCGGGACTTCGGCTCGGGATCGCCCGCATTGCGCATCATGGCTTGCCCTTTACGGTCAGTGTCGCTGTCATCTCAGGATGAAACGTGCAGACAACCGCATGACGGCCCGGTGTATTCGCGACGTACGTCCACGATGCACCGGGTGCGATTGCATGCGAGTCGAACGCGCCCGCTGCCGTGGCCGTGTGCGCGACCAGATCCTGGTTGACCCAGACGATCGTGTCGCCGCGCTCGACCGTCAGGCTGGCCGGGTTGAAGCGCATGCCTTCGATGGTGATCCGGTGCGTCGTGCCGGCCGCGACGTCCGCGGCCATCCACGCCAGCGCCGCCAGCACGATGAACCGGCAGCCGGCGCGGCGCCGCGCCGTCGAGCGCCGGGGCTCAGTAGGACTTCTTCTCATTGCCGCCGCCGAGCGTCGACTGCAACGCGCGAGCATGCTCGAGATGGGCGACAAATGCCGGCCGCACCTTCACCAGCAGCGCCTTCAGTTCGCCGTTCTTCGCGGACGGAATGAGCGTCTTGTCCATCGCGTCGATCACCTGTTGATGATAGGTCACCTCGTGATCGACATACGCCTTGTCGAATGCGTGCCCCTTGAGTGCCTTGAGCGCGGCGACGTTGTCGTCGCCCTCCTTCTTCAACGCATCGCTCGTCGCGTTGGTTTCGGGTTTCAGGTTCAGCCTGGTCGCGAGTGCGACCGCCGATTTGTTCACATTGGTGTGATCGGAGACCATCAGCTGGGCGAAGGTCTTGACCGGTTTCGTATGCGTCGCGTTTTCCGCGAGGGTGCCGGCATCGATGTCGACCTGGTTGGCCGTCACGACGATCGCCGCGATCTGCGGGTCCGTCAGTTGCGTTCCTTGCGCGGAGGCCGCGAGCGGCAGCGTGGACAGCAGTGCCGCGACGAATAGCTTGTGCATGAGTGTCATGTGATTTCTCCAGTGGAATCGAAGCGGAACGATCATCCCCGTCGTTCGACGATGGATGGCTCTGTGGCGATAGACGTCACGACTTTCGGCTGCGTTCCGGCTGGGGGTTCTCGGAAAAGGAGGGGCTTTTTCCGCTGGAGAAATCAAGGACGTGGACCTCTTTTCCGAGACGAGCCGACCGTAACCGTCACCGACGTTCTTGTCCGCGAGCATTCGCATCAGAAAATTAATGAAAGGCCTGCAGGGCATCAAGTAAGGTTCGGTCGAGTAAATACAAACGCCTTTTATTTGAGAATTGGGCATTGGACCTGTCCGTTTCCGTCGGTACATCTCGTGCACAAGGTGGCGAGAGAGAACGCATCGGCGTGACGCTTACGGCGGTGGGCACACTCGTTCCTCGAATAGGATCTTGGCTGAATCCGATGAGAATTCGACGGAACTCGGTGGTACTTCTCGATCGTTCATGGCTATACGATGGACGCGATATTTCCTCGTCCCATGCAACTCGCATGGCTCGTTAGCCCCGGCAAGTTTCACGGCCATTGTCGGGGCCTTTTTTATTTCAGTTCCTGTCCCGTGCGATCGCCGATACGGTAGACGCCGAGGGGGCCGGCAGCCGCCACAAAGACTGTCGAACGAGAAGATCGCGATTGTTGGCGTCGGTGGAACAGGGTCTTACATCCTCGATCAGATTGCGAAGACGCCCGTCCGGGAAATTCGACTGATTGATGGCGACGAGTTTTTGCAACACAACGCCTTCCGGGCCCCCGGGGCGCCGACCATCGACCAGTTGCGCGAAGTACCGAAGAAGGTTGATTATTTTCGGAACATCTATAGCAACATTCATCGCGGCATAACCGCGCATGCGGTTGCCATCGACGAAACGTCGGTTCGGTTGCTCGACGATATCACGTTCGCATTTCTTTGCATGGACGCAGGTCAGTCCAAACGGATCATCGTTGAGCGACTGGAGCTCATGGGAGTGCCGTTCATCGACGTTGGCATGGGCCTGGACCTCACCGACGGCACCTTGGGGGGGATCTTGCGCGTCACACTGAGTACGCCCCAAGAGCGGCAATATGCTCGGTCGAGAATTTCCTTCGAAGAGCGGAGCGGCGAGAATCTCTACGGGTCCAACATCCAAGTTGCCGATCTCAACGCTTTGAACGCCGCGCTGGCAGTAATTCGCTGGAAGCGGTAACGGTGCCGGGTGCCGCGCGATCGTGCGGAGCAATGCCCCCTTCAGCTCAGCAGCCAGGCCGATGCCCCGAGATATGCACGCAAGTACGCTTCGAGCGTGTGATGACACGGCATCGTGAGCGCCTTGTCGCGTTTTTCGTACAGATGCACCTACAGCCAGTGCTGTTGCAGATAGATGTCGTCGACTCACATCGTGAGCGCTGCGCAGATCTGCGTGAACAAAAACACCATCAACGCGATCAGCGCGCGGTCACGTAGCCCAATCGACATCCTCACATCGACACTGTCGAGCAGTTGCCCGCTTCGGTCGCGACGCGCACCGGCATCTTTCCCTGCTTTGTGGTGTAGCTCGGGCCCTTCATCGGCGGCCGGATTGTTCGGCACAACTTTGCTGGTGAACGAACCGGTCGAACAGGTGACAGTTCGCTGCGAGGGGCTGCTTGACGGTCATGATCGATACTTTTGCGTGGGCGAAATCGCACGTGGAATGGCGAATGAGTGCCTCCGATGCGACAACGTCGATCTGACATCCTCGATCAAACATTGCGTCATATACCACCATCGCCAAATATTCTCCGATCATTTTCTGCCCGCCGATATAGGTCACATCCCTTGCACGTCGCAGGTAGCCAATTATTCAAAGACAACTTATTGAGACTGCGGACATCTTTTCTGAGAGACAACAACACCCGTGTGGGCTCTCAGAAAAGGTGTCTTTGGCACCGTATATAAATCAACGACTTGGACATCTTTTTTGAGACGAGCGTATGCCACCCGTCTCAGAAAAGATGTCCTTGGGCACGGAAATTCTCAGAAAAGTTGTCCTTGGAAGCATCGCTTGCTTGCGTTCGCGTAAGGCCGCAGGGCGTGCATTGCGAGCCAGTAAAACGCCAGCTACTCTTATGCCGTAGCCGGCCAGATTCGGCGAAAGAAAACAGGGAGCGGGGCTTATCGGACTGGACGTTGTTCCGCGGTTTGTTCCCGCCCCACCTCTTCACGTGCCCGCTCCACAAGCGGGCATTGTCGTTTCTGTGGCACCACGTTTGATACGTCTCGGTTCTCGCCGAGTCGAGCCGGCAATACGTCGATAAAATATTTCTCGGACGAGGTGCTACACTCGCGCTGCCACGAGCTAACGGCATGTAGCCCTGTCGGCAACCGCGACGACGTCCTTCATCAAACAAGAAAGAAGGGGGAGGCGAATGACGATCAATATCGCGCTCGCAACGAGCGAAGCTGTCATTCTCGGTTGCGATAGTCTAAGTAGCACGACCGATTACCTCTTGCGCCCGTGGGACTTCATTGAGCGCGATGCCGACGGCGCGCCGGTCCTTGACGAAAACGGTCTGGTGATCGCAAGATTTCCACTCGATGGTCTTCAACCCGTTGTCACAAACGCGTTTGGCGGCGTAACGAAGATGTTCTCTATCTCACACGGCGGGGTAGAAGCAGCCGCAGTCACATCTGGCTTGGCAACCTTGGCCGGGTCCACCATTCATTCTCATGCTGACGACTTCCTCAGTCGTGGGGATGCCGCGGAAACCGTGGCTGGTGTAGCTGAAGCGTTTCTTCATCATATGCGTCAGTTGTACGAGCGCGACATGGAAGCGTACTCACTGCCTCCAGGGTATCAACCCGAGCTGGAGTTTCTCGTCGGCGGATATGACGCAACGTCTGCGTTTCCCTCCTCCTTCCGCATCAAGGTGAAAGACAATACCTGCACGCTAATTTATGGGGACGGACGATGCGGCCTCATCTGGGCTGGACAGGCAGACGGCGTTGAAAGACTGCTGTTTGGTATAGACAGCCAGTTGAGATCAAGGATCATGCTGGCGGTTAACGATACAATCGACCGCTTTTATGAAGAATCGAAGGCGAAGACCGCGCAGATCGTGGCGCAACTCATCGATACCGTGGGCCTCGACAGACTCCCGGACGAAATTGATACGGAGTTCGTAGCGAAGCCCACCATCGCGTTACCAGACGACGAGTTCCGACTCGACATCGACTTCGCAAATTCACCGATGCAGGATGCGATTGACTTGGTCTCGTATTTGGTTAATCTCCAATCAGGAAGGGCCAAGTTCGTAAGAGGTGTGGCAACAGTCGGCGGCAGGACCCATATTGGTGTCATAACGCGGAACAATCGACTGAAGATGCTCAACGAGCCTGACTTCATTCACCGCAATGTGGGGTACAGCAATGATTACTAACACCAGTCGAAGTGGTTCGCTCGGCACGACGAAGCCGGGCGAGGTTCGTGTTGGTGTCGCGACCGCGCGGTCGGGCTCGACTTCACCGACCCCAAAACCTGCGCCAGCGACCGAGAAAGTGGAAACGCCGCGTGAGAAACTCGTGGTTGTGAGAGGGACTGTGTCGATTGTGGCAGTCGATACAAAAGCTAAGCCGTAATCCTGACGCCCCTCTTTTTGCCGAGATCTTCTTATTGTCGGCATCCGCACTTTGAGGCGAAAGTTGTCTAGCGTCCAAGAACTGCGACGGGACACCGTTCCGTAACTCTCGCCACCTCACCCTTCCGGAATAGCCAGCCTCGAGCGTCACAGCAAATCAATCCGACGGTGAATCGGAGACGTTCCTTCGCAGCAGTTCGTAAACAGATGCCAGCCGTGCCCGCGCGGCGCCCACCAGCGCGTCAAACTCGGCCTCAGTCAGGTGCGGTAAATCGGCGTACAGGGTGCTCATCGACGCGTCATATAGAACAGGAACGGTTGTTTACCGGCCGCGTGACCGGAACCTTGTCGATCTCGCATTCGTCGTCGCTATCAGACCGTTGCGGCTGGAATCGGCGAGCGGATACCACTGTCCACGAAGCGCTGCAGTTGCTGCCACGCCTCCAGATAGCGGAACTTCGGCACGGCCGCCAGTTGAGCATCGTGCAGCACCAGCACGTGCTCGACCACCGCTTGCTCGTGGTCTAGCAGCACGCATGGCTGGTCTTCTTCAATGCGCTTGATGCACGCGTTGAGCGCCGCTTCTGCCGGACGATAGGCTTCGAGATCCGCGCCCGCCATCGTCACGCCGCGCATGAAATACGCGAGGTAGACGACTCGGATCAGGCAGCAGATCTGATCGAAATCACCGCGCCCCGAGCGCACCGTCGACAGCGCGAGATGGTTTTCCAGCGACAGCGCACGTACTTTGGCGGTCGGCAGCGGCAGCAACATTTCCTTCGTACGTGCCGACCGTGCCGCGCGGGAGGAGACTTGCTTTCTCATCGTTCGACACTCTTCAATCACGGATGACACTTGACGTCATCAGGCACGTTACGCCTCATCGGCCACGATATGCAACCGGCCGTTGCGATCGACCACCTCACGCCGCATCGAGAAGAGCCGGCCGCATCCGCCACACGACCAGTGTCCGCTAGCGGTCCGCTGCGCGCGCCCCACACGACCACAGAATGGGCACGGCGTCGCCTCAGTGGGTTCGACGCCCAGTTGGATCCGTGCGGACAGACTCCCGCTCGGCTCCAGTTGGTCCGCGAATTCGGTGAACATCCTGCGCCATTTCTGAACCATCGCGGGACTCGTGCCGACGATGTCCGATACCTGCATGAACGACAGCGGCAACGACAGATGCCGAATGAACAGCCGCATGCGCTCGAGCGTGCTCACCTTCGTGTTCAGGAACGGCGTGCCGCGACGTCGGGTGAATCGCGTCCCGCAGTTCACGCATTTGAAGCGCGGGAAACCGCCTGGCAGGCGCTCGTCGAAGCGCGTCTTGCCACTGCCGCAGTCCACGCAGCGCGGTGGCCGGTGGCTGAACGAATTTACTTCGTCGAACTCGCGCGTCAGGCGCGTCGTCAAGGTGAGATCTTCGCGCGCGCCGATCTCGTCGAATGCCAGCGGCGCGGGATCGAGTTCGGTCGGGCGGCCGCCAAGCCGGACACGCCGCTCCCACGTGCCGCTCGGATCGAGCTGCAGCAGCCACGCGCGCCAGGCCGTCACACGCTGCCCGATGTCGGCCGGCAGGCTGCCCATCCGCTCGCCAGCCTCGAGGCACGAGATTGGCTGCGACAGCAGCGACACGAACAGGTCAAGCTTCTTGAGATGCTTCTCACCGAGCGGCGTGTCGGCCGTGCGACCGAAATAGCGCTGGCAAGTCTGGCATTCGAACATCGGCAATCGGCCGATCGGTCGCGTCCTGAATCCCGCGCTGGTGATGTGACTGCTGCCGCAGCGCGGGCAACGCGGCCGCGGTTCGTGGCTAGCCGACAGAACGGTAGCGACCTGAGCGTTCAGGAACGCCGTCAGTTCCTTGTCCTCGGCCGTGTCGTCGAGAAGGCGGAGCACCGGACGGCTTGAACTCGATTGCGTTCTCATCAAAACTGGGCCGTTAGCTGAAACCCGAGCGTCACGCGGGCCGTCGGAAAGCCGGACGGCTTGTACACCGGCGTGCCGGCGAACAGGTCGTAACCATAACCGCCGAAGCGTGTCGCGACGCTGCCCTTGACGCCTATCACCGCGCCGGCCAGTTGCGTGCCGACCAGCGCGACCGGCTGCGGGCCCCACACGCGCCCGTAGTCGAGGCCCGCGTAAGCCGCGAGCCCCGTCTGCCCGATCGGCGCCTGCAGCTCGTTTCGCCAGTAGAAGCCGCGTGCCGCGGCGAGCATCGTCTCGCCGTCGAAGCCGCGCACGGTGTAGCGGCTGCCGATCGTCAGGTCGTCGATGTAGTACAGCGTGTTGCCTGTGTACTGGCCGTGAAATGTCGTGACGTACCGAAACGGCTGCTGTGCGATCGCGAACGGCACCGACAGGTTCGCGTCGAGCACCGCCATCTTGTAGCGGTAGGTCGGACCGCCGTCGGCCGCCAGGCTGTCGGCCTGCGCGCCGAATGCGCCGATTCCCTGCCGGTACGCGAGCGTGCCGTCGAACTGCGCGTTGCCGAAGTAGTGCCGATCGGTCAGGCCGAACTCGATGAACGTGTTGTTGCGGCGCTGCTGCGGGATTTCGGTGTCTTCGATAAAACTCTGGCCGAAGCGGCGCGAGAGCCGGACCTGCGCGCCGAACACGTCGTTCTGGCTGCGCGACAGCACACGATTCAGCTTGAAATCGACGGTCTTCGAGTTGCCGCTTGCGATGAACGTCTGGTTCACGCCGGCGATCTGCTGGTAGTACGTGTTCGTGTACGCGGAAAGCGTCGCAGTCCAGTAGCCCCACGGGATCGAATAGAAGCCGTTCCAGCCGTGCGAGCCGAGGCGCTTGTCCCCGAATTCGAGATCCTGGCTCACGCCAATGTTGAAGATGTCGTTCAAGCCCAGGGGATTGTCGATACCGATCGACAGGTTGCCCTGTAGCCGGCCGGTCGCGCGCGTGCCCGAGTTGTCGATCGACTCGACTACTGTCCAGGGCTTGCCGCGCTTCACGTCGAGCACGACGTCGCTCTCGCCCGGCGTGTCAGCGGGGACGATCTGCATCGACACGTCCTGGCTTGACACGCGCTTCATCTGCTCGAGACCCTGCTCGAGGTCGCGCAGGTTCAGCAACTCGCCGTCGCGGGTCGGGAAGGCGGTTTGCCAGGTGCCGCGCAATTTCTCATCGGCAAAGCGCACGTGGCGGATCACGCCGGGGATCAGCGACAACTTGAGGGTGCCGGTCGACAGATCCTGTTCAGGCAGCAGCACGCGCGTCGTGACGTAGCCGCGCGCGAGGATCGCCTGCGACAGGCCCTTGACGAGGACGTCGAGGCCCTGTTTGCCGACGCACTGGCCAACGTAGTGGTCAAGCCATTCGCGCGCGAAGGCGAAGCGGTCCATCGGCAATGCCGACGCGCCTTGCGCTTTCACGGACGCGGGTAGCGCGTCGGGCACGTCGAGCGAGAAACGATCGATGCGAAAGCACGGCGACTCCGACGGCAGTGCCGGATACCCGGCGCTCCCCGTCACGCCCGAACGCACCCCGGGCGCAGAGATTGCTCGCTCGCGCTCACGCGCCTCTTCCTGCTGCCGGGTTTGCTGATCGTTGCCCGGAATGATCGACCTCGGCGCTTCCTGTGCCGATACACCAGTCGCGAAAAGCAGCAGTACTGCTGCAGCGGAATTCCGCCGGCGAATAGTTCTCATGTATTTTTCTAGATATGTGATCGCAGATTAAGTCAGGTGTCGGGCCGATCTTCCTTGGCTTTCTTGGCAGCGCTGCGACCAAGGTATGCGAAAAACGTCGTGCTCACCGATAAGCTTGTGAAGATGAGCAAGGGAAACGGGACAAACGATTCGGAAAATATCGGCTTCGTTTTTTTCAAAGCCGACCAATACAATTCCCATTAGCAATGCTCCGACATACAAAGTCACGAGCGTAACTACGAAAACTTTCCAGAAGCGAAACCTTCCAAGTACCTTGCCAACGAGTGTCCCGAACAATCCGCCAACCAACCCACTTACGATCTCGCCCGACATAGCCGCTCCTTACTAAGGGTCGTGCAGGCCGGTCAGTTCTCTCTGTTTTTTTTTGCAGTACGCCCCAAAAATGCAACAAGAGAGGCGGTAGCAGACAAACCCACAAATACAAGCAGCACGAAAGGTGTAAGAAATTCACCAAATCTAGATACTGTAGCTTTGAAGCCGACCACCACAAGCCCCGTCGTAAACAATCCTAGATATATAAGCAACATCGACGCGAGGAAAACCTTCCAGAGACGAAATTTCCCGAGAATCCTTCCAAAAAATGGCCCGAACAATCCGCCAACCAACCCGCTTATAATCTCAGTCATTACGTCACTCTCAAGCGTGGTTAATCTTCTATAGATCACTCTGGCTTATCATCGACACCTGACGCCGAACTATTTTCATCAATTTCTTTCTGGCTAACTTTTGCCGAATGCCCTAAAAAAGCAAGAAACGCAACACCAGCAGAAATTGCAAAAAAAATCAACAGCGCGCGCGGTTGAATGAACTGCTTCAATTCAAGCAGCGACTGCTTTGGTCCAACATAAAATGCACCAATCAGAAAAATCGACATGTATATAAGCAACAAGCAAACTACGAATACTTTCCAAACCCGAAATCGACCTAATATTCTACCGGCCAATGGACCGATTGCACCGCCGATTAGGCCACTCAGAATTTCGCCTGACATAGATATCCTCAATCTTTCTTTGGCTCGCTTGACTTCACTGCGGCCTGGGCGGCTCTTCCGGCCGTCTGTCCGACCGCAAGTTTGACTCCGCGAATTACGAATCCTGGAACGGTTGCGATGTTCGTAAGCGAGTTTGCAATTCCAGCCCAATTGAACATCGATGTTGTGAACATGTTGGCATATGCGCCGAACGTAGCCGCCGTCGCCAAGCCGGCATATGAAAAGCGTTGGTCGAAGCTATCGACAAAGTCGACCCCGCTCTTTCGATAATCCATATACGCTCCCGCTGCGGTGCCGCCTGTGTATAACGTGCCCGATGCAACTGCGCCAGTCATGGCTGCGGTCGTCAACGAGTACCCGGCCTGTGCAGCCTTATAGGCAGCAAACAGGTCTTGAGCGTACGATACCCCCGCCGACCCGCCAGCAATTATTTCTGGTGCAAGGCCCGCAGTAACAAGACCACCAGCGATCACCAGACCTGCTGCCGGGTTTGCCACAGATCCCGGCAATGCTCGCTGCTCGGGTGTCAGCGTGCCATCCTTGTTCCCAGACAAGAACGGACTGTTGTACTCCGCCGACGTCGCATGGAACAACCCGCCGCTGTTCTGACTGATATACGCTACCGCCGTGGCGTCCCCTCCCGGCCCCTTGCTTGCCGCAGCATCGACTAAACGATAGCCGTTCGCCAGCAGCATATTCTGCGCCTGCTCCGCAGTGAGTGCCTTGCCGGTCTTTTCTTCATAGAACTTCGCGAAGTCCTTCGACTTGTCCTTCGCCCACTGTCTTTCGTCAGGGTGAAGCTGCCGGTTAAACCGGTCGACGTTGTATCCAGAGAACGCCCCCGACTCCCCACCCACGGCGGCGCCGGCCCCAGTCGCAAGCGCGTTCGCCACGATGTTGCCCAGCGCCTGATTCATATTGGCGTTGCCGGTCGGATCGCTGCCGGCGATCGCGCTGCTCAGCTCGTTCAGCTTGCCCGATGCGATCGATGCAATCGCCGCGCCGGCAGCGCCGCCTACTGCGTTGCCGCCAGCCAGTCCGGTCACCAGCGCTGCGCCCGCGCCTTGCATCAGTGCGCGGTTCGCTCCGCCTTCCTTCCACGCGTCGACGCCTGCCTGGTCGCCGTTGGCTTGGGCTGCGTCCTTCATCTTATCCGCGTAGTCCCCGATCCGGCGCGACACCGCTTCGCCGGCCGCGCTGGCCGCGGCCATCATGTCCGCTTGATTGGCCAGCAGGTTCTGCATGTCGGGAAGTTTGGCGACCGTACCGTTCGTGTTCATCGTATCGCGGTTCAAGCTCGCCACATCTTGCTTCTGGTTCGCCGAATCCGTAATCGTGACCGTTCCGGCGCTGACGCCGCTCTTCGTCGTCGCACTGTCGCTGCCGCTGTCGTTCTGGCCAAGCATGGGCGCGGCACCACCGGCATTCTTGCCCGACGTGCTACCGTGCGTGCTGTAGTTCATCCCGCCGTCGCCGGTCGTCGCGCCCGCGCTGAAGCCGCTCGAGCTCGCATCGTAGTGCGACTGATTCTGGATGTCCGAGAAGGAGAGAGAACCCGTCGTCAGCGAATTCTTCGACGCATCCGCGCTGCTCGCGATCAGCCCGCCTTTCAGGTCGGTATTGCCGGTAACGTTGATATTGAAGCCGCCGTCACCCGCCTGAATCCCGGCCTGCTCATTGACACCCGCATAACTTCCCGACGCATTGCCCTTGCTCTGGCTGAAGCTCGCACTGGCGCCGCCTTGGCTGATGCTGAAGCCGCCGCCCGAACTCGACTGATGCGCCGCGCTCGACAACGTGTCCTGGACGCTCACAATGTTCAGATTCCCGCCCACATCGGCATTCGGGGATGCGGACAAAATCTTGGACTACTTTGGAGGTAGTCCATGTATTCATACGAAGAGCGTGTTCGGGCGGTCGAGCTGTACCTGAAGCTCGGGAAGCGCATCAAGGCAACCATCCGCCAGTTGGGTTACCCGACGAAGAATTCTCTCAAGGCGTGGTGTGACGAATTCGAAAAGAGTGGCGATCTGCAGAAGGGGTATGTTCGCGTAAAGCCGAAGTACTCAGAGGAGCAGAAGAACTCGGCACTCGAGCATTACGTCAACCACGGGCGCTGCATTACCTTCACCCTCAGGGCATTGGGCTATCCCTGTCGCGAGATACTGTCGAAGTGGGTTCGTGAGCGCTATCCGGAAACCAAGAAATGCGTGGTTAGCAAGGCGGGCAGACCGGCCGTGTCATTGGCGTCCAAGCAGGCCGCAGTGTACGAACTGTGCACACGGGAAGGAAGTGCACAGGCGGTGGCGCGAAAGCTGGGCGTCGACAGGGTGACACTGTACAACTGGAAGAACCAGTTACTCGGCCGAGAGGCTCCTGCATCCATGAAACGCGACAAGGGCTCACCCGCAGAGACAAATCGGGACGAACTGAAGCGACAGGTCGAAGAGCTCCGGCGCGACATTCGCAATCTGCAGCTTGAACACGACCTGTTGAAGAAGGCGAATGAACTCCTAAAAAAAGACCTGGGCGTCGACCTGCCGCTCCTGAGCAACCGGGAGAAGACGACGCTGGTTGACGCCCTTAGAGAAGAATACGGTTTGACTGAACTGCTTGTGCGGTTGGACTTGGCGCGCAGCTCCTATTTCTACCATCGGTCGCCCATACGGGTCGCCGACAAATATGCCGAAGTCCGCCGCACCGTTGCAGAGATATTCGAGGACAATCACCGATCATACGGCTATCGTCGGGTGCAGGCAGCGCTCAGCAGGCAACGGGTGTTTCTATCAGAGAAAGTCGTGCGTCGCCTCATGAAACAAGGCGGCCTCTACGCAGCCAGGCCCAAGCGGCGCCGGTATCGTTCTTATGTTGGGGAAATTAGTCCGGCCCAAGATAACATCATCAATCGCGATTTCCACGCCACCGCCCCCAACGAAAAGTGGCTGACGGATATCTCCGAGTTCCACATCCCTGCGGGGAAGGTATATCTATCACCCATGATCGACTGCTTCGATGGCATGGTCGTCAGTTGGTCGATTGGTACGAGCCCTGACGCAGAACTCGTGAATACCATGCTGGATGCCGCTATCGAGACTGTGACCGAGGGCGATGAGAAGCCCATTGTGCATTCCGACCGAGGTGGTCACTATCGCTGGCCTGGTTGGCTGTCCCGGATTGCGAACGCCAGCCTCATTCGATCCATGTCGCGCAAAGCCTGCTCACCAGACAATGCGGCCTGCGAAGGCTTCTTCGGAAGGCTGAAGACCGAAATGTTTTACCCTGGCAATTGGCGTTCGACGACCATCGCGGAATTCGTTGAGGCACTGGATGCCTATATCCGCTGGTATAACGAAAAACGGATCAAGGGCTCCCTCGGCTATCTCAGCCCCATCGAGTACCGTGAAAGCCTTGGGTTAACAACGTAAATCAGTCCAAGAAAATAGCCGCATCCCCGTGTCAGTTTTCAGTCGGCGTTGACAGCCATGTTCGTGCGCCCATGCAACGAGCGCCTTGCTGACGAACTCTGGCCCGTTGTCGACCTGAATCAGATTAGGCTGCCGTCCCCGCTGACGTAGCTGCTCCAGCACGCGCGCGACCCGAACGCCCGTCAGCGAGAAGTCGACCTCGATGTGCGGGCACTCGCGATTCCACGCGTCGATGATGGTCAACATGCGAATACGTCGGCCATGCACCAACGCGTCAGCAACAAAGTCCATCGCCCAGCTTTCGTCTGCGCCGTTAGGCGTCGGCATCACCACGCGCAGATGACTCGGGCGCTTCTTTCGCCGTTTCAGGCGAAGCGACAGACCTTCTGCGCGGTACAACCGCTCAGTCCGCTTGTGGTTCTGGACCAAGCCCTCCCGGCGCAGCAAGACATGCAGGCGCGGCGAGCCAAACCGTGGTCGCTCCTGTGCCAGCTCGCGCAGCCGCTGCCGCACTTCGTGGTCGACGTCAGGTGGCACTGGCCGTCGGAACGTCCGGCGATTCAGGCCAACGAGCGCGCACGCCCGGCGCTCCGAATAGTCGTGCTGCTCCATCACCTGCTGCACGACTTCCCGGCGCTGCGCGGGCGAACTCACTTTTTCCGAGAACGTCCTTCAGAACCTGGATGTCCAGCGCCTGGTCCGCCACCAACCGCTTGAGTCGCTGGTTTTCCTCCTCCAACTGCCGCAATCGCCGTGCTTCCGACACATCCATGCCGCCGTAGCGGCTACGCCAGTTATAGAACGTCGCATCCGATATGCCGTGCTTGCGGCACAAGTCTGCGACCTTCATGCCGGCATCGGCTTCCTTCAGCACCCCGATAATCTGCTCTTCGCTGAACCGCGACTTCTTCGTGACAAGGTTTCTCCTGCGGCCTTGCCACTAACTTTACCGTGGGATACTTCAGAGGGGGAAGGTCAACTCCATCACCGTACGAGCAGGGAAATATCGAGCTAGATCATCTAGCTTAGGTAGAGATGCGGCGGATTTTTCGTGAATCCCGGCCGACCGTCTCAATTATCGCAATATCTACGGACCGAGGTGAGCACGAGACCGGTCGCTCCCCTTATGCGCGGGGAGTAAGTTATGTGTGAATGAGTGGATATTTCGAACCGGCGGGCCGGCGAGTCACGCTGGTCACAAACCCGGCCCCACTGGCGCATGCACGGCCCACCATGCACGAAATTGGCGGCAGCAGTAAGAGCGAGCTGGCACGTCTCACGGCGGTCACACATGTTTCATCCCACTCAACATGGGCGGTGCCAAGACAGTGTCGCCGGCACCGCCCGGACGCCAGGACCAGTCGATGTGAAGATTCAGTTTTCGTAGGGCCACGGGACGCATCACCGACACAGCTGCCATCGCAGGTGCCATGGCGAGTTTGGACAGCGGCCTCCTTGAGAGGTGAACAAGCTCACGACTCTCGCGAAAGCGTTTATTCCCTGTATGGTGTGGGCAATCCGTTTCGGATAACGTAGACGGTCGTCGGCGCGCCCTTCAGATCCCCGTTGGCATCGAACGAATAGTTGGCCGCGACTCCCTTGTAATTTCCCTTCGCGAGCTGGGCGGAGATCTTCGCTTTGTCGGTTATCGTCCCTGCCTTGACCATCGCGTCAGCAAGCATCTTGATGCCGTCGTAGTAGTTCACACCATACACCTGCGTATCGGCGTGGTACGTATCGTAGTATTTCTTCAGGAACTCTCGCCCAGACTGCGTCTTATCGAGCGAGAGGCCCCCTTGCGCGCAGTACACAATCGATGCCGCATCGCCCGCAACCTTGCCCATGTCAGCCGAGCAGATGCCGTCGCCACCGAGCAACTTCGCCCGCAATCCTCGCTGCTTCATTTGCTTCGCCATCGGCGCACCTTGGGCCGCATAGCCACCGAAGAAGATCACGTCGGGGTTTTTTGCTTTGATGGCAGTCAGGATGCCAAGGAAATCTGTCGCGGAAGCGTTCGTAAACTGCTGGTCGACGATTTGCAAATGGTTCGCCTTTGCGACAGCCGTGAACTGCTCGGCGATTCCCTGGCCATAGGCGGTGCGGTCGTCGATAATCGCAGCAGTTTTGGCCTTCAGCGTATTCGCTGCGAACGTGGCCATCGTGCCGCCGAGCTGCTCGTCGCTTGCCCCGATCCGGAAAATGTTCTTGAATCCCTGTTTCGTAAGCGACGGATTGGACGCGACGGGTAACATCGGCACACCCGCACCGTTATAGATCCTTGATGCCGGAATCGCGACTCCGGAATTGTAGGGCCCGAAAACCGCGACGACGCCCTTGTCGATTAGATTTTGAGCGACCTGAACTCCCGTTTTCGGATCCGCCTGATCATCCTCGGAAATCAGTTTGAACGTGACAGTCTGTCCGTTGACCTTGATCTGCTGGTTGTTCAGTTCATCAATCGCAAGACGTGCACCATTTTCGTTGTCCTTTCCGTTTGCCGCCTGGGGACCAGTAAGCGGAGCGGAATGCCCAATTAGGACGACCTGCTGTGCGTGCGCTGCCGTGGTAGCGCCGATTGCAGACCAGACTGCTATTGTAGAGAGGAGTTGACGCATGATTTATTTAAAAATTGATTTAAGGAAATGTTAACGTCGATTTTAGCGTCTTGAAATCAAGAAGATGAGAAATGCGACATTTGAGTGAGATATTTTGATTTCGGGTTCCACAATCAACAAAGATAGACGTTCGGGTCATGAACGTTGTTGGACTGTAGGGATTACCAGCGCGCGTGCACGAGCGGTTTGATGCGTACGTTGTAGATTTCTTGGACCGCCGCCATGACGTCAGCTGACAGTGGCAACAAATCGGAAGCGCCAATGTTTTCCATGACCTGCGAGGGCTTACGTCCACCGGGTATCACGCAGGTCACTGCCTCATTCATCAGGATCCAGCGCAGCGCCCACTGTGCCATCGTGGTTGATACAGGTACCAATTGAGTTAGCTCCTGAACGACGTCGACTGCTACGTCGTAGGCTACCCCGGAAAATGTGTCACCTGGGTCGAAGGCCTCACCGTGTTGGTTATAAGCGCGATGATCACGAGCGTCGAACCGAGTGTCCTTGGTTAGCTTTCCAGTAAGCAATCCAGATGAAAGTGGAAGACGAGCCATCACCCCAACTCCACGCCGTCGAGCCTCGGCCAGAAACAGGTCGTTTGGGCGTTGGCGAAAGATGTTGTAAACAACTTGTACTGACTGAACGACCGGAAAATCGATGGCTTTGAGCCCTTCCTCGACTCGATTAACACTCACGCCGGCGAACCGAATTTTGCCAATGCGTATCAAATCCTCAAGTGTTCCAAACACCTCGGGTCGGTAGTAAACGTCCGTCGGAGGCGAATGGAGTTGAAGGAGATCTATCACGTCGACGTTCAAGTTTTGCAGGCTTCTGTCAACGAACGCCAGGAGGTTCGTGCGGTTATAGCCGTCAGCAACATGGGGATCCAGTCGCAACCCTGCCTTGGTCGCGACATAGAATGGTTCGTGACGTTCTCGCCTGAGTGCACCGATGAGGCGCTCACTCCGCCCGTCTCCATAGACATCAGCCGTATCAAAGAAATTGACGCCACAATCGAGCGCGGTGTGCAACGTCCGCATGGCCTCGCGATCGTCAACCGCGCCCCAGGAACCGCCGATTGCCCAGGCGCCAAAGCTGACGGTGGAGACACTCCATCCGGTACGTCCCAGAGTTCGATATTTCATGGCAGGGATTCTTCCTATATTGAAAGCCGCTTAACACACGTCGTTGTCGGTGAACCACGAAATTTGGTCTCCTCACAGCGACCAACACGAACGCCCGTACGATAAATCAATACGCTCGAATTCGCGCGGTACCTTACGGACGTGCGGCGGCGACGCGTACTGGATTTTCCGCTTCGCGAGAGGCGCGTTGCCGACCGACCTGAAGCATCGCAATACTGGCAAGAATCAAGCCAATCGCCGCCACTTCGAACATATCGATGCGTTCACCGCTTGCCCATCCAATCAGCACTGCCACGGTCGGCGTAATATATGTTGCACCTGAAGCGGAAACCGCACCAAGTTCCTGCAGCAGAAAGTAATAGAGCAAGAAAGCACCGCCTGTTCCCAAGATTCCCAGTCCGACCACGACGCCGGCGGTTGCTCGCCAATCTTGCAGTATGTGTCCCATTCCGGAGTAATTCGTTAGTAGTGCGAGTATGAGAAGCGCCAAACCCATCTGCCATGTAACTAATGCCAATGGCGGAAGATTAAAAGGCGAAAGAAAAATGCGCACATAGACGTACGACAACCCGAGGATAATTGATGCCGCCAGCATCCATGCAACGCCAGTGAGATCGATGGAGCTGCCCGGTCCTTCCCAAGGCCGTGCAATTAAGATGATGCCGACAAAACCCACAACAACTCCAGCGGACATCAATCCATTTAGTTTCTCCGTTCGAAGCAGTAGCAGCGAGAAGATCGCGGTAAAAATCGCGATAGATCCCCCCAGAACGCCAGCGACTCCGGATGGAAGCAGTGCCGTACCTTTTACGATGGCAACATAGTAGAAGGCCGTCGCCACCGCCGCCATGACAAAGAAGTGTGGCAAATGCCGAATCTGGCTTCGATTGATTACTCCCTTACTCCAAGCCATCATTGCCAACGGAAGGAACCCGAAGAGCACACGTAGAAAAGCAATCTGCATGGGGCTGATGTGCTCCGAGGCCCATTTCATGTAGATAAAGTTCGACCCCCAAAATATCCCGAGAAAAACAAATGCAAATTTTATAAATTTCATACCCCCTCCCAACGATAAGAGTAGTCGTTTACGAGAACGCACATCGTCCGACACTGGCAAGAAAAACCATGTTACAAAAACAAAATTTAGTCTGCGCCATCAAGATCGACCGGATATTCCTCGATATCCACACGATTATCGCCAAAAACCGATCCACCACCCATGTCGGCATCTCGCTCGTCAACCGTAGCGTTAAGATTTGAACCTCCCGTCGATTTTGGCCACGCACCTTTCGTAGCGGAGAGCACGCCTGGGCGAACACGGTCGCTCACGGTTAGTTGGGCAACGAACCAGCCGCGTTCATTGAAGACGCGGACCTGCTGGCCGGTTTCGAGGCCTCGCATCGACGCATCGTCTGGGTGGATCAATACCTGTGAACCACCCGCTTGCTGAACCAGCGTTGGATGGTTAGCAAATGTTGAATTCAATATGTAGTGCGACGCCCCACTGACCAATGCGAACGGATAGGTCCGAGCCAACTCAGCATTCAGAACTTCTTTCGGGCGAGTGAAGCCCGGGAGTGGATCATGGCCATCGCCTGCCGCACGCGCGGAGAAGAACTCAAGCTTCCCTGATGCAGTAGGAAATCCGTTCAAATACGGTACGAACGGATTGGGATAGTTCAGTCTCATCCAACCTTGCTTGCGGAGTTGCGTCAGGGTGATATGTGCCGACGAGCGATGATCGGTGTCCAGCAACTGTTCAGCCAATGCGTCGTCCGAGTCGTAGAGAGCGGGCTCACGAAGCCCCATACGCTTTGCGAGTCGTCGAAATGTTTCGGTTGTCGAAAGACATTCACCAGGAGGCGCAACGGCCGGTTCATTCCACGCTATGCACAGGTGTCCGTAGCCGTCATGCAAGTCAGCATGCTCGGTTTGCATGGTCGCGGGCAACACGATATCGGCGTAGTCGGCAGTATCGGTTTGAAAGTGATCCATTACGACCGTAAACAAATCCTCACGTGCCAAACCGCGCCGAATTTTTTCCTGATGCGGCGAACTTGCGAGGGGGTTCGCTCCGTATACGAAGAGCCCCATGACAGGCGGCTCACGCACATCGAGCAGACCTTCGCCAAGACGCGTCATTGATAGACTCCGGACCGGGCGCTCGAGTAGGTCATCGCGGTACAGCGCTGCGCGATTGCCTCCGAAATAGCCATCGGTGGAATACATCAGGCCACCGCCGGGGCGCCCCCAGTCACCCGTCACGCCGCCTATGCAAGCGAGCGTCCGGAGCGTCATTCCGCCACCGCTATGCCGTTGGACACCCTGCCCAGCCTTGATCGCGGTCGGACGCGAGTGTGCGATACGCGTCGCGAGCTCCACAATACGCCGCTGCTCGATGCCGGTAATCGCGGCAACCCGTTCGGGTGGGAACTCTAGGATTCTCTCGCGGAACGCCTCCCAGCCCAGAGTTCGCTGCGAGATGTAGCTTCGATCCTCACACCCGAGCTGCACAATGACATAGAGCAGTCCCATTGCCAAAGCGGCATCGGTACCCGGCAACGGCGCGAAATGTTCATCGGCCTGCTGGGCCGTACGGGTTGCAACCGGATCGACAACGACAACGTGCGCGCCGTCGCGTCGTGCTTCCTTGATAAAATGCCACGGGTGATGGCCCGACGTAAGTGTGTTGGTTCCCCAGAGAATGATCAGCTTGGCGTGAGCCAATGCTTCCGGGTCGATGCCACGGGGCGACCCCGTAACATATTCATGTCCGACCAATCCCGCGATTGAGCATATCGTCAAGTCATGCCTTGAGGCGCCTAATACGTTCCACAGGCGACTGCCCGCACGACCTTGAAGCCCCTGCAGGTATCCAAGCGTGCCAGTGCCTTGATACGGCCAGATTGCCTCACCCCCATGACGAGCGATGATTGCTTCAAAACGCTCCGCAATTTCATCGAGGGCCTCGTTCCAGCTAATTCTCGCAAATGCACCGCTGCCTTTCTCGCCATTCCTTCGTAGCGGATAGAGCAAACGATCGGACGCCCTTGTATGTTCTAGATACTTGTTGACTTTGGCGCACAACACTCCGCGTGTGATGGGGTGGTCCGATACCCCTTCCAGGTTGACCGCCAGTCCGTCGCGCACCGTTACGCGCCAGGCGCAGCCGTCGGGGCAGTCTAATGGACAAGCACCCACAACTGTCTTTCTATTCTGCATTGTCAACGACCATGTTCAGTTGATATCGCGCGACCAATCGCGGCACATTGCTGTCCCATTCAAATATCAGTGTCAGCCTCTTTTTTCAAAAAAAATACGATGACCACTTCACAACATGGCGACCACTTAAGATGTCATAAACCTGAAAGCGTCGTACGTTTAAAATTCCTAAAGATTAAAAATAATCTATATCGAGACGTGGATGTTCCCCGCATTCGATAGCAATTGTCGTTTGAACGAAGGAGCAAGCGTTCCTTCAGCGACTTTGCAGACGTTAGCAGTCAAAAACAGGGTGTCGGACGAATGCAAGACAGAAACATCGCCGCCAGGCATACGCACGGTCACTTCGGCATCCACATAGCCAAGACGATGAGCGACACATGCAATCGCGCATGCACTACTTCCCGACGCCAACGTATATCCAGACCCACGCTCCCAGATCTGCGCATATAAATGCTTCCGGTCCAGCACCTGCACCAACTGCACGTTGGCGCCCTCCGGTAGCAGAGGGGAATTGCTGACCAGCGGACCAATCCGAGAGACTCGCTCTTGTGACGCCTCGCTATCGAATATCACGCAATGTGGATTTCCGTTGTTAACACAACTGACACGGAAAACCTCTTCGCCCACCCGAAGCTGCTCGTCGATGATCTCTCTTCTAGGGCCCGTAGCCGGGACATGCTCGCTGTCGAATGTGAACGGCCCCAATTCAACCGTAAAAATTCCGGCATCGAAATCGATGACTTTCAAACGATTTTCTCCTGCCACTGTCCGCAAGGAAAATTCCGTCGAACTCAGGTAACCCTGGTCAAGTAGGTAATGGGCAAATATGCGCAGGCCGTTGCCGCTTCTTCCGCATTCGCTGCCATCAGAGTTGAAGATCTGAAGGCGTATCGTGTCCCGATCGATGAATGGCCCAAAGATTACGCCGTCTGCACCGATGCCTTGGCGCCGATTACAAAGTTCACGGACTGTTCGCGACGTAATGGGCATCGATGCCTGCGAAGGATCGACGACGAGGTAGTCATTACCTTGTGCCTCGTATTTCACAAAGTCATACATGGTTCCCTCGCCTGATGATCACATGGGGTGCATTTCTCATTTGCCTTCAGATAAGGCTTCTCGCTCGAACTCGTCTCCATACCATCGTTCCGACCAGCGAGAATACGAGATGATCAACGTATCCCGGTATGCTGGTTTCTCCTCGTCAACGGCCTCAATGTCGCTCACGTAATGCCACAGATTGCGATCGTTCAGTACCACTCCCTTTCCAGCAGGCAGCGTTGCCGTGTAGAACGGGGTTTCCTTGTCGGCGTCCGGCCTAAGGGTCATTTCGGCACCGGTGATGTTGCACCGATCATAGACGCCGATGAAAACAAACTCGTGTCCGTCCTTGTGCGGTCCTTCCGGGACGATGACGCCCTGCAACTCGCCTTTTTTGACGAAGATTCGGGTTTGGTGCACGTTGATCTGCCAGTCCTCACGTGTGTCGAGAGGCGCCGCCCTGGTCGCAAGTCGCATAATCTCGGTGAAGTCGGCGACAATTGGCTCATATTCTCGTCTGATGCCACCCGCAACACTGTTGAATTTCGAATAGGCGATATAGGCCCTGTGCGGAAGACGCTCGAAATTCCAGTCATCCCCCTGACGAGTCAAGCGATATTGTGCGAAACGTCGATATCGATTCTTGACAGGGACGTATAAATCCAGCCCAAGATTTTCGAAGCTCGATTTTGTTTTGCCGTCAAGGGACGGGAGATCCAGAACAACAAAGTCTTGATTATTTAAGGTCATTTCCAACTCGCTAGGTTTGTGATGAGTCGTTCAAACTGACAGCACGGGACATCAAAGCGTCAAGATAGCGCGCGGACGTGTTGAGTCGAACTAACGCGCCTATCGCAATATCTCGACCAATCCGTGAATCACGATCAACTACGGGACGAATGACGTTCCTGAACCATCCTGCAGCATGACCTGCATCGACGCTCACGTGAAGTTCATGATATTGCAGCCCTTTGGACGATAGCCCAAGTCGGCGCCAAGCTGAAACCAGGCTTCGAAATCGACGCGGAGCGAGATACTCAGTGACGCCGAAGTAGCCAATTGCCTTGTAGTAATGTCTGCGGCTAAAGGCGAAAGCTGCAGACAAGTTTCCGCATACCTTCGCTTCGAGGAGGTAGTTCTCTTGAATGTATTGATCTGTTATCGCAAGTTCGCCCAGCGCCTGCGCAAAGAGCACTGAGTGCATGTGGTAGATATTTCCGTTTCCCATCTCATCCCAGTAGTTGGCGGCCAGCTCCATCTTTTCTTCGCCTCTTGCACCGAGCTGAATAAGGGCGAGAATATCGTCGAAGCGAGGATCCAGAGATGTTTCTTGGGCAAGAAGATACTTTATATCGTCCGAAGTGCCATGGCGCGGAAGATACGAACTATAATATTGGTGATTACTCGCTCCATGTCGAGCTATCAGTGCCTTGAGCCAGAACACATATTCGTCACCGTCTGACGGATATTCTTCGATATGATTGCTCGCGAGATCAATCTCGTCATTTATGACTGATTGCTCAAAGATAGACGCCACGTCACGTAGAATTGGTTCTGTATTGCATTCGGTATTCGTAATGTCTGGCGTAGAAAACTCCCGATCGTATATAATTTCGAGAATCTCGTGGATGATTTTCTTGCTGCACATTCCCTCGGCCCCTGGCGCGTGGGCTCGACGGACCAGATCGTAGCAATCATCCGAAAGCTTCTTGCGAAAGGAGTAGTCACGGTTGACAGATCTCCACGCGGCGACGTCCATTTCGTGAATTTGATCCAGAAACGACTCAATACCAACTGGGAATAGATAATCTTTGGACTTAAGAAGTGTTGACATCCTTACAACTCCGTTTGTCTGATCTCTCGTGACGCCAGGGGCGTCCTTTTGTGCGGCTGCAAATCTACGACTTGCTATTTCGAACCGGTGACACACAAAGTCGTAGAGCAGGCCTTGATATGGTCAATGAGCGAACCCCATGCCTCTGTATATGGTCCATGCTTATCTTGGCCAGCATTCGAAACTAGCTGAAACCTCGCAAACTTCGCATTTGCCCAATCTGACATCGGCTGCCGATGATGGAGATCATGTTGTGGTTCGTCGCCGACCAGCACAAAAACACGATAAGGAACATAAATAAATACGACGCGCATCCACCAGACGGTCCATAATCTCAATCGTTCATGAAATGCCGCGTGAGAAGTGAAGGGGACGCGTTCGCCACAGAATCGGCCGAAGCACACTTCTGCGAGGTTCCTCTCCCTGTCTTGCCGTTCTGGCGGCCACCGGTGTTCCGTGAGAATATTCAACAACATTGATATCTGGAAGAGGACGACAATCGGAAATATCCACAGCACAATCCAATAGATCCAAATGTGGAAAATACTCAGTACGCAAGCAACGATGCATGCATATATCAAGGACGCAGCTAGCTTGAATGCAGATCCAGAGAAACTTGATCGAACACGCTCAAAAAAAATCAAAGCATGGTAGCGAGGCGAAAATGATGTTCTCACTATCCGCCTAAATACAGATTCAATCGGCATTCCAGCGTGAAATCCCCATTCATTCAGGAAGCGCGTATCAGGATCTTCGGAGAGCCGTGTCGCACGATGATGCGTTGTATGATCCAGTTTAAAATCTGCGTACGAATGCGTCCAAAACAGACTGGATATCAATTCCGCGACCAACTTGTTTGCGGATCTACTCCGACTGAAGATGTGGTGGGTACAAGAATGCTCGATCACCACGTATAGCGTGCGCGTCCCACCGACAGTCAGGAGCCATGAGACGGGCAGCAGGACAACGCCCCAATACAAAAAATGTAAGGCAGCGATTCCAGTGAGAACACCGGTTAGAATCTCGACGATGGTGCACGTAAGCAAACTCCAAGATGACCAAAGAAACAATGGTGATTGCCCAGCGAGTGGCACTCCGGTCAACCATGTCAAAAATGGCTGCAAAACCTTCGGCAAGACCGCCATCGATTCTCGAGGGCTTACATGCACGGCACGAGACATATATTCTCCGTTTCATCATGCTCAATGGAATCGAGCGGCCCATGCGGACTACGTGCGTTGCGACGTGTAGCACGAAAAATTCGGCTCGATACTCGACGAGTTATATGGAACGCTTAGCAAGTGTTTCCGGCGAGTGTCCTTCTTCGATATTTTTCAATCGGACATATCGTGCCCCGGCTAAGCTTGGCGCCATTTCAAGATAAGGAGCTTAGCACCCTGGTTCAATTACGGTCCGTCACTGACATTAAATCTTGTATTTGGTCGCCAAAAAAGCTGCCCGAACGGGCAGGATCGAACCACTTCGCGCCTCAACTGGGACACTGTTCACCGGTACAAATGCCGGTAACCGCCAACACCGTACCATCGCGCTCGATCGGAATGACTTGCCGTCTACCACTACCGGCGCTGCGCAACGACAATAATGCCAAACTACGTGTCTCGTCGCTGCATGCGAGGCGATCGGCCGGATATTGTTCACCAACTAACAGCCGGGAACGACCGGCACGCTAAAAATAGCCGCTATTCGCAACGAAGCTAATGTGTGCCCTTTCGGACCCCGCGGAATGGTGCTTGGCGTCAATGTTCAATCTTCACGGCGTTTTTGTTCTAGCAGCGGAATTTAGGTGTTGGTCTACTAGCGGCCGATCGTCGCCTGCGGCTAGAGAGTCATGGAACTGCAAGAAACGACCTCTTTATTTCTCGGTCGCCAGAAGATCTGAACCTTGTCAAGTCGAATGGAGTGCGGTGTGTATCAGCCAAACAAAACAACTCTGTTTCATGCGTTTGTTATCCTACTGTCATTGGCAACGTCGTCGGGCATATAGAGGCGGATATGCTCGAGTGGAGAGAAACATATCTTGAATGGCTAATGACGGCAAAGTCCGAGACCGAGATATTCAGTCGGCTGGTCGCCGCAGTTCACGAACTGGGATTTGAGCACTGCTTGTTCGGCGTCCGTATACCAATCCCGGTCAGCGACCCGCAATTCTCGTTCCAATCGGATTATCCGGACGCGTGGATTGCGCGCTATGTAGACGACAACTATTTTGCTAACGATCCTACAGTCCGACACGCGCTTACCCACTCGTTTCCGTTGATCTGGAGCGCAGACGGCCAAACGCAGAACGTCGAGTTCTGGCAGGAAGCCGCGTCCTATGGATTGCGCCACGGGTGCTGCATGCCCACTAGGAGCCGCATAGGCATGGCCGGGTTTTTGACGATGACACGCTCGACCGAAGCGGTTGATGAACATGAACTGTCGGATAAAGGTTATCGGATGTCATGGCTCGCGACCGCTGTCGGCGGTGTCTTAAGTGAGTATCATCTTTCGCGGCGGACTCCCGAATATGTCGTCGAGCTTACGCTACGTGAACGTGAAACTTTGAAATGGTCTGCGGCGGGAAAAACGTACGCAGAAATCAGCAAAATCATGCTCATAGACGAGCGAACTGTAAAATTCCATCTTGTCAACACATTGCGCAAACTTAATGCATTAAATAAGACAGAGGCCGCGGTCAAGGCTGCGATTTTGGGATTGTTGTTTTAATTTTTGAAAAATATAATCAAACGGCAAAATTGGTCTGCAGCCGGTATCAAACGAATTCGTATCACTCGCATTGAGGCCAGCCGGAAAAAATGGAAGCCAACGTTTCGTAAAATCGAGAAACGGAGGCATGAATGAATCGGATTCCAAGAGCGGTCTATACGAAGGAGCTTCGCGACGAAGCGGTCACGCTAGCGTTGACTGAAGGTGTTGGGGTATCGGAAGCTTCCCGGCGGCTGTCGATCCCGATCAAGACGCTGGCGAACTGGGTGCGCGCGGCGAAGGCCGGCAAGCTGAAAGATGTCGGTCGGCACCAGAAGCCACTGACGGAAATGGAAGTCGAGCTGGCGCAAGTCAAGCGTGAATTAGCCGAGGTCAAAATGGAGCGCGATCTCCTAAAAAAATTCGCAACGTACTTCGCGAAGGAGTCGCGGTGAAGTACGGCGTGATTGAACACATGCGACGGGATTATCCGGTGCCGCCGATGTGCCGCGTGCTGGGCGTATCGGTGAGCGGGTACTATGCGTGGCGCAATCGCAAGCCATCCGAAAGAACGCAACAGGAGCCTCGCCTGGAAGCAGAGGTGCTCGCGGCCCATCAGCGAACCCGGGAAAGTTTCGGGCCCGAACGCCTGCAGCAACATCTCGAGGAACGTGGCGTGCGAATCGGCGTGCATCGGATCAGGCGGCTGCGCAGAAAACTGGGGCTGCGCTGCAAGCAGAAGCGCCGGTTCAAGGCCACCACGAATTCGAGGCACGACCTGCCTATCGCGCCGAATCTGCTGAACCAGGATTTCTCGGTGACGGCGCCCAATCAAGCCTGGTGCGGTGACATCACCTATATCGCGACAGAGGACTGGCTGTATCTTGCCGGCCTGAAGGATCTATACAGCGGTGAAATCGTTGGCTACGCGATGAGCAAAGCCTCGGACGTGAACCTGCGGTTGAGCGCCTTCCACGGGATCGCAGCGACACGATGGTGCCGATCAAACATTGCGCTAATGTCATCCTCGGACAAATATCCTTCGATCATCTTTCATCAAAACTCATAGAGAGCATCCCGCAGTCGAGGAATTCAGTCCTTTATTCAAAGACAACTTATTGAGACTACGGACATCTTTTCTGAGAGACAACAACACCCGTTCCGCCCTCTCCCGTCCTCTCCCTCCCCCGTACCGGCAACCGCCCGCCAAACTGTACCGGTACTGTACCGACAACCGTCGCTACACTGACTCCATCCCAGTCTCGAACACGAATGGAGAATCCACGATGGAATTCCTCACCTTGAGCGCGTTGCCCGCCGGCATGCTGTTCGCGCTCGTCACGTCGATCACGCCCGGCCCGAACAACACGATGCTGCTCGCGTCCGGCGTCAATTTCGGTTTCCGCCGCACGATGCCGCACCTGTTCGGCATCAGCATCGGCGTCGCGATCCTGATGCTGTGCGTCGGCTTCGGTCTCGGCGAAGCCTTCCGTCGCGTGCCGGTCCTGTACACGGTCCTCGAAGTCGCGAGCGTTGCGTACCTGCTGTACCTCGCATGGCGGATCGGCACGTCCGGCGAGGTGAAGGCGCAAGGCGCCAAGCCGCGGCCGATGACGTTCATCGAAGCCGCCGCGTTCCAGTGGGTCAATCCGAAGGCCTGGATGATGGTCCTGACCGCCGCGACGACGATCCGCCTGTCCGCCGACTACGGGATGAACGCCGCGTGGATGGCCGTCGTGTTCATCCTGATCGGCTTTCCGTGCATCAGCCTGTGGGCCGCGTGCGGCCAGGGCCTGCGCCGCTTCCTGTCGAACCGCCGCGCGCTGCGCATCTTCAACGTGACGATGGCCGTGCTGCTGATCCTGTCGCTGTATCCGCTGGTCGCGCATCTGCTGCCGCGGTAAGCGCTCACAAGCGCCCCGTTGAGCTTCATGCGATGCAGGCGTACCCTTTTGGTACGGGCGCGTACAACCGCTTCGGCGGTTGCACCGCTGCGCTGCATGGAGAGAGCCGATGAAGCCACTGCTGAAAGCCGGCGAACACATCGAGGGCATGCACTGGATCGCCGAGTACCATCCGCTGACGCACGAGATCCGCGTGCTGCGCGAGGACATCGAGATCGGCACCTACTGCGCGCCGCCGACGATGTTCGGCGAAGAAGAGGACATGGGCGCCGCGAACCTCGCCGATCATCGCAGCCGGGAGGCCGCGCTGCGCGCGTATCTGCGCAACTTCGTCAAGGAACACGACGCGGAGGAATAGCGGCGCGACGGCCGCAATGGCGACGGGCCGCCGAAGCGGCCCGGTCTGCTGTTGCGTGTCAGCCGTCTTGCGGCCCACCGCGGCACATGGAGGGCCGGCGCATCGCCGCGGCCCCGCTCCCGCTCAATGCCCGAGCGACTCGATCTTGCCGCCCGGCTGCGCAACGCCGTGCGGCCGCGCTGCCTGCTTGATCAGCAACGCGAGGCATGCGAGCAGGCCCGCGACCGCGATGGTCGCGAACACGCCCGCGAACGAGAAGTGCCGGCGCGTCAGTTCGGCGACGAGGAACGACCCGGCGATCCCGCCGAAACGGCCGACACCCAGCATCCACGCCACGCCCGTGCCCCGGCCCTCGGTCGGATAGAACGCGGCGGCGAGCGCCGGCATCGACGATTGCGCGGTGTTCATCAGCACGCCGGCGATGAACACGACCAGCACGAGCAATCCGACGCTCCCCGCAGCCTGCCCGATCGCATACACGCTGATCGCGGTCAGCGCATAGCACACGGCAATCACGCGATTCGCGTTGAAGTGGTCCATCAGCACGCCGCACAGCACCGCGCCGACGCCGCCGAGCGGAAACAGCGCGGAAATCAGCGTCGCGCTCTTCGGCGTGAGACCGGCATCCTTCAGCAGGATCGGCATCCAGTTGATCGACGCGTAGAAGATCACAAGGCCCATGAAGTATGCGAGCCACAGCATCACCGAGCCGACGATGTACGAGCGCGACAGCACGACGCCGATGCCCTTGCCGCCCGTCTGCGGCGCGGATTCGGTCATCGCGAACGAGCCGGCGTTCAGCGCGTCGCGCGAGATCCGTGCGAGCGTCGCGCGGATCCGGTCGATGCTGCGGCCCTGCGCGACCATGAAGCGCACCGATTCGGGCATCTTCAGCAGCAACAGCACGCCGAGCAGCAGCGGTGTCACGCCGCCGAGCATCAGCACGCTGCGCCAGCCGAAATGCGGAATCATCCACGCGGCGAGAAAGCCGCCGAACGCGGCGCCGAGCGGGAAGCCGCAGAACATCAGGTTGATCACGGTCGCGCGGCGCTTGTCCGGGCAGAACTCGCCCATCATCGTGACCGCGTTCGGCATCGCGGCGCCCAACCCGACGCCGGTAATGAAACGCAGGATCGTCAGGTGTCCGATGGTGTTCGAGAACGCGGACGCGAAACACGCGACGCCGAACAGGAACACCGAGCCGAGCAGCAGCGAACGGCGCCCGAGCCGGTCGGACAGCGGGCCCGACACGAGCGCGCCGCACGCAAGGCCGAACAGCGCGGCGCTCAGCACGGGGGCGAGATCGGGTTTGGTGAGGTTCCATTCGCCGAGCAGCGACGGCGCGATGAAGCCGATCGCGGCCGTATCGAAGCCGTCGAGCAGCACGATCACGAAACACATCAGGAACACGAGCCACTGGAAGCCGCCGAACGGCTGCTCGTTGATGAAGGTCTGGACATCGACCACGGGTGTGCGATTCATCGCTAGTCTCCTTGTGAGCCGAAGCGGGCACGTTGGCGCTTGCTCCGGTCCCGTCCAACATTGATATAGGCAAGAAGCGCGGCCTCGTGGCCGCGCCTTTTCTTCGTTCACGCGCCGATTCGCTGCCGGCGCGTTCGTACATCGTCTACGGCTCGCCAGCCTCAGCGGGCCGCGCGATCGGGTCACGTCCGGCGCGCGCCGGACGTGTCATTCAGCCGCACCTAGGCGGCCCCATCCTGTTCCTTGAAGATCTTGTCCGCGAGATGGAACGCGGAATTCGCAGCCGGCACGCCGCAGTAGATCGCGGTCTGCAGCAGCACTTCCTTGATCTCGTCGCGCGTCACGCCGTTGTTGCGCGCGGCGCGCAGGTGCAGCGCGAGTTCCTCGCCGCGGTTCAGCGCGACCATCATCGCGATGGTCAGCAGGCTGCGCGTGTGGCGCGGCAGGCCGTCGCGCGTCCAGATCTCGCCCCACGCATAGCGCGTGATCAGGTTCTGGAATTCGTCGGTCACCTCGGTGCGGTTCTCGATCGAACGGTCGACGTGCGCGTCGCCGAGCACCGCGCGACGCACCTTCATCCCTGCTTCATAACGTTGCTGGTCGTCCATCGTCGATGCCTCACGCGGTCAGGAAGTCGAGCAGCGCGCGGTTGAAACCGTCGGTGCACTCGATGTTCGAAATATGCGCGGCGTCGAATTCGACGTGACGCGCGCCGGGAATCGCGGCAGCCAGCGCACGGCCCTGGTCGGGCGGCGTCGACATGTCCTTCGCACCGGTCACGACGAGCACCGGCAGCGCGATGCCCTTCACTTCCTCGCGCAGGTCGGCCGCGTTCAGCGCGTCGCAGTTCGCCGCGTAACCGTCCTTGTCGGTATGCACGAAGGTGTCGCGGATCGCATCGAACAGGCGCGGCTCGCGTTCGACGAACGCGTCGGTGAACCAGCGCGGCAGCACGGCGTCGGCAAGCGCGGCCATCCCCTCGGCGCGCGCCTTCTGCGCACGCGGCGCCCACACTTCCGGCGAGCCGATCTTCGCGGCGGTGTTCGCCAGCACGGCGCGCACGATGCGCGACGGGAAGCGCGCGGCGAGCGCGGCGCCGGTCAGGCCGCCCATCGAGATCCCGCAGAAATGCGCGCGCTCGATGCCGACGTGATCGAGCAGGCCGATCACGTCGCCCGCGAGCTGGTCGACCGTATACGAGCCGGCCGGCGCCTCGGAATGACCGTGGCCGCGCGTGTCGTAGCGCAGGATGTTGAAGTGCTGCGTGAGCGGGCGAATCTGCGGCGCCCACATCTGCAGGTCGGCGCCGAGCGAGTTCGAGAAGACGAGCCACGGCGCGTCGTCGCGCGTGGTACGGTCGATCCGGTAATGCAGTTTCACGCCGTTGACAGTGGCGAAGGGCATCAATGTTCTCCTGGTTATTGCGCGCCCGCGTGCAGCGCGAGCACGGCGTCGACGTAGGCCTGCGCCTCGCCGACGTAATGTGCGGGATCGAGCAGCCGCGCGAGCGCGTCGCGCGACAGGTGGGCGGATACGGTCAGATCGGCGGCGAGCACGTCGAACAGCGTCGCGCCGGTGCGCACGGCTTCCTTCGACGCATGCTCGACGACATGATGCGCATCGAGCCGGCCGATCCGGTCGCCGAGCGCGAGCATCACGGCTTCGCCGAGGATCAGCCCGTGCGTCAGGTCGAGGTTCGCGGCGAGGCGTTCGGTGTTCACGTCGAGGCCCGCGACGATCTGCTCGATCTGCGCAAGCGCGCCGCCGGTCAGGCGCGCGAGGTCGGGCAGCGCGTCCCATTCGGCCTGCCAGCCGCCGAGCGCGCGCTCGTGCTCCTGGACCATCCCTGCGAACACGGTCGCGACGAGGTTCGGCGCGCGCACCGCGGCGGTCAGCACGGCCGCGCAGCCGACCGGGTTGCGCTTGTGCGGCATCGTCGACGAGCCGCCCTTGCCGGCGGCCGCCGGTTCGCCGAGCTCGCCGACTTCGGTCTGCATCTGCAGCGACACGTCGCGGGCAATCTTGCCGAGCGTGCCGGTCAGCATCCCGAAGCACGACGCGGCTTCCGCGATGCGGTCGCGCTGCGTATGCCACGGCACGGCCGGCACCGCGAGCTTCAGGTCGGCCGCGAGCGCGGCGGTCACGCCGCCCGCCTGCTCGCGCAGGCTCGCCAGCGTGCCGGCGGCGCCGCCGAACTGCAGCACCAGCGTGCGCGCGCGCAATTCGGCGAAGCGCGCGCGATGACGCAGCAGCGCATCGAGCCATTGGGCAAACTTGAGGCCGAGGGTGATCGGCAGCGCCTGCTGCAGCCACGTGCGGCCGATCATCGGCGTCGCGCGATGCGTGCGCGCGAGCGCCGCGAGCGACGCGCACGCTTCGTCGAGCAGCGGCTCGAGCACGTCGAGCGTGTCGCGCAGCTGCAGCACGGTCGCGGTATCGATGATGTCCTGGCTCGTCGCGCCCCAGTGCACGAACTTCGCGGCCTCGGGGTCGTCGGCCTTCACTTGCGCGGTCAGCTGCTTGACGAGCGGAATCGCGAGATTGCCGCCGAGCGCCGCGCCGTGCGCGAGCGCGTCGGCGTCGAGCCGATCGGCGTCGCATGCGCGTTCGATCGGCGCGACCGCCGATGCGGGAATCACCTGCTGCGCGGCGAGCGCGCGCGCGAGCGCGGCTTCGACGTCGAGCATCCGCTGAATCGTCGCGCGGGGCGACCAGATCCGGTTGAGCGGCTCGGTGCCGCAGATGAGGGAGGTCAGGCGGGCGCTGTCTTCGAGCATGGCATCAGATTGGGAAACGGCGTGCGCCTATTGTCTACCCAAGCGTGCCGGCGTGCGCGGGTTTGCGCGCGCCGGCACGCTTGCCGTTCAGGCCGCGGCCTTGCGCGTCGCGTCGATCAGCGGCACGCCGGTCAGCTTCTCCAGTTCGTCGAACGACAGGTCGGTGAAGATCTCGCTCACCGCAAGGCCGTCGGCCGTCACGTCGAGCACGGCGAGATCGGTATAGATGCGGCTCACGCACTGCACGCCGGTGACCGGATACGAGCACTGCGCGACGATCTTGCTCTCGCCCTGCTTCGTCAGGTGTTCCATCATCACGAACACCTGCTTCGCACCGATCGCGAGGTCCATCGCGCCGCCAACGGCCGGAATCGCATCGGGCGCGCCCGTATGCCAGTTCGCGAGGTCGCCGTTCGCCGACACCTGGAACGCGCCGAGTACACAGTAGTCGAGGTGGCCGCCGCGCATCATCGCGAACGAATCCGAGTGGTGGAAATACGCGCCGCCGGTGAGCAGCGTCACGTGCTGCTTGCCGGCGTTGATCAGCTCGTCGTCTTCCTCGCCGGGCGCGGGCGCCGGGCCCATGCCGAGCAGGCCGTTCTCGCTGTGCAGGAAGATTTCCTTGGCTCGATCGAGGTGGTTCGCCACCAGCGTCGGCACGCCGATGCCGAGGTTCACGTACGCGCCTTCGGGGATGTCCTGGGCGACGCGCTTGGCCATTTCATCGCGGGTCAGTCGTTTCATGTCGGGTCTCCTCTGGCGGTCAGGCGGCTTGGGATGCGGCACGTTCGGCGGCCAGCTCGGCCTCATGCGCGGCCTGCGGCACTTCGACGACACGCTGCACGAAAATGCCCGGCGTCACGATGTGTTCCGGGTTCAGCCCGCCGAGCGGCACGACTTCCGACACCTGCACGATCGCGACCTTCGCGGCGCTGGCCATGATCGGCCCGAAGTTGCGCGCGGTCTTGCGATACACGAGGTTGCCCCAGCGGTCGCCCTTGTACGCCTTCACCAGCGCGAAATCGGCGTGGATCGGCGTCTCGAACACATACGACTTGCCGTCGATCACGCGCGTTTCCTTGCCTTCCGCGAGCTTCGTGCCGAAGCCCGTCGGCGTGAAGAAGCCGCCGATGCCGGCACCCGCCGCGCGGATCCGCTCCGCGAGGTTGCCCTGCGGCACGAGCTCCAGCTCGATCTCGCCCGCGCGGTACAGCGCGTCGAACACCTGCGAGTCACTCTGGCGCGGGAACGAGCAGATGATCTTGCGCACCCGCTTCGCCTTGAGCAGCGCCGCGAGGCCCGTCTCGCCGTTGCCCGCGTTGTTGTTGACGATCGTCAGGCCGCGCGCGCCCTGCTCGATCAGCGCGTCGATCAGCTCGGACGGCATGCCTGCCGTGCCGAAGCCGCCGATCATGATGGTCGCGCCGTCGTGGACGTCCGCGACCGCCGATTGAAGCGATTCGAAAATCTTGTTGACCATGTCTCTTCCTGATACGAACCCGCGGCACGATGCGCGGCCTGTCGAGGGGACACGCGCGTGTCGCGTGCCGCGCCGGAGGCCGTTGTCGACCTTCGGTATTTGTTCGCTATTCGAACCTAGATTCGATTAGCGAACGATGGCCGATCATAGAGTCGTGCACAGCGCGTTGTCAAGGCGGGATCCCTCGGGGGTCGTCTGGTCGTCGAACGGCAGGCCGACGTAGTTTTCGGCCAGCGACTGCGCGGCGGCCCGCGAGCGCGTCACATACTTCAGCTCGGCAAACTTCAGGCGATTGACGAACGGCGAGTCGTCCGGCGACGCATGCAGCATGTTCGTCATGAAGTACGAGAAATGCTCGGCGCGCCACACGCGTTCGAGACAGGTCGCCGAATAGCGCTCGAGCGGCGTCGCGTCGCCGTTGCGGTAGCGCGCGCCGAGCGCGCGGGACAGCACGCGGACGTCGGCCACCGCGAGGTTCATCCCCTTCGCGCCGGTCGGCGGCACGATGTGCGCGGCGTCGCCGGCGAGGAACAGGCGGCCGTGCTGCATCGTCTCCGACACGAAGCTGCGCATCGGCGTCACGCTCTTCTGCGTGATCCGGCCCTCGGTCAGCGTCCAGCCGGTGTCGTTCGAGAAGCGCGTGTGCAGTTCGTCCCAGATCCGCGCGTCGGACCATTCGGCGAGGTCTTCGTCGGGCTTGCACTGCAGGTAGAGGCGCGTGACCGTCGGCGAGCGCATCGAGAACAGCGCGAAGCCGTTGTCGTGATGCGCGTAGACGAGCTCGTCGAGCGACGGCGCCGCGTCGGCGAGGATGCCGAGCCACGCGAACGGGTAGACGCGCTCGAACGTGTTCAGCCGCTCGGCGGGAATCGTCTGCCGCGCGACGCCGTGGAAGCCGTCGCAACCGGCGATGTAGTCGCAGTCGATGCGGTCCGCGCGGCCGTCCGCGTGCTTGAACGTGACGAACGGGTGCTCGCTTTCGACGTCGTGCAGCGCGACGTCGCTGACTTCGAAGTGCATCGCGTGGCCATGCGCGTCGCCGGCCGCGATCAGGTCGCGCACGACTTCATGCTGGCTGTAGACGGTGATCGCGCGACCGCCGGTGAGCGCGCTCAGGTCGATGCGGTGGCGCTGGCCGGAGAACAGCAGCTCGATGCCGTGATGTTCGAGCCCTTCGCGGCGCATCCGCTCGCCGAGGCCGGCTTCGTTCAGCGTGTCGACGGTGCCCTGTTCCAGCACGCCGGCACGGATGCGGTTCTCGCAGTATTCGCGCGAACGCGCTTCGACGAGGATGGCATCGACGCCTTGCAGGCGCAGCAGATGGGAAAGCAAAAGGCCGGACGGACCGGCGCCGATGATGGCGACCTGGGTGCGCATTGTTCGTCTCCTGAACAGTAATTCGAATCGTGGAACACATTTGAGCGCTTTCCCGACTATGCAGCAACGCGATTCAGGAGATATGTTGTATACGTTTTAAAGATACTGGCCTGGCGATGGACGCGCTCGATCTGAACCTGATTCCCTACCTCGTCGCGCTCGACGACACGCGCAACGTCAGCCGCGCGGGCGACCTGCTCGGCGTGAGCCAGCCGCGCGTGAGCACGGCGCTGGGCCGCCTGCGCGATTACTTCGGCGATCCGCTGTTCGTGCGCACGTCGCGCGGGATGGAGCCGACGCCGCGCGCGCTCGCGCTGCTGCCGGCCGCGCGCGACGCGCTCGCCCAGATCGAACGCGGCCTCGTCGCGCCGCACGACTTCGATCCGGCGGCGAGCACGCATACGTTCTCGATCGCGCTATCGGACGTCGGCGAGATCGTGTTCCTGCCGAAGCTGCTGCAGGCGTTCGCGACGCTTGCGCCGCATGCGAACCTGCGCTCGGTCTCGCCCGCGCACGACGAAGTCGGCCGCGGCCTCGAGGCCGGCTCGATCGATCTCGCGGTCGGCTACTTCCCCGATCTCGACGGCAACAACTTCTTCCAGCAGCGGCTGTTCACGCACCGGTTCGTCTGCCTGATGCGGCGTGGCCATCCGCTCGAACAGGCACGCCCGTTCACGGCCGAGCAGTTCCTCGCGTGCGGGCACGCGGTGGTGCGCGCCGAGGGGCGCAGCCAGGAGGTGCTCGAGAAATACCTCGCGAAGCAGCGCATGCAGCGCCGCGCGGTACTCGAGACACCGCACTTCATGAGCCTGCCGTTCATCCTGAGCCGCACCGACCTGATCGCGACGGTGCCGCACGCGATCGGCTATGCGTATGCGGCGGAGCATGCGTTCATCGTGCCGGTCGAGCCGCCGTTGCCGCTGCCGCGCTTCGACCTGAAGCAGCACTGGCATCGCAAGTTCCACAACGATCCGCGCACCGCGTGGCTGCGCGGCGTCGTCGCGTCGCTGTTCAACGACGAGCAGGACGAATGGCCGAAGTGAGGGAAGGTGAACGGCGGGTGAGCGGCAGGCCGCACGCACGGCCCGCGAAAGCATGAAACAATGCCCGGATATCCGCGCCGCCGCAGGCGGCCGCATTCGATGGAGCGACTAGATGGGTAAGGGTAAGAAAACCGCGCGGCCCGAGCCGGCCGCATCCCGGCCGAGCCGGGAAGAAGCCGAGGATGCCGTTCGCGTGCTGCTGCGCTGGGCCGGCGACGATCCCGCCCGCGAAGGCCTGCTCGACACGCCGGCACGCGTCGTCCGTGCATATGAACAGTTCTTCGCCGGCTACGCGCTGGAACCGCGCGACATCCTCGCGCGCACCTTCAGCGAAGTCGACGGCTACGACGAGATGATCGTGCTGAAGGACATCCGCTTCGAGAGCTACTGCGAGCACCACATGGTGCCGATCATCGGCCGCGCGCACGTCGCGTATCTGCCGAACCATCGCGTCGTCGGCATCTCGAAGCTCGCGCGCCTCGTCGACGCGTTCGCGAAGCGCCTGCAGATCCAGGAAAAGATGACCGTGCAGATCGCCGACACGCTGTTCGACGTGCTGCAGCCGAAAGGCGTCGGCGTGATCCTCGAAGCCGCACACCAGTGCATCTCGACGCGCGGCGTGCACAAGCCGGGCGTCGAAATGGTCACGTCGCGCATGCTCGGCTCGTTCCGCACCGATCCGTCGACGCGGCGCGAATTCCTGTCGATCGTCGCGAATCCTTCTTCAGTCAACCTGACGAATACGTAATGCAGTCCACGAAGCAAGCGGCGAACGCGCCGGTCGTGCTCGTGACCGGCGCCGCGCGCCGGGCCGGGCGCGCGTTCGCCGAGTATTTCGCCGCGCACGGCTATCGCACCGCGGTCCACTACGACCGCTCCGCCGATGCCGCGCAGGCGGCGGCCCGCACGATCGCCGAACGCGGGCGCGATTCGGTCGCGCTGCAGGCCGACCTGTCGGATGCCACGCAGATCACCGCGCTGATCGACCAGGTGTATGCGCGTTTCGGCCGCCTCGACGTGCTGGTCAACAACGCGTCGGTGTTCTGGCAGGACCATTTCCCGAGCTTCGACCTCGCGGCATTCGACCAGGCATGGGCCGTCAACTGCCGCGCGCCGATCCTGCTCACGCGCGCGTTCTACGAACGCGCCCGCGCGGCCGGCACGCAGGGTGTCGTCGTCAACGTGGTCGACCAGAAGATCAAGGAAAACTTCCACCGCGACCATTTCAGCTACACGGTCGCGAAGGCCGCGCTCGGCAATCTCACGCAGATGCTCGCGTTGTCGTCGTCGCCGGTACTGCGCGTGAATGCGGTGTTCCCCGGGCTGATGCTGCCGAGCGACGATCAGACGCAGGCCGACTTCGAACACGCGAGCCGCGCATCGACGCCGCTCGCGCGCATCGCCGGCCCCGACGACGTCGCGAGCGCGATCCTGCTGCTGACGGGCAGCGCGTACAACGGCGTGGATTTCGTCGTCGACGCGGGGCAGAACCTGATTCGCGTCGACCAGGACGTGCTGTACAAGCATCGCTCGCCGGCCGGCAAGCACTGACGGACCGGCGATTCGGGAGCGGCCGCCCGCTGCCCGCCTTCACCTGCGTCGCGCGAACGACACCCCGCGCCGTTCGCTCGACGCGTTACGGCTTCTCGGCGCTGCCGCCTTCGCGGACCTTGCCCTGCGCGACGCTCGTGCCGGGCGGCACGCTGTGCGTGAGCCACACGTTGCCGCCGATCACCGAGCCTCGCCCGATCGTCACGCGGCCGAGAATCGTCGCGCCCGCATAGATCACGACGTCGTCCTCGACGATCGGGTGCCGCGCATTGCCCTTGACCAGCGTACCTTCGCCGTCGGCCGGGAAGCTCTTCGCGCCCAGCGTGACGGCCTGGTACACGCGCACGCGCTCGCCGATGATCGCGGTTTCGCCGATCACGACACCGGTGCCGTGGTCGATGAAGAAGCTCGGGCCGATCTGCGCGCCCGGGTGAATGTCGATGCCGGTGGCCGAGTGCGCGATTTCATTGATGAAACGCGCGAGCAGCGGCACACCGAGTTGGTGCAGCGCATGCGCGAGCCGATGGTGCATCATCGCGAGCACGCCGGGATAGCACAGCAGGATCTCCGTGATGTGCTGCGCGGCCGGATCGCCCGCATACGCGGCCTGGATGTCGCTGACCAGCAGCGCGCGAACCGACGGCAACTGCCGGCCGAACTCGCGCGCGATCTCGAACGCGCGTTCGTCGAGTTCGGCGAACGGCGTGTCCGCATGCTCGGGCAGGAACGGCAGCGCGCGGCGGACCTGTTCGGACAGGATCCGCAGCGTGCTTTCGAGCGTGTGGCCGACGTAGTAGTCGACGCTTTCATCAGTCAGATCCGGCGCGCCGTAGTGCGTCGGAAACATCGACGCGCGCAGGCCGGTGACGATCTTGCAGATTGCGTCGCGCGACGGCAGTTCGCGGATGCCGCGCGGATGACGCGTGCGATGGAGCTCCTCGCGCGACTCGCGCAAGCCGGCAACGATTTCTTCGAGGCCCCACTGACGGGCGGGTGATGTCGACATATGCCAATGCAGGCAGCCGCGCGCGATTGCACGGCCGCGAATAAAGTGACGGGTTCCACAAGATTACCGCGTTTTCGTCCGGCAGCGGCATGCCGGGGGATCGGCCGGACGGTCGATGCTGCCGACGCGCGACGGCGTTCAGACCGTGACGCTGCTCGCGTCGATCCAGCGCACGGCCCAGTCACGCGCGTGCGCGATCGCGTCGCTTTCGTCGTTGAACTGGAGCTCGGTCGGAAAAAACCGGTTCGCGACGAGTTCCCCGTCGCTCGATCGGGAGATCACGACGTAGGGCTTGAACGACCCGTCAGTGGCGCGCGCGGGCGCGCAGTTCAACAGATAACCGCGGTGCGTGAACGCAGTAGTCGCTTGCATGAATCCGCCACCTCTAGTCCCTTGTTTGTTGTTCACTACCCGTCTTTAAGGGTGTTGCGGCGCCCCCGTGCGGGCAGAGTCGGCGAGAACTGCATCCCCTGTCGCCGCTTTGCAGGAAAAGAATCATACTCTGTAGAAAACGGGTGTTCTAGCTGAAATAAATCACGACAAATCAGCGCGCGCCACGCGACCACGGCGATCGCCCGCGTGCCGTTTTCCCGTCTCGCCCGGAACGGGATTTGCTTCGATCCGGAACGCTTCGCCGCCAGGAGAGCCGTGATGGAAACGTCAGCTCAAGCGCATGCCGCGCATCCGCGCAGCATCGAACTCGACAACGACGACACGCATGACAGCACCGTCGACACGGACGGCAAGAACCGCGAGGCCGCGCGTCTCGCGAGTGGCGGCGCCTTCTCGCCCGACCAGGTCACGTGCAGCAACGCGTCGCTCGTCAACGCGATGCCGGAGGCCGGCGACGGCTTCGCCGGCTTCGACAGCCGGCCGGGCGGCAACCATCCGGCGTTCGCGCTGCGGGACGGCTACATGGTGGTCGAGAAGGGGTTCGACGCGCCATCGCACGCGGGCGACGCGCCGTACGGCCCGGTTCACCGGATGTACGGCAGCACACACGGGCCCGGCCACGGACGCCGGCCGGAACGGGTGATCGAAATCACCACGGTACCGCGGTAACGCACGCGGCGTTTGAATCGATCGTTCGTTTGGCGGGTTGAAGCGGTGCCGACGGCCAATGGCCGCGGATCGGCGTGCGCGCGCGCGACGGCCCGCGCGTCGCTGCAAAGTCCGCGCCGTTGGTTTACGCTGCCTCGCAGCGACGCACGGCCAGCTCGGCCGTTCGGCCGACTTCCGCTCAACCCGCCACTCGGAGACACTATGTACAAGCGCATTCTGGTTGCCATCGACGGCAGCGACACGTCCCGCCACGCGTTCGATGCCGCGCTCGCGCTCGCGAAGGCGCACGGTGCCGAACTGCAGCCGTTCTACGTCGTCGAAAACGCCGCGATCTACTACAACGTGCCGGGCTACGACCCGTCCGTGCTGCGCGACCAGCTCCTCGCGCAGGGCAATGCGCTCGCGGCGGATTTCGCGAAGCGGATGCAGGCGGCCGGCGTGAAGGGCGAGACGCTGATGAGCGAGGCATCGTCGCTCAACGACGTGTCGACACTGATCCTCGACGGTGCGAAGGCGTTCGGCGCAGACCTCCTCGTGCTCGGCACGCACGGCCGCCGCGGGTTCCGTCGCCTCGTGCTCGGCAGCATCGCCGAACAGTGCGTGCGGCATGCGACGCTGCCCGTGCTGCTGATCCCGGCCGCCGCGCATACGGACGATCAGGAAGGCTGACCGCGCCGGCGTCGGCGTGCCCGTCGCGGCGCGCACGCGCAACGGCATGCCTGCACGCATGCCGTTGCGATGCCCGCGGCATGTGCGCACGGTCGCGACGTTTTGTCACCCGACAGCGGCAACTTGCGGTGGGACAATGATTCCGTCGATTCAATGCCGGAGTAAACGCTCATGTTGACGCCTGTCGCCACCCGTCCCGCCGCCCCGTCCCATGCAGGCAACTGGGCTCCCCGCCAGGCCCCGCACTGCTCGTCGTGCGCAATGCGACACCTGTGCATGCCGCAGGGCCTCGCCCCCGAAGCGCTCAGCCGCCTCGAATCGGTCATCTGCGCGGCGCGCCCGGTCAAGCGCGGCGAAGCGCTGTTCCGCGAGGGCGACACCTTCGACAACCTGTACGCCGTGCGCTCGGGTTCGCTGAAAACCGTCGCCACGCGCCACGACGGCCGCGAGCAGGTCACCGGCCTGCACCTCGCGGGCGAAGCGCTCGGCCTCGACGGAATCTGCGACGACACGCACCCGCGCACCGCGGTCGCGCTGGAAGACAGCTCGGTCTGCGTGATTCCGTACAGCGCGCTCAAGTCGCTGTGCTCGGAAGCCGGCACGATGCAGCTGCGCATGCACAAGCTGATGAGCGAGCAGATCGTGCGCGAAACGTCGCAAACCATGCTGCTCGGTTCGCTGAACGCCGAAGAGCGCGTCGCCGCGTTCCTGCTCGACGTATCGTCGCGCTACCTGAAGCGTGGCTACTCGCCGTCGGAATTCAACCTGCGGATGACGCGCGAAGACATCGGCAGCTATCTCGGCATGACGCTCGAAACGGTCAGCCGCACACTGTCGAAGTTCCAGAAGCGCGGCCTGATCGAAATGCACGGCCGCCTCGTGCAGATCGTCGACTTCGACGGCCTGCACCACGTCTGACCCCGCGCGGCGCGTGACCTGCGCGCCGCCACCCGCCACCGCCCACCGCGCCCGCCTCGATCAGTCGAGAAACAGCGCGGCACGCGCCTTGAGTGCCGCGCTGAAGTCGTCGAGCCAGCCGATCGACAGGCGCCAGCTCTGCCAGTACAGATCGATATCGACGGTCCGCCCGCGCGACATGTCGACCAGTTCGCCCGCCGCCAGTTGGCGATCGACCATCCGGTCCGGGCACATTCCCCATCCCAGCCCCGTTTCGCATGCGCGCAGGTATCCCGCGACGTGCGGGATCCAGTGTTGCGGCGGATCGAGATCCGCACGCGTCACGCGCCGGATGAAGCGCGCCTGCAAGCCGTCCTTCGAATTGAACATCACGCACGGCGCGCGGCGGAGCGCATCGCGCGTGATACCCGCGCCGAAATAGCGCGCGTAAAACGCCGGCGAACACACCGCGCGATAGCGGATGCGCCCGAGCCGCGTCGACCGGCACCCCTGGATCGGCTCGGCCTGCGCGGTCACCGCGCCTTGCACGCTGCCGTCGCGAATGCGCGCGGCCGTATGGTCCTGATCGTCGATCACGAGATCGAGCAAGGTCTCGCGCTCGGTACAGAACGGCCCGACCGCATCGATGAACCAGGTCGCGACGCTGTCGTCGTTGACGGCCACGCGCAACGTCGGCCATGCGCTCGCGATCTGGCCCGGCAATGCGGGCATCCGGCCGCCCAGTTCGGCCTCGAGCAACTGCACGCGCTCCGTATGCCGGCACAGCAGCGCCCCCGACGTCGTCGCGACACACGGCTGCCCCCGCTTGACGAGGACGCTGCCGACGCGCTCCTCCAGCAGTTTCACGCGCTGCGATACCGCCGACGGCGTGACGTTCAGCTCCTTGGCCGCCCGTTCGAACGAACCGTGCCGGATCACTGCGGCGAGGGCATCGAGCAATGCGTAGTCGAGCATTAGATTTCCTTAATCTGCATTAGCTGAATTAGCTTCTCTTATGTCCGGGATGACCGCAGACTAGCGCTAACCGATTCACCCGTCTACCGCATCACCGCTCCCCATCATGAACTGGATCGCTTTTTCCCACGGCGCCGCCCTGTGCGGGTCGCTCATCGTCACCATCGGCGCGCAGAACGCATTCGTGCTCAGGCAAGGCATCATGCGCTCGCATGTCGGCAAGATCGTGCTGCTGTGCGCGCTGTCCGACATGATCCTGATCGGCGCCGGCGTCGGCGGCGCGTCGGTCCTCGTCGAACGCTACCCGACCTTCGTCCACGTGGTGCTGTACGTCGGCCTCGCATATCTCGCATGGTTCGGCTTCAACGCGCTGCGCCGCGCGTTCAAGCCGGGACACGAAACGCTCGACGTGCGCGGCGACGCCGTCGCGCCGCCGCCGCAGAGCGCGGTCGCGATCGTGCTGATGACGCTCGCGTTCACGTGGCTCAATCCGCACGTGTATCTCGATACGTTCCTGCTGATCGGCACGGCCGGCGCGCGCGAACCGGAAGGCTCGCGCCTCGCTTTCGCGATCGGTGCGATGTCGGTCAGCGTCGTGTGGTTCCTCGGACTCGGATACGGTGCGCGGCTGCTCGCGCCGTGGTTCCGCAAGGCCGTTGCGTGGCGCGTGCTGGATGGCGCGATCGGCAGCATGGTGCTGTTCCTGGCGGCCGTGCAGTTGCGGTAACGGGCTTGGACATCGACGATCGCGGGCGGCGACTTGCCGCCTGTTTTTCGTTCAGCACCGACTCAGCACCGCGGCAAGCCCGAGCTCCATTCGCCTCTCCCCCTGCTCCCCGCTGCAGCAAAATTCAGTTCCCGATCGAAAGTAACCGCCCGAATCACCGATATGGCGGACGATGCATCCGCCATGCGCTGCGAGTCCTCCGTCCAGGCAGCCGCGTGTCCGCTGCACGATTCCGATCGATCGGCGAGAATATTCGAGCGTCCCGCGACCACGGCGAAAGCGCTTCACCCGTCTGCCCGTCCCGTCGCCTTCGACTCGGCCGATCCCGTCGTTCGATCCCCTCACCCCGCAGAATTCGGAGAGCAACATGGCACTACGTACCCTCGGCACATCGGACATCCAGGTTTCCCCGCTCGCCTTCGGCGGCAACGTCTTCGGCTGGACCGTCGACGAGAACGCGTCGTTTGCGCTGCTCGACGCGCTCGCCGGCACCGGCATCAACTTCATCGACACGGCCGACGTCTATTCGGCCTGGGCGCCCGGCAACCGCGGCGGCGAGTCGGAAACGATCATCGGCAAGTGGCTCAAGCGTACCGGCAAGCGCGACCAGCTCGTGATCGCGACCAAGGTGGGCCTGCTCGAGGGGCGCTCGGGCCTGACGAAGGACAACATCCTGAAGGCCGCCGACGATTCGCTGCGCCGCCTGCAGACCGACTACATCGACCTGTATTTCTCGCACCGCGATCTCGCCGACACAGCCCCGCTCGAAGAAACGCTCGCCGCCTACCAGACGCTGATCGACGCGGGCAAGGTGCGCATCATCGGCGCGTCGAACTACAGCGGCGCGCGCCTGCGCGAAGCCGCCGACATCAGCAAGCGCAACGGCCTGCCCGCGTACCAGGTGATCCAGCCCGAATACAACCTGATCGACCGCGCCGACTACGAGCGCGATCTCGAACCGGTCGTGCGCGACCTGAAGCTCGGCGTCGTCAACTACTACGCGCTCGCGAGCGGCTTCCTGTCGGGCAAGTATCGCAGCGAGGCCGACCTCAAGAAGAGCGTGCGCGGCGATCGCGTCGCCGGCTATCTCGATGCGCGCGGCCTGCGCATTCTCGCGGCGCTCGACGACGTGTCGGCGAAGCACGGCACGCAACCGGCCGCGATCGCGCTCGCGTGGCAGATCGCGCGGCCGACGATCACCGCGCCGATCGCGAGCGCGACGTCGCTCGCGCAGCTCGCGCTGCTCGGCGAGGCGATCCGCGTGAAGCTCGATGATGACGATATCCACAAGATCGACGAGGCCAGCGCGGTCTGACGTCGCCGGCAACGGGCCGGCTGGTGGAATCGCGCCGTGCGGTGGTTCGACCGGCCGGCCTGCGCCATGTGCGCTCCGGTGTCACCGCGTTCGCGGATGCACGAAATCCGGGCGCGGCAATCGCGCGGAAAACCACGATGACGACTCTTCTGCTGACCGCAACGCCAAGGAAATGCTCGACTGCGTTGACGAAGGCAACGGTGTCCGGGTAGAAGTTCCCGAGATTGATTCTGAGTTGAGTCGTGCAGGCAAAGACGATCCCGCCCGCACCCAGCAATGAAACGAAGTGGATGCCGGGATTGCTTTCCCTCATCCCGACTGTGAACCGGATCCCCAGGATTCCTGGTGATGCCATAGCAAAATGCGGGAAACAACGCACCCACGAACGGAGCAGTTTTGGCCGGCTATCAACAGCACACTCAAAGGCCGCTACAGACTCGCCCCTGCAAGCGAGCGAAATGCCTCGTACGAGCGGCGCGGGAACAGCCGACCAACAGACAATCGTTCGCCGCTTCGAGCGCCGCCTCGTAGAGCATGGCCAGCGGGTGATCGCTATCGGGCCGACGATGCCGCCGCCGGGTTGCTGCCCGCACGGCGGCGGTACAGCCCGAGCGTCGCGCACAAACCGCAGAGCGCGGCGAAGCTCAGCCAGTAGCCGGGTGCGGCCTTGTCATGCATGACCTGAATCAGATACGTCGATACCGCTGGCGTAAAGCCGCCGAACAGCGCCGTCGCGAGACTGAACGCCAGCGAGAAGCCCGCGACGCGCACTTCGACCGGCATCACTTCGGTGAGCGCGGCGACCATCGCGCCGTTATACACGCCGAAGAAGAACGAGAACCACAGCAGCACGATCAGCATCCGCGCGAAGCTCGGCGCATCGGCGAGCCAGGACAGCGCCGGATAAGCCGTGAAGATCGCCAGCACGGAAATGGCGAGCAGCAGCGGCTTGCGACCGATGCGATCGGAGATCATGCCGCCGATCGGCAGCCAGACGAAATTCGAAGCAGCCGCGAGCAGCGTCACCATCAAGCTGTCGGAGGTGGACAGCTTCAGCACCGACTTGCCGAAGGTCGGCGTATAGACCGTGATGAGATAGAAGGTGGTGGTGGTCATTGCCGTCAGCAGCATGCCGCCAATGACTGTGCGCCAGTTGCCGAGCAGCATCGCAAAAATGTCGCGCGTCTGCGGATGATGCCGCCGCGCTTCGAACGCTGCGGTCTCCTGTAGCGAACGGCGCAACACGAACAGGAACGGCACGATCGCGCAGCCGATAAAAAACGGCACACGCCAGCCCCATGCGGCGATCTGCTGCGCCGACAGCCACTCGTTCAGAGCGTAACCGATGGCCGCCGCCATGACGATGGCGACCTGCTGGCTCGCCGACTGCCAACTCGTGTAAAAGCCCTTGTTGCCGGGCGTGGCCATCTCCGCAAGATAGACGGACACGCCCCCGAGTTCGGCTCCTGCCGAGAAGCCTTGCAACAGACGCCCGAGCAGGACGAGCACGGGGGCTAGCAAGCCGATGCTCGCGTACCCCGGCACACAGGCGATCAGGATGGTGCCGCTCGCCATGATGGAGAGCGTAACGATCAGCCCGGTGCGCCGTCCGACCTTGTCGATATACGCGCCGAGAAAGATCGCGCCGAGCGGACGCATGAGAAAGCCCGCGCCGAACACGGCGAAAGTGAGCATCAGCGACGCGAATTCGCTGGTGGAAGGGAAAAAGATCCTCGAGATTGATGTCGCGTAGAAGCCGAACAGAAAGAAATCGAACTGTTCGATGAAGTTGCCACTGGTCACGCGCAACACGGCGACGGCCCTGGTCATGGGCGAAACGCCGGACGAAGCGGCGATCGGTTCGATACGGTTCATTGTGTCTCCTGCTTGTTATCCATGGTGATGGGCGCGCAAGGCGCCATGAGGACTGCTAATCCGACCCGAGGTTCACTGTGCTGCGCTGCCGGTTCTCGATCGACGACTTGAGCAGCGCTGCAGAGCGGAAGATGCCGTGCGCGAATTTGCCGTAAGGCAGCGTGACGAACAACGCCATCACGTTGCCGAGATGAATCGCAAGCAGCAACGGCATTGCAGAAGTCGTGCGGAGCGCGAGCAGCACGAGGCCGGATGCGCTCGTCAGCAGCAGGAGCGCGATGAAGCCGCGGTCCATCGGGCGCTGACGAGCATCGCCCCGCTCCGGAACGCGTTTCAGGTTCAGCCACAGCAGTCCCGCCGGCCCCGCAATCAGGCCGATGCCGCCCGCCGTTCCCAGCAGCACCGGCACGCTCAGAAACGGATACGGCGCTTCCAGACCGAACGCATAGTGATAGAGCGTCGCGACCGCGGTTGCTGCAAAGCACAGCATGAAGCCGTAGAACGTCAGGTGATGGAATCGGCGCCGCGCCAGCGTGAAGGCATCGTTTTCTTCGTTGCAGCCGTCGCCGTGGCCGCCGTCCAGGTATTTGAGCGTCAGCGCGTGCTTGGCGGCTTCCGCGACAGCTGGCGCGCTCGCGCTCGCCGTTCCTGCCGACACGTCGCGCCAGAAGCGCGTGACGCCCAGTCCGAGCGCGAGGCAGGCGAACAGGAAAACGATGCCGAACATCGCCGCGAGCAAGTTGTGCGGGAAGATCACGTAGAAGTTCGCTGGCGCGACGTCGCCCGACACGCCGCCGCGCAATACCGTGCCGAGCAGCAGAAACAGCCCGAGTCCGGCCGCCAGGGCAACCGACAAAGTCAGGCCGTTGCGCTTGTACAGCGCGCCGAACGAAGCAGGAAACGCATATTCGGTGTAGGTCTCGAGCCGGACCTCAGCCATCGCTTTCGGCACGTTCACGCCGAATTCGTGCGGCGGTGCGTATTGGCACGCGTGATAACACGCGCCGCAGTTGTGGCAGAGATTCGCCAAGTAGTTGACGTCGGCCTTGCCGAACTCGAGGCGGCGCGTCATTGCCGGGAATACGGCGCAGAATCCTTCGCAGTAGCGGCACGCGTTGCAGATCTGCATCTGCCGCGCCACTTCGGTTTCACCGGCGCTCATCGGCACAATGGGGATCACGCGCGCCGTGCCGCCGTGTGAACCTTTTCTCGTATCGCGCGATAACGTCGTGCGCGTGCGTTCGGATGCGAGCGCGTCAGACTGTTGCACTGGTTGTCTCCGTAGTTTTGAGTGCCGCATGCGCGGCCTGCGTCCCGGCAATGCGCCCGAAGGCCGTGCCGATCGACATGCCGACGCCCGCCGTATAGCCCTTGCCGAGCACGTTGCCGGCCATCATTTCGCCAGCCACGAACAGGTTCTCGCTGGCTTCCCCGCCGAAGTGGACCTGCGCGCGATCGTTGGTCTTGAAACCGAGATACGTGAACGTGATGCCTGGCCGCAGCGCATAACCGTAGAACGGCGCCGTATCGATGCGGCGCGCCCAGTGCGTCTTGGGCGGCTCGAGGCCTTCGGTGTGGCAGTCGTCGAGCGCGGTGTGGTCGAAGGTGCCGTCGCGACACGAATCGTTATAGCGCGTGAGCGTTTCCATGAAGCGCGCTTCCGGCAGCCCGAGCTTGCGCGCGAGTTCCTGCAGCGAGTCGGCCTTTTCGCCGGGAAACACCGGCGGCATGAACCGGCCGATTGCTTTCGAGTCGATGATCGAATAGCCGATCTGTCCCGGCTGGTGCGCGACGAGCCGTCCCCAGATTGCATAGCGCTTCGGCCAGAAATCCTCGCCTTCGTCGTAGAAACGCTCGGCGTCACGATTCACCACGACGCCCAGCGACACGCAGTCGATGCGCGTGCAGATGCCGCCGTCATACAGCGGCGCGCGTGCATCGATGGCGACGCAGTGCGACTGCGACGGATCGCCGATCATGTCCGCACCGGCGTCGGTCATATGCTTGATGAGCACGCCCGTGTTGAAGCGCGTGCCGCGAATCAGGAAGTTGTCGGCAGGCCATTCGCCGCGTGCGTTTTGCCCCCACGCGTCGCGCAGCCATTCGCGATTCGATTCGAAGCCGCCCGCTGCCAGCACGCAGGCGCGTGCCTCGAAGCGCCGGTTGCCGCTGCGCGCCGCGATGAAGCGGCCGCCGTCGAGTTCGAGCGATTCGACCGGTGTTTCGTAGCGGATATCGACGCCGAGCGCTTCGGCGCTGCGATAGTACGCGTTGACGAGCGCCTTACCGCCGCCCATGAAGAACGCATTGGTGCGCGCGACGTGCAGCGCTCCCGAGAGCGGCGGCTGGAAGCGCACGCCGTGCTTCTGCATCCACGGCCGGCACGACGACGACGCGCGGATCGTCAACCGCGCGAGATGCTCGTTCGTGATGCCGCCGGTGACTTTCAGCAGGTCCTGCCAGAATTCCTCTTCCGGATAGGCATCGACGAGAACGTCTTGCGGCCCATCGTGCATGCAGCGCAGATTGCGCGTGTGTTGCGAGTTGCCGCCGCGCCATTCGCGCGGCGCGGATTCGAGAAGCAGGACGGAGGCGCCAGCTTCTCGCGCCATCAATGCGGCGCACAGCGCGGCATTGCCTCCTCCGATTACGAGCACATCGACCATTGGACTTGTCTCCTTTCGGACGAATCGTAAAGATCGAGTGCCCGCTTGGCTACGAGCCGGCCGTCAAGGGGTGTTCATCTTTTGTGAAGACCATGATCACGCAGTCGCGCGCCGGGCCAGCGCCCTTCCTGCACGAGTTGACGGGCGACATCGACGAGCACCACGCGCGCGGCGAGACCGGCGGGAGACAGTTCGTCGTCGGAGATACTGGCGAGCATGTTGGGCCGCGTGGCGTATTTCTCCGCGACGGGAACGCTCTTGAGTATTACGTTCTCGGGCCTTGCGAGCGCAGCGCCGGGCTGTATCGTCGCGCCGATGCCGGTGCGGACGAAGTCCATCAGAAGCGCCAGACCGTCGACCTCGGCGACGATGTTCGGCTGATATTCGGCGCGCTTGAACGCCGATAACAGCTGTGATCGCAACCCGTGCGTGCCGCTGGGAAGAATGAGCGGAAGCTTGCCGAGATTTTTCAGGCGGACGGACGTGCTAGTCGGCATGCCATCCAGATCGCTCGCGCCGATCAGAAACAGCCGCTCGTCCAGCAGCGGCAGCACGCTCCAGCGTTGCGCGGGTTCCTCTCGGAACAGCACGGCGAGATCGATCTGACGCGCGCTCAGCATGGACGCGAGATAGCCGGAGAGACTTTCGACCATGTGCAGCCGTACATCGGGATAGCGTGAACGCATGGCCTGCATGAATGCGACACCCAGCACGCTCGCCGTGCTGGGCGCCATGCCGACGCTGACATGGCCTGACAGACGGGCGGAGCGGGCCGCGAGCGCTGCATCGTCGATATGGCGCAGCGCGAGTTGCGCCTGACGCCAGAACGCCAAACCCGCGTCGGTCGGAACGACGCCGCCCGAGGTGCGTTGGAGCAGACGCGTGGATAGTTCGCCTTCCAGACGGCTGATCTGCTGACTCAATGCCGAGGTCACCACGCCGAGTTCCAGCGCTGCCTTGCCCATGCTTCCGTGTTCAACGACGCTAAGAAAATAGCGCAATTGTCTGAGTTCCATTCCGCGCTCGGTCAAGGGGATTAGGCGGGTATTCTGACAGAACACCGCCGTGCAACTCCCTGCGCCGATGTCGGATTCCTGGAGCGCGTGCGTCTTTGAAGCAGTCGCTCATATCAAGCAGTGGGGCCCAGCCTTGTGTGACAAGGCCAAAATCAGATAGCAGCGCTGCGATTTACGCCGTTATGTTCTATTGACGGAGTCTCTATGCCATTGACGGTTGGCATGCTCGCCCGGCGTTGCGGCATTACTGTTCGCGCCTTGCACTACTACGACCAAACCGGTTTGCTGAAGCCGATCGGCCGCTCGACTTCAGGCTACCGGCTGTACGACGAAGCCAGTGTGTCGACAATCAACACGATTCAGTCGCTGCGTGGTCTCGGCCTGACGCTCGACGCCATTGCACAAATGCTGCACAACCGGCAAATCGCCTTGGTAGAAGTGATTGCCGAGAGCCGCCCGATTGTCAGCAGGATTCCGAACGTTTACTGTCGCCCACGAGATTCGCGAGACCGCCTCGTCGACATTCTATTTCGTCGTAAACGCCGATGCCGTGCCGACGGCATGGCGGGATCGCATTGCCTGCTTTGCCGTAAGCCTGCGCGATGGGGAGGCCCACATGATCTGATCCAAAGCACTTTGAGTGCCATTGTCCAACGGACGGTCGTAACGCAACAACGTCAGCCACTGCGCCCTGCGGCTGGGAAGAGACCCTCCCCCTTGTAGGTCAGTTGCATCGGCCGCCCCGTGGAACACCGGGACGGCCAGTGGTTACTTATTGCCCTTCTATCAGAAGTTATGCCGAATACCCGCGCGAACAGCGACTTGGCCGCCGGTAGAAGAGGGCGTCAGAAATGTCAACGCAGCGACCGCGGCTTTCCCAGTCGAATCAATACCCGTCGCGCGTTCCCACGACGTCGTAGCGTAGAGAAGTGTTCGCTTGGAAAGGTTGTACAAGGCACCCACGTTGAGTTGCAGGTACTTCGCAGATTCAGCCTTCGTGTAGTCGTAGGACGCTCCAAGCATGAAGGCGGGTGTCAGATTGTAGGTGGCGAGGGCTTCGAAATTATTGAACGCCGCGGTTCCGGAGAATGGCGTCGACGAGGTACGCACCACATCTTCGAACCGAGTGTTCGTATATGTGAACCCGACCAGTGCTCGACCCACTCGATACTGGCCGGCGATTACACCATTCATGCCAAAGGACAGCAGCATGCTATAGAGGACGATCTCTGTATCGCCAGTTGCGAATGGAAGTCCCAGCGCCGCCAGACATGCGACAAGCATGTAGACCACGATGGTGTATTTTCGACCGATCTTGTCGTTCAGATAGGCTGCGGAGTAGTAGCCAGGAATCTGCGCCAGATAGATCAGGATGGTGAACGAGAAGCTCCGGGTAACGGTGAATCCTTTGGCTACCAGAAGACTCGGGATCCAAACCAGGAATGCGTAGTAGCAAAAGATGACCGCAATCCAGAGTGCCCAGACCACAATCGTGGTGGTGAGGTACTGCGGCTTGAACAGCACGGCCAGCCGACCAAAGAAATTGGTGTGCCCGGTAGCGCCCGACGGCACCGTGCGGCCGGGGCTCTTTTGCGGTGCCGGCAAGGGCTGGCCCGTGGCACGCTCCACGTGTTTTTCAATTGCTTCGCACACGCGCGCTGCCTCGCCGTGACGGCCCATTTCTTCAAGCCAGCGCGGGGACTCGAACAGTGCACGCCGCATCCACAGCAAGAACACCACCGGTAGCGCCGCAATGATCATCAGGTAACGCCAGCCGTTGGGACCGGTCGGCACGACGAGATAGCCCAGAAGTGCGGAGAGAACGAAGCCGAACGAGAAGAATCCAGCCAGTGCGCCCGTGAAGCGGCCGCGGTAGCGGCTACCGACGAACTCTGCCAGATACGGTGCGATGATCTCACCCTCGGCTCCCACTCCTACGCCCGCGACCATGCGCAGAATGTAGAACTCATGAAAATTGGTCGCGAATGCGTTAACGAAGGTGAGGTCGCATCGTCCAGCGGTTCCGAGCATAGGTAGCCAATTTCGACGAACCATCCTCTACGACATATGAAAACCGGGGAAGCTTTCGGTATCGCTTGTAGCAACACGCGGCGCGCATGCCGATCGCTTCCGCAAGTTCCAGATAGATATGGCTCGCCGCGCCGGTTCCCATGAAGACGATCTCGCGCAGCGAGGTGTGACCGACCAGCACCTCGTCCGGAATCGCCTGTCTTTCCGCTTCATCTCACCAGTCCATCTTCACGTGTTGAGCCGTCAACTCAGGCGCCAGATGCCCTGAACAGTATGGATCCTAGAGCGACAGAATTAATTTGCTCAACGGCTCGAGCGCATGCGTGACAAGCGCGTCGATAGTACCGTCGTGCCGAAATCCCGCCTCGATGGCACGGCGATCGGTCAGCGGCGGTTGTCGTCCGAAAAGCCGCTCGATCCGCTCCACCGGAGCGTAGTCGATGTCGAACGAGCCGAACCGCCGGACCAACGCATCGACGATCTCTTGAACCGACAGATGCAGCACTGGGGGTGTCCAGACTCGGCCGACGTGCAATCCCTCCGCGGACATGCGTCCGGCGTGCAGCAGGTTGTCGACACAGCATTTGCGGGACATCCACCACACGGTGGCCGAAGGCGAAACGGGACATGTATAAGATTGCCCGCTTTGCGCCGCGCGGAAGATCTGGCTCATGAACGCGGATCCATGTCCCGCGGAAAGCGCCAGACGAGCCACGATGCCCGGCAGGCGTAACGCACGGCCATCCAGCTTGCCGCGTCGCGTCCAGTCGGCCAGGATCAGCTCGCCAACCAGCTTGTGCACGCCGTAGCTCATCGTCGGGCGCGGCAGGGTGAGCTCGTCCACGGACGGGGGTAACCACTCGCCCAACACCGCAACGCTGCTGGCATAAACGACGCGCGCCGCACGCCCCTGCTCCGTCGCTTGCTTCGCCAGGCGTTCGAACAGCGCCAGCATCCCCGACAGATTTACCCGGTCGCCTTCAGCCGGTTCGGCTTCCGCCTGCGAGCCGGGCATGCTCGCCAGATGAAAGACGACGTCGACAGGTTTCGACAGCTGCGGCTCGAGAATCTCCGGGCTGCTGAAATCGCCGACCAGTGCCGTGACTCGAGCATCGTCGTACGGCCACTCCGCTTGCCGGTCGACCAACAACAGTTCCGACACATCGCCGGGCTCCACGATACCGTCGTGCAGCAGCCGTTCGACCAACGCCGTTCCGACAAATCCGCCCGCCCCGGTCACCAGCACTCTCATGGCCGAGCCTCCTCGTCGTCGGCGCGCGGCGCGCGTACAACCCGCTGATCGATCGTGCCGAACGGTGCGTTGCCGGCGTCATCACACGCCGTCATCCTGACCCGGTCGCCAAAGCGCATGAACCGCGTGCGCGCGGCCCCTTCGTCGATCATTTCGATCACGCGGCGCTCGGCGAGGCACGCCGAGCCCGCGTTGCGATCGGCATTCGACACCGTGCCGGATCCGACGATCGTCCCCGCCGACAGGCGGCGTGTGCGGGCCGCATGCGCGACGAGTTCGCCGAAGCCGAAGTTCATTTCGCGTCCATGCGGATGACCGAACCAGCGGTCGTTCCATTCGACGTGCAGGCTCAGATGCACGCGGCCGTCGCGCCAGTGCTCGCCGAGTTCGTCGGGCGTGACTGCAACCGGTGCAAAGCTCGTCGAGGGCTTGGCCTGCAGGAAACCAAAGCCCGTCTTCATTTCGCGCGGGCCGAACGCCCGCAGGCTCCAGTCGTTGAGCTGTACGATCAGGCGGATGCAGCGCAGCGCACCAGCGGCCGATACGCCCATCGGCACGTGCCCCACCACCACACCGAATTCGCCTTCGAAGTCGATGCTGTCGGCCTCTTCAGGCAAGGGCACGTCGCTGGCCGGGCCGAGGAAGTCGTCGCTGGCGCCCTGGTACATGACCGGCACCGTATCGAACTCCGGAATCGGCGGACTATTGAACGCCTGCTCCATCAGGCGGCCGTGATTCAGAAACGCCGAGCCGTCGCACCACTGCGGACTGCGCGGCAAGGGCGCAGCGCATGCGGCCGGATGGAACGGGCGCGCCTCGGGCACGCTGCCGGCGTTCAACGCGTCGTAACGCGCCTGCAAGCTGGGCGCGAGCACGTCCCAGCGATCGAGCACATCAGCCAGAGTCGTTGCTATCGGTGCGGCTTCGACGGCATGGCGCAGGTCGCGCGACACGAGCAGCAAGCGGCCATCGGCGCTGCCCTCGGGCAAGGTGGCGAATTTCATCATGCGCCTCCGGGTGCGGGCGTGTCGAGCACGGCGGCAATCGCCGGATCGTAGGCGCCGTCGATCAGAACGAACAGCATCCGGCATGGGCGGCCCGAGCGATTCGCCCAAGCATGGTTGGTTCCCCGCTGAATCACCACGTTGCCCGGCGCCAATGCGACTTCGGCATCGTCGAGGATCAAGGTCATTTCGCCTTCGATCACCACGCCGTAGTCGATCGACTCGGTGCGATGCATCAGCGGATGCGGCGAGCCGGCCTTCACCGTCGACGCTGCTGCGTCACCGATCTGGCTGAACGCATCGTGCATCTTCACCGCACCGTGCGCGAGAAATTCCGGTGTGTCGGGCGGAATGTCGACGAAGCGCATACGGGTGCCGTGCTTCGGCGGCGGCAGCACGAGTGCGCCGATCGTGGGATCGGCGCCGTTGTCCACCATGGCGGGGCTCGACGACGTGCTCCACACTTCGTGGAATACGGTGCCGGGAATCGCGGCGATTTCCACCACGGTCGGCAGAGGACAGTCGGATGCGACGACTGCCCGACCGTCGCTATCGTGTCCGGTCACCACGCGACGAATCGCTGGAAAGCTCATGCTGCTGCCTCCACGTCGGTGTCATCGAGAATCGCGACGGCGCGCGTCCACCCTGCCGACGCGCCGCGAATCTTGTGCGGGAAGCAACTGATCGTGAAGCCGCTCGGCGGCAAGGCCGTGAGGTTGTGCAGTTTCTCCAGATGGCAATAACCGATATCGCGCCCTGCCTTGTGCCCTTCCCAAATCAGCGACGTATCGCCCGTTTCCGCGATCTTCTTCGCGGTATAGGAGAACGGTGCATCCCAGCTCCATGCATCGGTGCCGGTCAAGCGCACGCCACGCTCCAACAGGTACATGGTCGCTTCATAGCCCATGCCGCAGCCCGCATTGACGTAGTCGTCGTGCCCGTAGCGCGATCCGGCCCGCGTGTTCACGACGACGATATCGAGCGGCTGCAGTTCATGGCCGATGCGCGCGAGTTCGGCCTCGACGTCGGCCGCCGTCGCGACGTAGCCGTCCGGAAGGTGCCGGAAATCGAGCTTCACGCCCGGCTGGAAGCACCATTCCAGTGGCACCTGATCGATCGTGATGGACGGCCGAGCTTCGCCCAGGCTCGCATCCATCGTCGAGTGGAAATGCCAGGGCGCGTCGAGATGTGTACCGCTGTGGGTCGTCAGTGTGACCCACTCCGCGGCGGCAGCTTCACCATCGGGATAGTCCGCGGGTTTTGTACCCGGCAGCATCGCCATGAATTCGGGCAGCGTGTCGCTGTGCTTCTGATAGCTGATCCTCGGTGCGAGCGGCGGCGGATCGGAGAGAACGTCGTTCTCGAGATAGATGGAGAGATCGACAAACCGTCGAGCGGGCTTCATGTTCAGACTCCTTCGGATTGGGGATGGCGATCGAGCCGCGAGAAGCAGATCGCCGCAGCGGCAGCGATCAGCACTGCAGCGAACCCGAGGCTGCCGTAGCCGGACTGCTTGACGAGCGTGCCGCCGAGCACCGGGCCGATGGCGGCGCCCGTCATCAGCATCGCTGGCGTCGCGGCAACGGCGCGACCGGTGCGGTCGATGCGCGCCAGCATGCCGAACGCGAAGGTGTGGGTGAAGATCATCACGGCGGCAAAGACCGAGGTGGCCGCCGCGTACGGCAAGAACGCCGTGCTTTGCGTGATGACCAGCGCGAGCGCGGCCTGCACAACGGGGCCGGCCTGCACGACCTTGCGGCCCGGCACGCGCGTTTCGAGCAGTCCCGCGACGGGAGCGGGAAACAGGTTGACGAAGCCGAGCGCGATCAGCGTCGCGATCACGGCACTCAAACCGAATCCGCGATCGAGGCCGATACGCTGGACAAAACTGAACAGCATCGACTGCGTCAGCGCCATGCAGCCGACGCCTGCCATGCCGAACCAGACGACGCGCTCGAAGCGAGGCTCGCCGCCGGTTGCCGCGACGAGGCGCGCTTGAATCGACGGAAACGCGAGCGCGCATGCGATCGCGGCGACGCCCATCACGCTCGCAAAAACACGAAACAGCATCGGGCCGCCATGCGTTGCGATCAATCCCGGCACGGTACCGAGAAACGCGATCGCGAAGATGCCGAGCGCGAGGCCGGCGCTCGCGAACAGACGATGCGGATTGCGGCTTCGTCCGACGGTGCCGTGCGTGAAGCTCAGACCGCATCCGACAGCGACGCCCGCGACGGCATGCAGGGCCGCCATCGTCAGATAGCGATCAACCGATACGGACGTGATGCCGAGAAACGCGCACGCCGCGATGCCGAAGCCGACGGTCGACATCGCGCGCGCCGGCAGGCGATTCAAGCGCGGGGAGAAGAAGACGCTGCTCAGAACGGCACCGGCCAGGAATAGCGTGGCGAGCAGGCCCGCCTGCTGTGGATCGAGCCGATACGCACCGATTAACGTGCCGACCCAGACTGGCAAGGCCACCAGATCGACCATGCCGGCGCAGTGCGCGAGCATCAGCGCGACAGCGCCGAGCGCGCCAAGCCGCGTCGTGTCGGTCGATATCGACAGGTCGGCACGTGCCGGCGTCGTGGGGGAAAGGTTCGTCTCCATCGTGCCTCCGCTTGCGTCAGATAGGCCGCGCGAGACTCATATGCGTCTCGTGCATGATGCGCCGGTGTTCCTCCTTGTCGCCACCGTCAATCTCGATCTCGCCAAGACGCCCGGAGTTTTCCACCACCATGCGGCAGCGCTCCCAGCGGCGCGCCTGGAATGCCTGCAAGGCAGCTTCCACCGTCACACCGCGCCCCAGCTCTTCGGCAAGCACGATCGCATCCTCGATGCCGATGCCCGCGCCCGCCGCCATATGCGGCGTGGTCGCGTGCACCGCATCACCGACGAGCACCACCCGTGCGCTGAACCAGGGCGCCGGCAGCAACAGGCTTTCCAGCGGACGGTAGTTGACGCGCGAATCGGCGCCGATCTGCGCGCGGATGGACCGGATCAGCGGCACGTCGAACATGGCCAGCAACTCGGACAGCATGCGCGGCCATTCGGCGGGATCGATGTAGTCGTTGGTCGGCCTGTCCTCGGTGACGAAGACGTACATTTCTTCCCGGGAAACCGGATTGACACCCGCCTTGATCCGGTGCCCCAGCCACATCGTCGCGCAAGCGATCTCCGCCGGTCGCGGCACCACGGCGCGCCACACGCCCTGGCCGGTATAGCGCGGCTTCGGCGCATCGGGAAACGTAGCGGCGCGCACTTTCGAGTAGAGGCCGTCCGCTCCAACCACGAGGTCGTAGGTACCGTGCGTGCCGTCCGTGAACGCCACGTCCACTTGTTCGCCGCGCGGCTCGATCCGCGAGAAGGTGCAGCCGAGCTTCACGCGCACGCCTGCGGCGCGTGTCGCCTCGGCGAGAATATCGGCCAGCACCGGGCGCATGATCGCGCCGCCGCCAGGAACATCCTCGCCGGCCACTCGCGGAGTCGGCAGCGTGCCGATCGACTGGCCGCCGGCCGTGTACAGATTCACGCCGTCGCCGCCGTGGCCGCGTTCGAAGAAGGCGTCGAGCACACCGATCGTGCGCAGCGCACGCAACGTGGGCCCGCCAATGCTGATGCCGGCGCCGTACGAGCGCCAGCCCTGGTCGATCTCGACGAGGTCGACAGTGAGGCCGAGCTTCGCGCACTGGATCGCCGTCGCCATACCGGAAAAGCCGCCGCCTATGACGAGGACGTGTTGAAGAGGGGCTGCCATCAGGGTGTCTCCTTGTTATGTCTGGTGTGGGTGTGTCATGTCGCGATCAGCACGATGGTGCCGTCGTCCGTCACGTCGATCTCGACGGGCGTCAGCCGCTGACCGAGGCACGGGCCGAGTACGCACTCACCGCTTGCGATATCGAACTGCGCACCGTGCGCGTGGCAGACGATGCGGGTGCCGTCTCCGTTCAGGTAGGCGTCCTTGCGCCAGGCCATCTGCGTTTCGCCGAAAAAGTGCGGGCACGCATCGCGATACGCACGAACCTGCGCGCCGTACCGCACGACAAAAAGCGTGTCGTGCCCCTGCCCATCGGGATCGAAACCGCGCGCGCCGGGATCGGGCAGATCGTCGACGTTTGCGAGACGGATGCGATCGGGATATGTCTCGGACATGACGGAACGATGCTCGCCGTCAATCCGACTTCGCCGCGGCCGCCCCCGGCGGAGGACCGCCCGGCGCCCACTTGTCGCGATGCTGGAACAGGAACAGTTGCGACGCGTCGGCACCCATTGGCGCCTCGCGCGCGTTCCATGCATCGTCGTGCAGATCCATGTCTGCGTCGTACTCGACGTGACAGCCGAGCGGGCTGTTGAAATACCAGAACCAGTTCGAGCCGAACCGATGACGCCCCGGCCCCCAGAACGACTGGTAGCCCTTCGCGACGAAACGCGTGCCCGCCTGCAGCACTTCGGTCGGTCCGCCCATATGGAACGTGAAATGCTCGCAACCCTTCATGAAAGGCGGCGTCTGAATCATGAACAGCGTGTGATGGTCGAGCGTGCCGGCCGGCTGCAGGAACGGCCCGACGCCCGTGAATCGATCGGTACAGCGAAAGCCGAGACGCTCCACATAGAACGCTTCGGCCTTCGCGGCATCCGGCACGAAGTAGACGACATGCGAAAGCGTGCGCGGAGTCAGGACCGCATCGTCGCTCACGGCCACGACGTTCGGCGCGCGCTGTGCAGGCGCGCCCGGCGCATTCACGGGTTCGGCGGCCATGGCAAGCGAACGGCGCCTGGTGACCTGGAAGCCGATCGCGAAGCCCATGTCGTCGAGCGATTCGATCGATCCGTCGGCGAGCGTGCTCACTTCGCGGTCGCGGCGCAGCTCCGCCGCGATGGCGTCGATCGTCGCGGCATCGGCGACGCCGTAAATCGTCTTGCGCAGCATGCTTGCCGTGCCGAGCGCAGGCGGCAACGCCGGATCGTCGCGGCGCGCGATGTCGATGCCCGTTCCGTCGAGTGCCTCGAAACGGCCGCCGGTGTCGTCGCCGCGCACCGGTAGCAGCCCGTAGTCAAGCAGATATTGGCGGCAGGCGGCGACGTCGTCCACGCCGAAGACCAGCGTATCGGGTCCGATGATATTCATGAGATGTGCGTGCTTGAGATGGGTGAATGAGTCAGAGCGAGGTGCGTCCGCCGAGCGTTTCGGCGATCCAGTCGGCGATGAAGTGCCCCGCGTTGATCGAGTTGTCGAAGCTCGAATGCTGGACGCCGCCTTCGCGCTCGGTGAAGATCTTGAGCTCGCGCTTGGGGCTGTTCACGAGTTGCTCGTACGTGCGATGAGCCCAGGCGACCGGGATCTGCGAATCCTGCGAACCATGCGTGACGAGGAACGGCACCTTGATACGATCGAGCACACCGTCGAGATGCACGTTTTCGGCGATGCACATGAAGTCGTCGATGTCCTTCGCGCCCCAGACCCAGCAGACGTGCTTCCAGTAGTGCGGCACCGGGAAGTTGCCTTCGCGCTGCAGGCGTTTTTTCTGGACGTCGCGCCAGTCGTGGTTGGCGCCCCACACCACACCGCAGGCGAAACGCGGCTCGAACGCGACCGCGCGCGGGCAGTAGTAGCCGCCGAGCGACACGCCCTCCATGCCGATCCGCTTCGGATCGACGTCGTCCCGGCCTTCGAGCCAGTCGACGATCTTGCTCGCCCAGACTTCCGAGTTGTATACCGCATTCAGGCCGCGCAGCCGCAACGCTTCGCCGGTACCCGGCTGGTCGACAATCAACGACGACACGCCGCGCGCGGCCAGCCAGGCCGGCAAGCCCACGAAGTACTTCATTTCCTTGGTCGAATCGAGCCCGTTGACCTGCACGAGCAGCGGACTGCGCGCGTCGGCGTTCTTCGATTTCACAAGGAGTCCGGACAGATGCGTGTCGCCGTACGGAATGGCGACGCGCTCGCAGTTGTCGCCGGAGCGTGCGATGCCATCGTCGAACGTATCGAGCGAGCGTTGGTAAAGCTCGATACGCCCCGGGGCATCGTGCGCGAGCATGCGCTCGGCCGTGATCAGATAGATCGCGGCACGCTTGTACTTCTCGCCCGCCGACAACCGCCGCCCCTGTGCCTCGTCGTCTTGCGCAAGATCGCAAAGGCGATCGGCCTTCTCGACCCACGCTTCGCGAAACGCACGCGTGCCGTCAGCGTCGGGCTGCCTGGCCGCTTCCTGGAGCGGCCCGCACATGTCCTCGATTTCACCGATGCGCGCGCCCATTTCGATGGCGAGATTGACGGACAGATTCCAGACATAGTTGGTTGGAAAGTATCGGAACATGCTGATTGCCTTGATTGAAATTGCGTACTGCTCGATGACGGCGCTGATGACCGGTTCTCGCGCGCAGTCCGGCGCGCGAAACGGTGCTCAGCCCTTGCGCCCGAAGCCGGCCCACAACGGGATGGCGATGTTCAGCCACACACTGCTGCTCTTGGCCGTGTTTGCGGCATAGATGCCTTGCTGATAATTGAGGTTGACGTTCCAGCTTCTCGCGTCGTACACGATCGACGGACCGATACCGAATGTCCGCATGCGATTGCCCACGCTCACGCCGCCGGCCTTGTCGTCGCTGAACTGGTTCAGGTACGCGCCGACCACGCCGAGCTTCCACGGGCCGAAGTTCCAGCCTGCGTTGAACTCCGCGACGTAACCGTCCCCCGAGCTGTAGTCCGTCGTGCCGTTCTTCAGATTGAGCAGGAAGCGGTTTGCGAGCGCGATGTCGATTCCGTTGGGAACGTTGTAGCGAATCGAGATCACCGGCTGCACCGAGGTGTAGCCCACCGCGACGCTCGACTTGACCGGGCTATAGGAACCCGTCTCGAATGCAACGTCGATGCCCGACGCAATCGCCAGGTTCGGCGAGAGATTCCATTGCAGCAACACAGGCGTCAGCGTGATGTTGGAGAGGCCGTTCTGCGTGCTCGACTGCCCGAACACGGTGCTATGCAATGACACAACGGGAATGACCAGCTGCGTATAGACGTTTGCGCCGAGCAGGTGGAACGGATATGCCGCCAGCAGACGCGTGGTTTCCGAAAACACCGAGGTACGGAACGGAATCGGCAGTTTCTTGCCGTCGTTGCCATAGAGGCCGTTCGCAAAGCTGTAGTTGAACTGTTCCAGTGCGAACAGGCCGGGGATCGGCGGCAGGTTGGCGATGTTCGTCCCCACCGCTCCGGCCGGATACGGTGAAACGCCGCCTTCGAATGCCTGTGCGTTTTTCATCAACCCCGTCGCCAACACGGCGCAACCGACAACGGCTGCGATCAGTTTCGTGGACATGCTGTCTCCTCTTCCTGGAGGCGCGTTTGCGCCGCCTGGCATCTCTTTTAATAGTGGAAAGCGCGGTGCAGACGGCCGAGGTACAGCGGTACGTTCGATCCGAAAATGACCTGACGCTGGCCTCCCGATACGATGCGTGGGCTGCCGTCGCGTCGAGATGTGGCTAGGTTAGGACAGGCTGATGTATCCTGAAAATGGATTCGATCCATTGCCGCTATCGACGGCATCAATACTTTCAGGTTAAACCCTGATATCGCATACGGCACGGTCACGCGGTAGCGAAGAGGAGAACGGAGACAGCGCGCATGCGGTTCAACAAGCTCGACCTCAACTTGCTCGTGGCGCTCGACGCGCTCCTGAGCGAACAGAACATCAGCCGGGCGGCCGAAAAGATCCACCTGAGCCAGTCGGCGATGAGCAACGCGCTTTCGCGGTTGCGCGAATACTTCAACGACGAACTGCTCGTGCAGGTCGGTCGCAAGATGGAGCCGACGCCGCGCGCCGACGCGCTCAAAGACGCCGTGCGCGACATCCTTGTGCGCGTCGACGCGACGGTGGCGGCTCAGCCCGAATTCGTGCCGGCGCACGCGAACCGGCTGTTCCGCCTGTTCGTTTCGGACTACACGATGACGACGCTCATCCCGCACCTGTTCGCGCTCGCTTACAAGGCAGCACCCGGCATCCGATTCGAGCTGCGCCCGCAAATCGCGTATCCCCACCGCTTGCTGGAACGCGGTGAAGCGGATCTGCTGATCATCCCCAAGGAGTATTGCTCGACCGAGCATCCGGCCGAGGTATTGCTCGAGGAAACCTACTGCTGTGTGATGTGGAGCGACAGCCCCCTCGCGCAAGGCGAGATGACGAACGAGCGCTACATGGCGGCCGGGCACGTCGTCGTGCAGGTCGGCGACGCACAGACGGCGATCGAAGACTGGTTCATGCAGCGGCTCGGCGTTGTGAGGCGGGTCGAGGCGAGCACGTACAGCTTCGTGTCGCCGGCGCACCTGCTGGCCGGCACGAACCGGATCGCCACCATGCACCGGCGGCTCGCCGCGGAGGCCGCGCGCAGCCTGCCGATCGTGCTGCGCGAGGTGCCGGTGCCGGTACCGACGATGGAGCAGGCGATGCAATGGCACAAGCACCGGACCTCAGACCCTGGGCTCACCTGGTTGCGCGGGCTGCTGAAAGAGGCTGTCGCGAAGATGGACGAAGGGCGCCATGATGCTCGCTGAGCCGGCTCACGCGGACCTGGCTTCGGCGAGAGCGAATGGATCCCCGTGATTTGCCGCGTATCGAGGCGGCGCAGCTGCCTGCAACCTTCCTCATTCACGCTCCCAAACGGGTATCCAGGTCGAGCCTCAGATCAGTCACGAATGCGCGCTCCGGTTGGCGCGGCAGCGTGAAACGGACGGAACGCGCCAGGCCCTTCATCGCATCGCTCTCGGTCAGCATCGTGCCGACCATCTGCCGCATGTCCGAGCGCCGCGCCACATCGATCAGGCTCGACGGCGGTTGGCGTCCAGAATTGATGCTGGCTGCGTTCACAGAAGCGCTTGCAAGTTCAGTAGCCTAGCTAGCGTAGAGTTCTGATTCAGGAAAAGCGCGGATTGCAATACCGACGATCCATTCAGGCGACGAGGGCTTACCGCTCAATTGCTGCTAGCAGCGCTACTAGCTCCCCGCGGTTGAGAGCAGTATCCGCAACATGAATCTGCATGGCCGGCTCCTACACCAGTTCGCCAACATACTTCGTGAGAAGCGACCACGCTTGCTTGTCATAGCGGCCTTGCCACGTCTTGTAAAAGCTCGCCGAAGACAATGCCTTGCGGAATGCCACCATGTCGATACCGTTCACCGCATTGTGAAAGTCCATGAAGCGGATGGAGCCGTGGTCATGAACCGATCCATTGCCGAAGAACGGACGAATTGGGATCCGCGCGATGCCAACCCGTCAATAGCCTCGATCTATTAATTTCGGAAATCAATATGTGTGAATAAGCTCACAATCATTGAGAGTCTACAGTCATCTGCTCCATCAAATTCGGAATCGCACCCCAAATAAATCCGCTTGACGATATATCTTTAGATACATATCTTTAGATATGTTTTACGACATATAGGACACGCTCATGCGACACAACCCCTCCCGCGGCCATGCCCGATGCGACGGTCATGGTGCGCATGCCGGCCCTGACTGGTTCGCCGGGCTCTGGCACGCAATCGGCCGCCATCGCCGCGGCCACGACCCGTTTGGCGGCGGCGGCCCGTTCGGCGGCCGTGGCGGGCGCGGCGGCTTTGGCGATTTCGGCGACGACGGCATGCCGCGCGGCCGCCAGTTCAGCTCCGACGATCTCCAGCTGCTGTTGCTCGCGCTGGTCTCCGAGCAGCCGAGCCACGGCTACGAACTGATCAAGGCGCTCGACACGCGCTCGAACGGTTTCTACAGCCCGAGCCCCGGCATGGTGTATCCGGCGCTCACGTATCTCGAGGAAGTCGGCTTCGTCGCGTCGCAGGCCGAAGGCAACCGCAAGCGTTATGCGCTGACCGACGCCGGCCGCGCGCATCTCGACGCGCAGCACGAACGCGTCGATACCTTGTTCGCACGCCTCACGCACCTCGCGCGCAAGATGGAATTCATGCGCCGCGCGTTCGCCGGCGAATCGGCGGGCGGCGAAGCGCAGGACGAAGCACAGCCCGGCTGGCTGCCCGAGTTCGTCGAGGCCCGCCTCGCACTGAAGCGGGCACTGCTCCACAAGAGCGCGGCCGATGCCGACGAACAGCGGCGTATCGCGGCGATCATGCGCCGCGCGACGGCCGAAATCGAAGGCGGCACCGGCGCGTAATCCGCGCCGCCCCTTCAAAACTCAGGAGAACGGATTGATGCAGAACCCATCCGAACGCGCCGTCACCCGCGTGCGCCATACCCTCAAGTTCCGCCTGCTGCAGGTCTTGCGCGTCCACACGGTAACGCCGCACCTGCTGCGCGTCACCCTCGGCGGCCCCGACCTCGCGGATTTCGAATCGTCGTCGTTCGACGATCACGTGAAGGTGTTTTTCCCCGCACCGGGCGACGCGAAGCCCGCGATGCCGACGCTCGGCGCGAATGGCCCCGAGTTTCCCGAAGGCGAAGCAAAGCCGATCGCGCGCGATTTCACGCCGCGCCGCTTCGACCGCGCCGCCTGCGAACTGGATCTGGAATTCGTGCTGAACCATCCGGGCCCCGCATCGCAGTGGGCGGCGCAGGCGCGCGTCGGCCAATGGCTCGGCATCGGCGGCCCACGCGGTTCGTTCGTCGTCCCGATCGATTTCGACTGGCATCTGCTGATCGGCGACGATACGGCGTTGCCTGCGGTCGCCCGGCGTCTCGAGCAATTGCCGGCCGGCGCGCGCGCGGCAGTCGTGCTGGAAGTTGCGGATCGCACCGCGCAGATCGCGTTCGATACGCGTGCCGACGTGCATGAAATCTGGCGCTTTCGTGCCGAAGCCGACGCGGCGGACGGCGACGTGCTGTTGAATGCCGTGCGCGAGCTGCCGCTGCCGTCCTCTGGCGACGGTTACGTGTGGGCGGCGGGTGAAGCGCAGTCGATGCGCGCGGTGCGTCAGCACCTGACCGGCGAGCGCGGCGTCGACAAGTCGCGCATCCGCGCGGCGGCCTACTGGAAACGCGGCGCCACGGCCGTGCATGAAACGCTGGAAGACTGACGGGAACGGGCACCCGCGCATCGGCGGGCTTGGCATTGGCGAGGCGGCTGGTATATATGTATGTCTGCGACGCCGCTGTCGGGCGACAGCCGCCGCAGCCCGCCGAGGAGCGCCCGGTCATGACAAAAGAAAGCCACGCTTCGCCTTTCCTTCGCCACCTGAAGATCGCCGGCTATTGCGGCCTGGCGGCCGTCGTGCTCGCGCTGTTCGTCGCGATGTGCGCGATCCTGAAGGAAAGCTCTCTCGAACGCGACGCCGCCCGGCACCCGGGCGAAACACCTGAACTGCACGAAGCGGGCAGCGGCCCGTCCGCTTCGACTGACGCGGCCAGGACGCCCGGTTGACGGCGTCCGGCCGGTCGTTCCACCGCTTACGGCGTGCGTTCGCGCCCCATCATCACCGCGTGCACCGCGTCGCCGATCCGCTCGAGCAGTTCGACCACGCGTTGCCCGCACAAGTGCGCGGCCAGCGCGCCGGCCGTGCCGACCAGCACGCCGCCGGCCATGTCGAACGGCCAGTGCACGCCCGCATACACACGACCCCATGCAATCGCGACGGCCATCGCGGCCATCACGAACCCGGTCAACCGCGTGCTGCCGACGAGCAGCATGCCGACCGCGAGACTCCACGCGAACGTCATGTGATCGCTCGGAAACGAGCTGTCCGGTGCATGCGGAATCAATTGCGCGCCGATCCCGACCATGAACGGCCGCGGCGAAAACCAGAAATGCCCGATCACCTGCGCGAGCGCAAGCGCCACGCAGGTGCCGACACCGGCTTCGATCGCCTGGCGCCGCGTCGGGCGCTCGCCGAAAATCCAGGTCAGCAGCAGCATCACGGGCAGCGCGTAGACGAGCCAGTCGGCGGCGAAGATCGCGAAGCGGGCAACGCCGGGGTGTGCCGTGGCGCCGGCATTGACGGCGGAAAACAGGGTGAGATTGAGGTTCTGCATGAATCCGGTTGCGTGAAACGTCATGATGGGACCGGGCGTGCCGGTCGGATGCGAACGATGCTAGTGCTCACTCGCTTAAGCAATGCTTAATGCGTCGGCGACCGATGATCAGGACGGGGCCCGTGCGCCGCGCGCGAACGCACTTAGAACCTGCACTGCAACACAAGTTCACACATTTGTCACATTCCCGCGAGACCGTCTCCCGTAAACGCTCACCAATCATCCCGTAAAGGCTCACCCTTTTCACATCGTGGCGTCATCGACGCGTGCGAGCATCGGAGCGCCGCGCACGCGCCATGCCGTTTGCACCGTTCATCTCAATATTTGCGTTGCAAATCATTCGAAATCGGCAACAATTAATTCCAATTGCGGCATCGCACAACGGCAACGCACAGGCATAGGATTACGAGCTTACGTGCACTCATCCACGAAGCGATCAACAACAAGGAGTCCGCATGAAACCCAGCGATGTCAGATCGAAAGCGTTTGCGATGCCGTTGACCAGCCCTGCCTTTCCGATGGGCCCGTACCGTTTCGTCGATCGTGAGTTTCTGATCATCACGTATCGCACCGATCCGGACCGTCTGCGTGAAATCGTCCCGGAGCCGCTGCAGATCACCGAGCCGCTCGTGCATTACGAATTCATTCGCATGGCCGATTCGACCGGCTTCGGCGACTACACGGAAAGCGGCCAGGTGATTCCCGTCGAGTACAACGGCCAGGCCGGCGGCTACACGCTCGCGATGTATCTCGACGATCACCCGCCGATCGCCGGCGGCCGCGAGCTGTGGGGTTTCCCGAAAAAGCTCGCGTCGCCCACGCTGCACGTGAACACCGACCACATCCTGGGCACGCTCGACTACGGCAAGGTGCGCGTCGCGACCGGCACGATGGGCTACAAGCACAAGGAACTCGATATCGACGAGCAGACGAAGCGCCTCGCCGGCCCGAACTTCCTGCTGAAGATCATCCCGCACGTCGACGGCACCGCACGCGTGTGCGAACTGGTGCGCTACTACATGCAGGACATCAAGATGAAGGGCGCGTGGACGGGCCCCGCCTCGCTCGAGCTGGCACCGCACGCGCTTGCGCCGGTGGCCGACCTGCCAGTGCTCGAGATCATCGAAGCGCGCCACCTCGTCGCGGATTTGACACTCGGCCTCGGCGAAGTCGTCTACGATTACCTGGCTCAGTAACACGTCCGCAGTCCTTTCTCCCTGTCAATCCTTTCACCACGGGAAATTCGAAATGAGCAACCTGAATGGCAAGACCGCAGTCGTCACGGGTGCCGCAAGCGGCATCGGCAAGGAAATCGCACTGGAGCTCGCGAAGGCGGGCGC
>NZ_QTQF01000027.1:0-118004 GCF_003854235.1 Burkholderia sp. Bp8998
GGTTAGAATACCGGCCTGTCACGCCGGGGGTCGCGGGTTCGAGTCCCGTCCGCTCCGCCAAAAATGAAGAAGCCCGCCTTGTGCGGGCTTTTTCATTTGTACCGTCGGCTGCGCCCGCTTGCGGGTGCGTGACTGCGGAGTGGAGGAAGCCGCCTGCGCGGCTTCCGGCGGGACTCGAAGGGCAGCGCGTGCACGCGCTGCCGCGGCCTGCGGGATGTAGGCGAGTCCCGTTCGCTCCGCCAGAAAATGAAGAAGCCCGCCTTGTGCGGGCTTTTTCATTTGTATCGCCGGTTTCTGCGCTGACGGGGCGCGCCGCTACGAGAAATTCGCGATTGCATCCACCCGCGACTGCGCTATCGTGGCGGGATGCGTTCTTGACCCCTGCGCGATGCTCGATCCGACCGACCTGCGATTGCTGTATCAGCTCCGGCCCGCGGAGCCTGGCGATTTTCCCTTTGCCGAGGCGCTGACGCACGGCAACATGGGCGGCTATTACAAGCGCCATGGGCTCGTCTGGCGCAGCGACCTGTTTTATGCGAGCTGGCGCGAATCCGAAAACTTCATCCTGGAAGCCGACGGCGAACGTATCGGCGTGCTGCGCGTGACCGAGGAGGGCGATTCGCTGCACATCCGCGACGTGCAGATCGCAGCCGGTCATCGCGGGCAGGGCGCCGGCACCTACATGCTCGACATGTCGCATCGCTGGGCGCGCGCCCGCGGGCTGCACGAACTGCAGTTGCGCGTGTTCGTCGACAATCCGGCCGCGCGCCTTTACCAGCGCATGGGCTACAGCGTTACCGGGTCGAAGCTGGCCCAGCTCGGATCGATCCGCCACATGGTGCGCCCGGTTTGAGCGCGTGACGGTACAACGCGGGGTGCGGCGGTCAGCGTGCAGTGCCGATCGAGTCGTCGTCGGGGGCGTCGTCAGTTGCGATGCTGTCTTCCGCGCCACGATGCTCGTAGCCGCGCAGCATGAACGCGCGCGGGCTTTCGCCGAACGCGCGCCGGAACATCGCTGAAAACGCGCTCTGGCTCTGGTAGCCGAGTTCGCGCGCGATATGCGACAACGGACACCCCTGGTTCAACAGCGGAATCGCGCGCGCGAGCAGCGCCTGCTGCCGCCACTGCGAAAAACTCACGCCCAGTTCCTGCTTGAATAGCCGCGAGATCGTGCGCGTGCTCGCGCCGACCTCGCTCGCCCAGTGTTCGAGCGATTCCGCATGCGCCGGTTGCGCGAGCACCGACTCGCACAGCATGCGCAGCCGTTTCTCGTCGGGCATCGGTACCGCGAGCGGCAGCGGTTCGGCGCGGCTCAGCTCGTCGAGTACCAGCCCGCACAGCAGCCGTTCGCGGGTGCTGGTCAGGTCGCGCGCGTCGAGCGCGACGATCAGTTCGCGCAGCAAGCCCGTCACTTCGACTACCCGGCAGGCGTCGAGCCCTTCCGGCACGGCCGACTCGTCGATATACAGCGTGCGCAAGTACGCTTCTTCGACGATCACGACCTCGTGCGTGACATGCGGCGGCACCCAGATCGCGCGGGAAGGCGGGACCATCCATGTCGTCCCGGTCGTTGCGACGCGCAGCACGCCGCGCGACGCATATGCAAGTTGCGCCCACGCGTGCGTGTGCAGCGGGATCCGGCGGCCGGCATCCACCTGCCGCGCCCGAACACGCATCGGGTGGATGCGGGTCGGCGCGAACTCGGGCGGGATGTCGATGACGTCGTAGGGGTTCGATGCGTCGGCTTGGGCAGGCGGATTCATGGACGATTCGGTCGGCGCGGCGGCGATGCCGTTATTTTAGAAGGCGCCGCGCAGGCGCATGCGGCGGTTTTTCGGCCGATAATGCGCCGTTCAAATGAACTTTGTATGGGGCCGCACGTGTTCCGGCCGATGCAAGCCCGGGCCCGGGGCAGCGCGAAGCATCGTGCCGAAAAGAACCATCATGTCGCCGGTGCAGTCTATCGATGCGGGCGCGTCTTCGCGCGAGCGGCGACGCCGGCGCCCGCGGCGCGGCCGCGACGGCCCGGCACGGCAACACCTGAATCGAAGAGGAGAACCACAATGCGCTACGTATTCGTCTACGGCACGTTGAGAGCGGGAGAAGCCAACGACATCGGCCATGCGGCCGCGCGGCACGGGATCGCCGCGCCGACGCTGCTCGGTGCGGCCGCGCTGCCGGGCGAACTATATGATTTCGGTACGTATCCGGGGATGCTTGCCGGGACGGCCGGCCAGTCGCTCGTGTGGGGCGACGTCTACGAGATCGACGAACAACTGGTGCCCGTGCTCGACGAGATCGAGCGCGTCTATCCGGGTGTCGACACGCTGTTCCGGCAGGAGCCCGTGACCGTCGCGCTCGGCGGCCGTACGTATGCGTGCGTCTACTATCCGGTCGCCGCGCATGCGGCAGCCGACCGTCCGCGCATCGCGTCGGGCGACTGGGTTCAGCACCGGCGCGAGCGGGAAGCCGCCGGAGCGTCCGCATAGCGAACCGCTGCGCCGCAAAATGAAAAGCGCCCCGCGGGGCGCATTTTTTTGTGCCGCCTTGTCGTGCGACCGGCGGCGGGCAGGACCGAGGCAACCCGGTCCGGGTCGTCAGATTTCCTCGTACAGCGGCAGCGTCAGGAATTCGGTGAAGCCTTCCGACGTCGACATCTGTTCGAAGATCGCCGCGGCACGCTCGTACGGCTGCGTGTTGCCGCCGACCGAACGTTTCACGTTGTCGAGCTCGGCCTTCGCGAATTCGCGCACGAGTTCCGCGCTGACCTTGCGGCCGTCGTCGAGCACGCCCTTCGGCGAGCGGATCCACTGCCACACCTGCGAACGGGAGATCTCGGCGGTCGCCGCGTCTTCCATCAGGTTGTGGATCGGCACGCAGCCGTTGCCGTCGAGCCAGGCGCCGAGATAGTGGATGCCGACGTTGATGTTGTTGCGCAGGCCGGCTTCGGTGATCGGTGCTTCAGGCTGGAAGTCGAGCAGGTTCCTGCCTTCGATCTGCACGTCGTCACGCTGCTTCGCGATCTGGTTGGGCTTGTCGCCGAGCACCTTGACGAATTCTTCCATCGCGATCGGCACGAGGCCCGGGTGCGCGACCCAGCCGCCGTCGTACCCGTCGGTCGCGTCGCGCTGCTTGTCCGAGCGCACGCCGCCCATTGCCTTGTCGTTCGCTTCCGGATCGTTCTTGATCGGAATCAGCGCGCTCATCCCGCCAATCGCCGGCGCATTGCGCTTGTGGCAGGTCTTCAGCAACAGCAGCGCGTACGCGCGCATGAACGGCACCGTCATCGTGATCTTCGAGCGGTCGGCCAGGCAGAAGTCGCGGTCGTTCTTGAACTTCTTGATCGCCGAGAAGATGTAGTCCCAGCGGCCGGCGTTCAGGCCCGAGCTGTGTTCGCGCAGTTCGTACAGGATCTCGTCCATCTCGAACGCGGCGAGGATCGTCTCGATCAGCACCGTCGCGCGGATCGTGCCGCGCGGCACGCCGATTGCCTCCTGTGCCGCGACGAAGATGTCGTTCCACAGGCGCGCCTCGAGATGGCTTTCCATCTTCGGCAGGTAGAAGTACGGGCCCGAGCCGCGCGCGATCAGTTCCTTGGCGTTGTGGAACAGGAACAGCGCGAAATCGAAGATGCCGCCGGACACGCGCTGGCCGTCGACCGTCACGTGCTTCTCGTCGAGGTGCCAGCCGCGCGGACGCACGATCAGCGTCGCGACCTTGTCGTTGAGCTGGTACGACTTGCCGTTCTGCTCGAGCGAGATCGTGCGTCGCACCGCGTCCTTCAGGTTGATCTGGCCGTCGATCTGGTTCGTCCAGCTCGGCGCGTTCGAATCCTCGAAGTCCGTCATGTATGAGTCGGCGCCCGAGTTCAGCGCGTTGATGATCATCTTGCGCTCGACGGGGCCGGTGATCTCGACACGGCGGCATTGCAGGTCGGCCGGCAGCGGCGCGACCTTCCAGTCGCCTTCGCGGATCGCCTTCGTGTCGGCCAGGAAATCGGGGCGTTCGCCGGCGTCGAGGCGCTTGGTGCGCTCGACGCGGGCCTGCAGCAGCGCCTGGCGGCGCGGCTCGAAGGTGCGGTGCAGCGCCGCGACGAGCGCGAGCGCGTCAGGCGTCAGGATCGCTTCGTAACCCGGCTTGAGTTCGCCGGTGATCGCCATGCCTTGCGGCAGCGTGATCGGGGTGCTCATGAGTCTCATCTCCTTGGTCGGTCAGTTGCGGTTTCGGTGAAGGGGGAAGGTGGCAGCGCCGCGAACGTCATGCGCCCGGGCCGGGGCGCGCGCGGTTTGCGGGTCTGCCGGACGGAGCCGGGGTGGCGAGGAAGGCGAGCAGGTCGGCCATGCCGCTGCCGGTGCCGTCGGGCGGCACGCCGAGTTCCTCGGCGGGCGCGCCCGTGCGGTTCAGCCAGAACGTCGTGTAGCCGAACCAGGCGGCCCCGGCGACGTCCCAGGCGTTCGACGACACGAACACGATGTCGCGCGGGTGCGCGCCGAACGCGGCGGTGCCGAGTGCGTACGCGACCGGGCTCGGCTTGTACGCGCGCACCGCGTCGGCCGACAGCACGCGATCGAACAGGCCGGTCATGCCGGCGCTCTTGATCGCGATGTCGAGCATCTCCGGGTTGCCGTTCGACAGGATCGCGAGCGGCGGCCGCGGTTCAAGCGCGCGCAGCTTGCGCAGCGCGGGCACCGTGTCGGGATAGGTGGACAGGCACGCGTATTCGTCCATCAGCCGCTTCTCGGCCGCGCTGTTCAGCGTGAGGCCGAGCAGGCGCGCGGCGAACCGCAGCGCATCGAGCGTGATGTCGCGGAACGGGCGATAGCGGGCGCCGGACGGATCGGCGAGCGTGCGCAACTGCGAGTATTCGATTTGCTTGCGTCGCCACAGCTGCGACAACCGGTCCCCGTGACCGGGAAACATCTGCTCTGCCGCGGCCACGACCGCATGCACGTCGAACAACGTGCCGAATGCGTCGAAGAGGATTGCGTCGGGAGAGGAGAGTGCCGTTGTGGCCGACATAGCCTTGCGCTCCAGTTTCAGAGGTCGGGTCGATTCTATTCGTGATAACAGGTGCTAAAAAAGACGCTAATCATCACTTGATCTTTTACTTTCATATACCTAATCTTGGCCGCTCAAGCTATTTGAAGGGCGGGAGCGCCGCCCTTGCGAGTCATGGACCGGTTCAAACAGATCGAAACGTTCGCCGCGGTCGCGGCGAAGGGCAGCCTCTCGGCGGCTGCGCACGCGGAAGGCGTCGCGCCGGCCATCATCGGCCGCCGCCTCGACGCGCTCGAGGAGCGGCTCGGCGTCAAGCTGCTGGTGCGCACGACGCGCAAGCTCACGCTGACCTTCGAGGGTTCGGCCTTCCTCGAGGATTGCCAGCGGATCATCAACGACATGCAGAACGCGGAGGCGAGCGTGTCCGCAGGCGGCGTGAAGGCGAGCGGCCACCTGCGCATTTCCGCGCCGGCCGGCTTCGGGCGGCGCCACGTCGCGCCGCTCGTGCCCGAGTTCAGCGGCGCGCATCCGGACGTGTCGGTCACGCTGGACCTGTCCGACCGGATGGTCGACCTCGTCAATGAAGGGTTCGATTGCGCGGTGCGGCTCGGTGAGCTGCCCGATTCGTCGCTGGTATCGCTGAAGCTCGGCGAGAACCGGCGCGTGTGCGTCGCGTCTCCCGCGTATCTCGCGCGGCGCGGCACGCCGGCCACGCTCGCGGAACTCGCGCGCCACAACTGCCTTGCACTTGCCGCGAACGCGAACCAGCAACGCGGCTGGGCGTTCCAGGCGGACGACAAGGTCGTGTCGATTCGCGTGAACGGCACGATGGAATGCTCGGACGGCGCGGTGCTGCACGAGTGGTGCCTTGCCGGCTACGGGCTGGCATGGCGATCGTGGTGGGAGGTCGGCGAAGACATCGCGGCCGGCCGCCTCGTCAGCGTGCTCGACGCGTTCGCGGCGCCGCCGATCGGCATCCACGCGGTGTTTCCGCAGCGCCGCCACCTGCCGCTGCGCGTGCGCCTGTTTCTCGATTACCTGAAACATACTTACGAACGGCCCGGGTATTGGGGCGAGTAGGGCGCGCCCGCCCGCGCGTTTCCGATATGAGGGCGAACCCGCTGCCGGCGCCGGTCGCCCGGTTTCGCGCACTACAATCGAAACTGGCATGCGCGACGCGCCCGGGCCAGCCCGCATGGGTTTGCGGCGCGCGCGGTGCATCTGACGCAGGAGGGCGCGATGTTCCGGCACATCCTCGTTCCAACCGACGGTTCCGAACTGTCGCAGAAGGCGATCGACGGCGCGATCGATCTGGCGCGTGCGGTCGGCGCGCAGGTCACGGCCTATGCGTGCCTGCCGCAGTATCCGTACTCGCCGTTTTCCGAAGTGATCATCGAGCCGCCCGCCGATTTCCGGGCGCGCAGCGAGCGCGAGGCGCGCGCGCACCTGGACGACGTGCAGGCGGCCGCGAAGGCGGCCGGCGTCGTCTGCGACAGCTGGACGAGCGTGCATCCGTCGCCGTACCTCGGCATCATCGAGGCGGCCGAGCGCGGCGGCTGCGACGTGATCTTCATGGCGTCCCACGGACGCCGCGGGCTCGGCAGTCTGCTGATCGGCAGCGAAACGCAGCGCGTGCTGACCCATACGAAAATTCCGGTGATCGTCTATCGGTAGATGCGGCGCCGTGTGTGGCCGCGCGGGCGGCCGCACGGCAGCACCGCTGAAAGAAGGGCGCGCCGGACGAAGCCGGCGCGCGTCGTTGCTGGCGGCCGCAGCCGCGCGGCGGGTCGCGCGGATCACCGCGCGCCTGCCGTCTCCTCCCTGATTGTTGTTCGTGCGGCCGATGCTGCGCCGTCGCGTGACGGGCGGGCATCGGCATGACGCTTTCGCGCGTTACGCGACCTTCTTGCCGTCGAAGAACTGTTCGTCTTCGGTCGAGCCGTGCAGCGCGGTCGTCGAGGCTTCGCGCTCGACCGTCTGCGTGACGGCGTCGAAGTAGCCGGTGCCGACTTCGCGCTGGTGCTTGACGGCCGTGAAGCCCTTGTCGGCCGCCGCGAACTCGGCCTGCTGCAGTTCGACGAACGCGCTCATCTGCATGCGCGCATAGCCGTGCGCGAGGTTGAACATCGAGTAGTTCAGCGCATGGAAGCCGGCCAGCGTGATGAACTGGAACTTGTAGCCCATCGCACCGAGTTCCTTCTGGAACTTCGCGATCGTCGCGTCGTCGAGGTTCTTCTTCCAGTTGAACGACGGCGAGCAGTTGTACGACAGCATCTTGCTCGGAAACTGCTTGTGGATCGCTTCCGCGAACTTCTTCGCGTACTCGAGATCCGGCTTGCCCGTTTCGCACCAGACGAGATCGGCGTGCGGCGCATACGCGAGGCCGCGCGAGATCGCCTGCTCGATGCCCGGTTTCGTGCGGAAGAAGCCTTCGACCGTGCGCTCGCCCGTCAGGAACGGCTTGTCGTTGTCGTCGATGTCGGACGTGATCAGGTCCGCCGCTTCCGCGTCGGTCCGCGCGACCAGCACGGTGGGCGTGCCCATCACATCGGCCGCGAGCCGCGCCGCCGACAGCTTCGCGACCGCTTCGCGCGTCGGCACGAGCACCTTGCCGCCCATGTGGCCGCACTTCTTCACCGACGCGAGCTGGTCCTCGAAGTGGACGCCCGACGCGCCTGCCTCGATCATCGCCTTCATCAGTTCGAACGCGTTCAGCACGCCACCGAAGCCGGCTTCAGCGTCCGCGACGATCGGCGCGAAGAAATCGACATAGCCTTCGTCGCCCGGGTTCTTGCCTTCCGACCACTGGATCTGGTCGGCGCGCGTCAGCGTGTTGTTGATACGCTTGACCACGAGCGGCACCGAGTTCGCCGGGTACAGCGACTGGTCCGGGTACATTTCGCCCGCGACGTTCGCGTCGCCGGCCACTTGCCAGCCGGACAGGTAGATCGCCTTCAGGCCGGCCTTTACTTGTTGCATCGCCTGGTTGCCGGTCAGCGCGCCGAGTGCGTTGACGAACGGCTCTTCGTTGATGAGGCGCCACAGTTTTTCCGCGCCGCGCTTGGCCAGCGTGTGCTCGACGGCGATCGAGCCGCGCAGGCGCACCACGTCCTCAGCCGTGTAGCTGCGCTTGATGCCCTTCCAGCGCGGATCGGTTTCCCATTGCTTTTGCAGTTCCTGTGCCTGTTGCTGTCGCGACATGATGAGCTCCTTGATGCGGTGTGTTGCCAAATCGGTCGAATCGGATGGTGCGGACGCTGTTCTCGAAGCGGGGCGGGATGCGTACCGTTTCGCGAAGTCTTGTATAAGAGTCTAGGCAAACCGATCGGAGTGAAACAGAGGCCGTCTCAGGAAGTTTTAAACTTTTTAATCGTTATTAATCAATGATTTATGATTTGTGTTTCGCAATAAGAAACGATTTTTCCCATCTCGCAATTGTAAGGTTGTGCCGCGCAGCATGATTTTTTACGACGCAAAAAAATTTTCCGCATCGTGAAATTTGGCTCGGGACGAAAAAAAACCGGCGCGGGTGCGCCGGTCTGCCGGATGGGGCGGCCATCCGCGGGCGGCCGCGGGGCCGCCGGGGCGTGCTTACGACGCCGAATTGCTGCGACGCGGGCCGCCGCTGCGCTGGCCGTCGCGACGCGGGCCGCCGTCACGGCTGCCGCCCGGCTTGCCGCTCCAGCCGCCGCCATTGCCGCCGCCGTAGCTGCGGCCGTTGCCGCCATGACCGCCGCCCGGCTTGCCGCCGAAACGACGACCGCCGTTACCGCCGCCCGGACGGCCGCGGCCGCCGGTGCCGCGATCGTTGCGCGGGGGGGCCTTGCGCGGCTCGAAGCCTTCGATCACGTTGACCGGCAGCGGCGAGCGCACGAAGCGCTCGATGCGCTTGAGCGTGCCCTGTTCGGCGTGGTGCACGAGGCTCACCGCGGTGCCCGAACGGCCGGCCCGGCCCGTACGGCCGATACGGTGCACATAGTCTTCCGCGAACTTCGGCAGGTCGTAGTTGAACACGTGCGTGATGCCCGGGATGTCGATGCCGCGTGCCGCGACGTCGGTGGCCACCAGCACACGCACGCGGCGCTCGCGCAGCGCACGGATCGTGCGGTTACGCGCGCCCTGCGGCAGGTCGCCGTGCAGTGCGGCCGATTCGAAGCCGGCGTCGGCGAGACGGCCGGCGAGCTGGTCGGCATCGATCTTGGTCGCCGTGAAGATGATCGCCTGGTCGAGCGCGTCGTCGCGCAGCAGGTGATCGAGCAGGCGATCCTTGTGGTCGCGGTCGTCGACGTAATGGACGGTCTGCGCGATGTTCGCGCGCGATTCGAGACGCTGCTGGATTTCGATGCGCTCCGGATCCTTCAGCAGGCGGCTCGTCAGCGAACCGATCTTGCCGTCGAGCGTGGCCGAGAACAGCATGGTCTGGCGCGACTCGGGCGTCGCGGCGACGATCGTCTCGATGTCTTCGATGAAGCCCATGTCGAGCATGCGGTCGGCTTCGTCGAGCACGAGCATCTTCAGTTCGGACAGGTCGATGCGGCCGCGCTCGAGGTGGTCGAGCAGGCGGCCCGGCGTGGCGACCAGGATCTCGGGGTTCTTCGCGAGCAGCATCAGCTGCTGGCCGTAGGCGACGCCGCCGAGGATGCTGACCGTGCGCAGGCGCTTCAGGTGTTTGCCGTAGGTCGACGCGGCCGTGGTGACCTGCATCGCGAGTTCACGGGTCGGCGTCAGCACGAGCAGGCCCGGACGGGCGACGGGCTGCGGGCGGCGCGCACGGCGGTCGCCCTGGTTCGGTTCACGCGGCGCGCGCGGTTGCTGCGCCTGCGCCTTCTGGAGCTGCGCGAAACGTTCGATCGCGGGCAGCATGAATGCCGCCGTCTTGCCCGAACCGGTCGGGCTCGACACCAGCAGGTCCCGACCGGCGATGCCGGCCGGAATCGCGCGCTGCTGGACCGGCGTCGGCTTGGCGTAGCCGGCAGCCTGCAGCGCGGAGACGATCTCCGGCGACAACCCGAGCGACGCGAAAGTCGGCTCGTCCGACGCCGGTTCGACCGCGGCCGGTGCGGCGGCGGCGTCGAGACCGAGCGCCTGGTCGGCGATCGCGTTGAGCGGGCTGGAGTTGATGCTCGAAGTCATAACAATCCTTGAAACACAGTGGGTGAAACGTCGGCGCCAATCGCGCATACCCAAGTCGTCGGATTCAGCGAGCAAATCGGGAAACGGGTGCAATCCGCCGAACCGTCGGCGGATGAGGCATTAGAAGCTGTTTTGGGTGCGGCGCGCTTCTGGAGCGAGGCCGCCAGCCTAGTTGACGACCGCAAGGGTCGAAGCAGGAGGGGACAGGTTCTAAACCGGATTGGAGCTTAACGCTACGAGGCGTCGGGCCGGAACGGCTTGCGAGCCGAGCGCGGGGGTGACGCAGCCAGCATTATAAGGAAATTTGCTGCGCTGCGCCACTGATTTGATTGCCTATTGCGGACTGTCTATTGCGGCGGGAGGGACAGGTCAGGACGCCGTGCCGTTCTTCAGCGATTCGACGAGCTCGATGTATTGCTGCTTCGCTGCATCCCGCGACGTGCCTTTCAGCGCTTCCCACGCGTCGTACTTGTACTTGCCGACGATATCGGTGAAGCCCGGCTTGTCGCCGTGCGCGTCGCCGTCGGTCGCTTGCTTGAAGAGCGCGTACAGGCGCAGCAGCGTCAGGTTGCCCGGTCGCTCGGTCAGTTGCTTGACGTCGACCTGGGCCTGGTCGAATTGGGCGGTGAGTTCGCTCATCGTGTGTCTCCGTAAGGGTTTCAAGTCGGGCGATCTTAACAAGCGCCGCGCCGCGCGGGGTCGAGCGATCCTTCCAAACCGCCGGCCACGCGGCGCACGCATCGCAATCGGGTCCGATCGCCCGTGGGAGCGGGGCGCCGCATTACAATGTCGGCCATGACGCAAACAGTGCTCCTCGCCATCGATACGTCGACCGAATACTGCTCGGTCGCGCTGCTGCGCTCGGCTCCGGCCGATGACGCCGTTTTCACCCCGCAAACCTGGGTCCGCCACGAGCTGACGGGCGCCGTGTCGAGCACGCGCGTGCTGCCGGCCATCCAGGAGCTTTTCGCCGAATCGGGCCTCACGTTCGCCGACTGCGATGCGATCGCGTTCGGCGCGGGCCCCGGCTCGTTCACCGGGCTGCGCACCGCGACCGGCATCACCCAGGGTCTCGCATTTGGCCGCGGGCTGCCGGTCGTGCCGGTCGGTACGCTGCTCGCATGCGCCGAGCACGCGCGCTTGCGCGCGCCCGGCACGACGCGCGTGCTGGCCGCGCTCGATGCGCGGATGGACGAAGCGTACTGGGCCGACTTCGCGTGGGACGACCAGGCGGGCGACTGGCGCACGCTGCATCCGGCGTCGCTCGATGCGCCGGGTGCCGTCGGCGTGCCCGACGCGCCGTTCACGCTCGCGGGCAACGCGGCGGCCGCGTTCGGCGCGCAGCTGCCGGCCGCGGCCGCCGCGGCCGTGATCGACGGCGACGCGCTGCCGCATGCGCTGGCGGTCGCGCATGCCGCGCTGCGGGCGTTCCGCGCCGGCCGTACGGTGCCAGCTGACCAGGCGGCGCCGGAGTACGTACGCGACAAGGTCGCGCAGACCACCGCCGAGCGCATCGCGGCCCGCGCGGCGCAGACGGGCGGAGCGAAGGGATGACGGGCGTATTGTTGAGCGACCGCTATCTGTCGCCGATGACCGACACCGATCTCGACGAGGTCGTCGCGATCGAGCAGGCCGCGTACGAATTCCCGTGGAGCCGCGGCAATTTCGAGGATTCGCTGCGCAACGGCTATTTCGGCGTGTGCCTGCGGCACGTGACGGGGGCGCTCGTCGGCTATTGCGTGCTGATGCCGGTGATCGACGAAATGCACCTGCTGAACCTGTGCGTCGCCCCGGCCGCCCAGCAGTCGGGCGCGGCCCTCGCACTGCTGCGCGAAGCCGTGCGCATCTCGCGCGCGGAGCGGCTCGACGGCATGCTGCTCGAGGTGCGGCCGTCCAATCTGCGCGCGATCCATCTGTACGAGCGCTTCGGCTTCGCGACGATCGGCCGGCGCAAGAACTACTATCCGGCGCGGCATCGCAGCCGGGAGGACGCGATCGTGATGCGTCTGACGCTGAACAAGGACGAAGGGGACGCGCATGGCGTGGGCTGAAGCAGCGCTCGAGGAAATGGGGCTCGCGCAGATCTGGGTGCGGCGCGGGCAGCGTGCGGAAAGCAGGGAAGCGGGCGAATCAGGTGGAACGCCGGCTGCGTCACCGGGCGCGGCCGACGAGGTACCTGCCGTTGCGGCCGCAACCGTCGCGGCAACGCCGCGGACGGCGGCAGAGCGGCCTCGCGATACGCAACCGCCTGCGACGCATGCGTTCGCACGTGACGATACGCCGCCGGTTGACGAAGCCGTGCGCGATGCGGTGCCGGCCGGCGAAGCGGGCAGCGCTCCGCGTGCCGCGATGCGCGACGATCGTGCGTCCGTCAAGCCTGTGCCGGCCGCTGCCGCGGACGACGTGCCGCCGCTCACCGAAGACGATTTCGCCTGGTTCGATGCGGCGCCGCCCGGCGATCCGCTGCCGCCGGCCGAATCGCGTCCTGCCGCGACGCCGGTCGCGATGCTCGACTGGGATGCGCTCGCTGCCCGCGTCGCCGGCTGCACGAGTTGCCGCCTGTGCGAGAAGCGCACCAATACCGTGTTCGGTGTCGGCGATCGTGAAGCGGACTGGATGCTGATCGGCGAAGCGCCAGGCGAGAACGAGGACAAGCAGGGCGAGCCGTTCGTCGGCCAGGCCGGCAAGTTGCTCGACAACATGCTGCAGTCGCTCGCGCTCAAGCGCGGCGACAACGTCTACATCGCGAACGTGATCAAGTGCCGCCCGCCCGGCAACCGCAATCCGGAACCCGACGAGGTCGCGCGCTGCGAGCCGTACCTGCAGCGCCAGGTCGCGCTCGTGAAGCCGAAGCTGATCGTCGCGCTCGGCCGCTTCGCCGCGCAGACGCTGCTGAAGACGGACGCGAGCATCGCATCGCTGCGCGGCCGCGTGCACACGTACGAAGGCGTGCCGGTGATCGTCACCTACCACCCGGCATACCTGCTGCGCAGCCTGCAGGACAAGTCGAAGGCGTGGGCCGACCTGTGCCTGGCGCGCGATACGTTCCAGCAGGCGGAGGGCGTCGACGCGAACGGGCCGGCCGGACAATGATGCGCGACGCGGCGGTCGCGTTCGTCGATACGCTGCACGATGCCGCGGTCCGTGATCTGGGCTGGCTCCTCGCGAGCCCGAGCCTGCTCACCGCGGCGCCCGGCGCACCGCTCGCGCATCCGTGGTCGGATGCGGTCGAGCGGGTGGCCGTCGAAGCGTGGCTCGTCGCGCTCGATGCCGCGCCCGAGCCGCTGCACCGAGCGCTCGACGGGCTGCGGCCCGTGCGACTCGGCCGCTATGCCGAATGCCTGCTCGAATACTTCCTCACGCACGGGCCGTCGCTGCGGCTCGTCGCCGCCAACCTGCCGCTGCGCAGCAACGGCAAGACGCTCGGCGAGGTCGATTTCCTCGTCGATGCGCCGGGCGGGCTGCGCCTGCACTGGGAACTCGCGGTGAAGTGCTATCTATGCGCGCCGGTGGACGGCGACGCATCGCTGGCGGATTTCGTCGGGCCGAATCTCGTCGACCGCCTCGACCGCAAGCGCAACCGGCTGCTCGAGCATCAACTGCGGCTGAGCGATCGCCACGGGTTCGTGCTGCTCGGCTACGGCGCGCCGTCCGATGCCCAGATGTTCATCAAGGGCTGGCTGTTCTATCCGCACGGCGTGCCGCTGCCGCCGGTGGCCGCCGAAATCGCGGCCGATCATCCGCGCGGGTTCTGGCTCACGCACGCGCAGTGGCCCGCCTGGGCAGCCGCGCAGCCCGACGATGCGGCGTGGAACGTGCTGCCGCGGCTCGCGTGGCTCGCGCCGCGGCGGGTGGCGGCCGACGCCGCGCCCGAACCGCTGGCGCATTCGCTTGCGTTGCCATCCGTATTGACGGCGCGCCAGGCGCCCGCGCTGATCGGTGTCCATCGTCAGGACGGCGACGGCGTATGGCGGGAGACGGCGCGAGGCTTCATCGTGCCGGACGACTGGCCCGCGCGTGCGCGGGCGTTCGCTGGCCAGGACCACTGACGTCGCGTCAGCTGGCGCTTACCACCAGCGATGGAAGTGATGGACGGGGCCGACGCCGCGGCCGACGTCGAGCTGGCCGCTCGCGGCGATCGCGCCGCTCAGGTAGGCCTTCGCTTCGCGTACCGCGCACTCGAGATCGGGTTGCTGCGGCAGCAGCGCGGCAATCGCCGACGACAACGTGCAGCCCGTGCCGTGCGTGTTGCTGACCGGCACGCGCGTGCCGTCGAACCGCACCGTATGCGTCGCATCGACGAGCCAGTCGGGGCTCGCGGCCGCATCGGGCAGGTGGCCGCCCTTCATCAGTACGGCGCGCGCACCGCGCTTCAGCAGCGCGTGGCCCTGCCGGACCATGTCGTCTTCGGTCGTCGCGGGCGTGTCGCCGAGCAGGGCGGCCGCTTCGGGCAGGTTCGGCGTGACGACGGTCGCGAGCGGCAGCAGCGCGTCGCGCAATGCGTCGACCGCGTCGGGCGCGAGCAGCGCGTGCGAGCTCTTCGAAATCATCACCGTGTCGAGCACGACGAAACGCGGCATGTAACGCCGCAGCGCATCGGCCACCGCATGCACGATCGCTGCGTTCGCGAGCATGCCGATCTTGACCGCGTCGATGCGGATGTCGTCGAACACGGCGTCGAGCTGCGCGGTCACGAACGCGGCGTCCGGCGCGTGCACGCCGGTCACGCCGCGCGTGTTCTGCGCGGTCAGCGCGGTGATCACGCTCGCGCCGTACGCGCCGAGCGCGGAGAAGGTCTTGAGGTCGGCCTGGATGCCTGCGCCGCCGCCCGAGTCGGAGCCGGCGATCGTCAGGACGTTGGGTATCGGGTGCGTCATGATGGCAAGGCGCCGGTTCGAGGACCGGCGCCGACGGACGGAAGCGGAACGAAAGAGAAGTGTAGCGTCAGTGCCGCGATTCGCCGATCAGCGCGACCGAGTCGAACTGACGCTGGTTCGCCTGGTGGCGGCGCATCACGAGCCACATCGTCAGGCAGACGAACGTGCCGAACAGCACGATCACGACGCCGACCGGCACGTCGAGCCAGACCAGCACCGCATACAGGCACAGCATCACGAGCACCGACAGGTTCTCGTTGAAGTTCTGCACCGCGATCGAGTGGCCGGCCGACAGCAGCACGTGGCCGCGATGCTGCAGCAGCGCGTTCATGGGAACCACGAAATAGCCGGACAGCGCGCCGACGCAGATCAGGAAGATGTACGCGACGATCAGGTACACCGGCAGGCGCAGGTGGCCGAAGTGCACGGCCCAGTGCGACGGGAACAGGTCGCGCGTGTAGAACGCCATCAGCATGACCGCGATGCCCATGATGATGCCGACGGGCAGCACGGCAAGCGACTTCTTCAGCGGGATCCGCGCGGCGGCGGCGATCGCGCCACCCGCGACGCCGACCGCGACCACGGCCTGCAGGATCGCGCCTTCGGACAGCGACATGTTGAGCGAGACTTCGGCCCACTTCAGCACAATGAACTGCAGCGTCGCGCCGGCACCCCAGAACAGCGTCGTGACTGCGAGCGAGATCTGGCCGAGCTTGTCGCGCCAAAGCACCATGAAGCAGTCGGCGAAGTCGGTGAGGAGCTTGACCGGGCCGCGCTCCTGCTTCGGGTAGCGCGCGCCCGTATCGGGGATTCGCAGGTTGAAGATGGCGGCGATCACATAGATCGCCATGATGATCACCATCGCCGCTTCCGCGGGCGTGGCAATCCAGGCGGGCGTGTGCGCGATCACGTGCGACGCGATGTGCGGGCTGATCAGCGCGCCGCCCAGCACGGTGCCGAGAATGATCGAGCTGACGGTCGTGCCTTCGATCCAGCCGTTCGCGGCGACGAGCCGGTCGGCCGGCAGCAACTCGGTCAGAATGCCGTATTTCGCGGGCGAGTAGGCCGCGGCGCCGAATCCGACGATCCCGTACGCAATCAGCGGATGGGCGCCGAACAGCATGATCAGGCAGCCGACCACCTTGATCGAATTGGTGATGAACATCACGCGGCCCTTCGGGCGCGAGTCGGCGAACGCACCGACATACGCCGCCAGCACCACATAGGACAACACGAAGAACAGCTTGAGCAGCGGTGTCATCCAGTTGGGGGCGTGGAGGTCTTTCAGCAGGGCGATGGCGGCGATGAGAAGCGCATTGTCGGCCAGCGACGAGAAAAACTGCGCGGCCATGATGGTGTAAAAACCTTTTTTCATCTGATGCGATGCTTTCGTCGCTGCGGCAGGGCCGCGTAGGCCGCCTGGTATGCGATCGGCTTATTCCGTTCGAAATGGGTTGTGCGCACGGCTTTATAACACGAAAATACGGCAATTCGGACTAGCAAGATTCCCCGATCGTTCCGCAAATTGTCGGCTTCGGTGCTCAAAAGGCGCGGTAAGCTGATGATTCGCAAGCGTCTTTACGTAAATTTCCCATGCCGCGCCCGATCTCCGCCACCATCCATACCGCCGCTCTCGCGAACAATCTCTCCGTCGTCCGCCGATTTGCCGGCCCGTCCAAGGTCTGGGCGGTCGTCAAGGCCAACGCTTACGGCCACGGTCTCGCGCGCGTGTTTCCCGGCCTGCGCGGCACCGACGGCTTCGGCCTGCTCGACCTCGACGAGGCCGTGAAGCTGCGCGAGCTCGGCTGGGCCGGCCCGATCCTGTTGCTCGAAGGGTTCTTCCGCTCGACCGACATCGACGTGATCGACCGCTACAGCCTGACGACCACCGTCCACAACGACGAGCAGATGCGGATGCTGGAGACGGCGCGGCTGTCGAAGCCCGTCAACGTGCATCTCAAGATGAACAGCGGGATGAACCGGCTCGGCTACGTGCCGGAGAAATACCGCGCCGCGTGGGAGCGCGCCCGCGCGTGCCCCGGCATCGGCCAGATCACGTTGATGACCCATTTTTCGGACGCCGACAACGAGCGCGGCGTCGCCGAGCAGCTTGCGACGTTCGAGCGCGGCGCGGAAAACATCGCCGGCGCGCGCAGTCTCGCGAATTCGGCGGCCGTGCTGTGGCATCCGGATACGCACTTCGACTGGGTGCGGCCGGGGATCGTACTGTACGGCGCATCGCCGTCGGGGCTGTCGGCCGACATCGCCGACACCGGGTTGAAGCCAGCGATGACGCTCGCGTCCGAGTTGATCGCGGTGCAGACGATCGCGAAGGGGCAGGCGATCGGCTACGGCTCGACGTTCTCCGCGCAAGCGCAGATGCGCATCGGCGTCGTCGCGTGCGGCTACGCGGACGGCTATCCGCGGGTCGCGCCCGAAGGCACGCCGGTGATCGTCGACGGCATCCGCACGCGGATCGTCGGCCGCGTGTCGATGGACATGATCACCGTCGACCTGACTCCGTGCCCGCAGGCCGGCGTCGGCGCGCGGGTCGAGCTGTGGGGCAACGTGCTGCCGATCGACGACGTCGCGCGCCATTGCGGGACCATCGGCTATGAATTGATGTGCGCGGTTGCCGGCCGCGTACCGGTGCGCGCGGAATAAGGGCAGCACGCGTGGCCAAACAGAAAACCGTCTACGTCTGCAGCGAGTGCGGCGGACAAACCCCGAAGTGGCAAGGGCAATGCCCGTCGTGCCAGGCCTGGAATACCCTCGTCGAATCGGTCGCCGAGTCGCCGGCCGCCCATCGCTTCCAGTCGCTCGCGAAGCGGGCGCCCGTGCAGCGCCTCGTCGACATCGAGGCGGCCGACGTGCCGCGCTTCTCCACCGGCATCGGCGAATTCGATCGCGTGCTGGGTGGCGGGCTGGTCCCGGGCGGCGTCGTGCTGATCGGCGGCGATCCCGGCATCGGCAAGTCGACGCTGTTGTTGCAGTCGCTCGCGGACATCGCGAGCGAGCGGCGCGCACTGTATATTAGCGGCGAGGAGTCGGCCGCGCAGATCGCGTTGCGCGCGCAACGGCTTGCGCTGCTCGACGGCGGCGCGCCGGCGGCCGAGCTGAAGCTGCTCGCCGAGATCCAGCTCGAGAAGATCCAGACCGCGATCGACGCGGAGCGGCCGGACGTCGCCGTCATCGACTCGATCCAGACCGTCTATTCCGAAGCGTTGACGTCGGCGCCCGGCTCGGTCGCGCAGGTGCGCGAATGCGCGGCGCAGCTCACGCGCATCGCGAAGCAGTCCGGTACTGCCATCATCATGGTCGGGCACGTGACGAAGGAAGGCAACCTCGCCGGCCCGCGCGTGCTCGAGCACATCGTCGACACGGTGCTGTACTTCGAGGGCGACACCCATTCGTCGTTCCGGCTCGTGCGCGCGTTCAAGAACCGCTTCGGCGCGGTCAACGAACTCGGCGTGTTCGCGATGACCGAGCGCGGGCTGCGCGGCGTCGCGAACCCGTCGGCGCTGTTCCTGTCGCAGCACGAGCAGGTCGTGCCGGGCTCGTGCGTGCTCGTCACGCAGGAGGGCACGCGCCCGCTGCTCGTCGAAATCCAGGCGCTCGTCGATACGGCCCACGTGCCGAATCCGCGCCGGCTCGCGGTCGGCCTCGAACAGAACCGGCTCGCGATGCTGCTTGCGGTGCTGCACCGGCACGCGGGCATCGCGTGTTTCGACCAGGACGTGTTCCTGAACGCGGTGGGCGGCGTGAAGATCACCGAACCGGCCGCCGACCTCGCGGTGCTGCTCGCGATCCATTCGTCGATGCGCAACAAGGCGCTGCCGAAGGGCCTGATCGTGTTCGGCGAAGTGGGGCTGGCGGGCGAGATCCGGCCGTCGCCGCGCGGCCAGGAACGGCTGCGCGAGGCGGCGAAGCTCGGTTTTACCGCCGCGCTGATCCCGAAGGCGAATGCGCCGAAACAGCCGATCGAAGGACTGAACGTGATGGCCGTCGAGCGGATCGAGCAGGCGATCGACCGCGTGCGCGATCTCGAATGACCGTGCGTGGCCGGCACCCGCGCGGGCCGGTGGGCCGCGATCTGTCGCGTAATTCGTTGTAAAGATTATGTAGGCTTCTGTAACCCGCCGGACATTGCTTTTCCCTATCCTTTGCCGGATTGTCGAACCGCGCAATGCGAAGGGAACCTATGTTTAAACAGTATGGGGAAACGCCGGGCGGACGCAGTTACAACCTGCGCGGCTGCCGTGTGTCGGAGCCGATCGTTCAGCCGTGGGGCGGTGGATGCCGGATCGTCGAGTGGATCGACGACGAAGGGCGTCTCGCGCGCCGGGTCGTGTCCGAGGACGTGACGGAAGCGGAGGTCGCCGCGGCGATCCGCCGGCCGACCGAAGGGCGGCGTCACCTGATGGGCGATGACGAGCAGATGCCGCGCGATACGTTGCCGCGGCGTTGAGCGGGCGGCGCGTCCGACGGACGGCCGACGCAACGATGTCGAACGCGACAATGACGAAGAGGCCGGGCCTGGGCGCCCGGCCTTGTCCTTTCCGGGCCCGGCACGGCCGGGCGGGTTCGGGGATCGTCGACACCCCCGGGGATGCCGCGTGGCCGTTGAAGGGAACGGCGACGGCGCCGGGGCCGCGTTCAGCCGATCTGCTCGAGTTCTTCCTGCACGGCGAGCCAGTCCGCCTCGACGGTTTCGAGCCGCGTATTGACCTCGCCCAGCTTGCGGATCGCTTCGGTCAGTTCCGTCTTGCGCGCGGCCTCGTAGCTCGCCGGATCGGCGACGAACGCGTCGAGGCGCGCCTTCTCCGCGTGCAGCGTTTCCATTTCCTTTTCGAGCTTCGTGATGCGGTTCTGCAGCGGCTTCTTCAACTGCGACAGCCGCTGGCGCTCCTCGGCCGCCTGGCGCTTCTGATCCTTGCGGTTGACGCCCGGATCCGCGCCCGCCGCCGCGCTGTCGGCCTTCGCGGCCGCGCGCTGCTCGGCCGCATGCTGCAGTAGCCAGTCGCGGTAGTCGTCGAGGTCGCCGTCGAACGGCTGCAGCCGGTGCTTTGCGACGAGCATGAACTGGTCGGTGGTCGCGCGCAGCAGGTGGCGGTCGTGCGAGACGAGAATCAGCGTGCCTTCGAACTGCGCGAGCGCCATCGTCAGCGCGTGACGCGTTTCGAGGTCGAGGTGGTTGGTCGGTTCGTCGAGCAGCAGCAGGTTCGGCTTCTGCCAGATGATCAGCGCGAGCGCGAGCCGCGCTTTCTCGCCGCCGGAGAACGGGCCGACCGGGCTCGTCGCCATGTCGCCCGAGAAATTGAAGCCGCCGAGGAAGTCGCGCAGTTCCTGCTCGCGCGTATCGGGGGCGAGCCGTGCGAGATGCGCGAGCGGCGAATCGTCTTCGCGCAGCGTTTCGAGCTGGTGCTGCGCGAAATAGCCGATCGTCAGCCCCTTGCCGTCGCGCACGTGGCCCGACAGCGGCGCGAGCGTGCCGGCCAGCGTCTTGATCAGCGTCGACTTGCCCTGGCCGTTCGCGCCGAGCAGGCCGATGCGCTGGCCGTTCTGGATCGACAGCGCCACGCGTTCGACGATGGGGATGTCCGTGCCGTCGTCGGCATGGTAACCGCAGCGGACATCCTCCATCACCATCATCGGGTTCGGCGCGGCGTCGGGCGTGCGGAACTCGAACGTGAACGGCGATGCGATGTGCGCGGGCGCGATCAGCTCCATCTTCTCGAGCGCCTTCATCCGGCTTTGCGCCTGCTTGGCCTTGGTCGCCTTGGCCTTGAAGCGGTCGACGAAGCTCTGCAGGTGCTCGATTGTCTTCCGCTGCTTTTCGTAGGCGCTTTGCTGCAGCGCCAGTTGCTGCGCACGCAGCACTTCGAACTGCGAGTAATTGCCGCCGTAGCGCTTCACCTGGCGATTCTCCAGATGCAGCGTGACATTGCAGATCGAGTCGAGGAATTCGCGGTCGTGCGAGATCACGACGAGCGTGCCGGCGTAGCGGTGCAGCCAGTCTTCGAGCCAGACGATCGCGTCGAGGTCGAGGTGGTTGGTCGGTTCGTCGAGCAGCAGCAGGTCGGAGCGACACATCAGCGCCTGCGCGAGGTTCAGCCGCATGCGCCAGCCGCCGGAGAAGCTGGCGACCGATTCGCGCGTCTGCGCGAGCGTGAAGCCGAGGCCGAGCAGCAGCGCTTCGGCGCGCGCCGGTGCGGTGTAGCCGTCGGCGTCGGCGAAGGCCGCGTGCGCGTCGGCTTCAGCCGCGCCGTCGTGCGCGGCCGAGGCGGAGGCGATGCGTGCCTCGATTTCGCGCAGCGCGGTGTCGCCGTCGAGCGTGTAGTCGAGCGCCGAGCGGTCGACCGCGGGCGTTTCCTGCGACACATGGGCGATCCGCCACGACGGCGGCATCGCGAAATCGCCGCCATCGGAATGCAGCTCGCCGCGCAGGACCGAGAACAGCGTCGATTTGCCGGCGCCGTTCGCGCCGATCAGGCCGGCTTTCTCGCCGGGATTGAGCACGAACGAGGTCGACTCGAACAGCGGCTTGGTGCCGCGCGCAAGGCTGAACTGATTGAAACGGATCACGGCGGGAATGACTGACCAAAACCGCTATTCTAGACTGCGTGCGCGTTGCTCCGGATATCGGCCGAACGGCCGGTGCCGCAACGGCGCAATTTCGCCTAGACTCCACGTCGATCCGGTTTCGTAAAAGGAGTGCCCGATGTCCACCCTGTATTCGTTCAGCGCAGAGACGCTCGCCGGTGAGCCGGCGTCGCTCGATGCGTACCGCGGCAAGGTACTGCTGATCGTCAATACCGCGAGCGAGTGCGGTTTCACGCCGCAGTATGCGGGTCTGCAGAAGCTGTACGACCAGTACGCGGCGCGCGGTTTCTTCGTGCTCGGCTTCCCGTGCAATCAGTTCGGCAAGCAGGAGCCGGGCGACGCCACGCAGATCGGCGCGTTCTGCGAGCGCAACTACGGCGTCACGTTCCCGATGTTCTCGAAGATCGACGTGAAGGGCGATCATGCGCATCCGCTGTACCGATACCTGACCGACGAGGCGCCCGGCATCCTCGGCCTCAAGGCGATCAAGTGGAATTTCACGAAGTTCCTGGTCGACCGCGACGGGCGGATCGTCAAGCGCTACGCGCCGTCGACGAAGCCCGAGGAAATCGCCGCGGATATCGACAGGCTGCTGTAACCGCGTGAAGCGGCGAGCGGGCGTCCCGGACCGAACCGGCCGAGACCGCGGCGCCGGGCCGAACGGTGCGGAAACGTGCGCCGCCGGACGGGCGGCGCGCGGCCGGCGCTCGCGCGACCGCTACAGGATCGGCGCGAACAGGCGCGCGACGTGCATCGCGATGCGCCGCCACGCGGGCGAGTGCCGATACTCGTTCGCATCGACTTCGTAGGCCTGCGCAAAATCGGCGTCGAGCATGGCCTCGACCTCGTCGGCGAACGTGCGATCGACGGTCAGCACCATGATTTCGAAGTTGAGCCGGAACGAGCGGTTGTCGAGATTCGCGCTGCCGATCGCGGCCGCCACGCGGTCGATCAGCACGACCTTCTGGTGCAGGAAGCCGGGGCGGTAGCGGAACACCTTGACGCCCGCGTCGACGAGATCGCGTGCATAGAGCCTGGACGCCTCGAACACGACGTAGTGGTCGCGCCGGCTCGGGATCAGGATGCGCACGTCGACGCCGCGCATCACCGCGAGCTTCAGCGCGGCGATCACCGCTTCGTCGGGCACGAGATACGGCGTCGTGATCCAGACTCGTTCGTGCGCGGCGTTGATCGCCTCGACGAAGAACAGCGAGCCGGTTTCCTGCTTGTCGGCCGGCCCCATCGGCACGGCGAGGCAATGCATCGCGTCGTCCGGCAGCGCCTCCGGCGGCGCGGCGAGCGGCGGCAGCGTCTGCGTGGCCCAGTGCCAGTCCTCGGCGAACACATACTGAATGCTGGCCACCACCGGGCCACGGATCTCGATATGCGTGTCACGCCACGGCGACAGGCGCCGGTTCGCGCCGAGATATTCGACGCCGACATTGAGCCCGCCGACGAACGCGCGATTGCCGTCGACGACGACGATCTTGCGATGATTGCGGAAGTTGAGCTGGAAGCGGTTGACGAACTTGCGGTGGGTCGCGAACGGATGGACCTCGACGCCGCCGCGGCGCAGCGTGTCGACGTAGCTGCGCGGCAGGTCGAAGCTGCCGATGCTGTCGTACAGCAGGTAGCAGCGCACGCCGGCCGCCGCGCGTGCGAGCAGCGCGTCGCGCAGCATCTGGCCGAGCGCGTCGTCGCGCACGATGAAGAACTGGACGATCACGTAATCGCGCGCGGTGTCGATCGCCGACAGGATCGCCGAGAAGGCCGCGTCGCCGTTCACGAGCGTGCGCACCGCATTGCCGCCGACGAACGGCATCCCGCCGAGCCGCGTGAGCGCGAGCACGGCGGTCCGGCCGATCGCGTCGGCTGCCGGCCCGTCGGTTGCGTCCGCGTCGAGCCACGGCGCGCGCGGCGTGTGCGTGCGCAACGCTTCCATCTCGTGGCGCCGCGCGTCGACGTAGCCGGAGAACTTGCTGCGGCCGAGGAACAGGTAGGGGATGAGCGTCAGGTACGGCATCGCGGCGAGCGACACGGCCCATGCGATCGCGCCTTGCGACGTGCGCGTATTCATGATCGCGTGACACGCCGCGATGATCCCGAGCACATGGATGGCCAGGATCAGGGTGCCGAGATGTAGCCAGTCGAGGGTCATGGGCGCGTGACGGACTCCTGAAGTCGTGCGGCGCGACGGCCGCTTACGCGCATCTTACCCAACCGTGCGGGACAGCGGTGTGCCGTACCGCACGGTTCGGTCTCGGGGCCGTCAGGCCTTGCGGGGCAGGTCCGACGCCTGGATCAGGAACACGGCGTCGTCACCCGCGCTGGTGGGCAGCCACGTGAGCTCGAGGCCGCCGAACGCGGCTTCGACGTGCTCGCGCTCGTTGCCGATCTCGACGACGAGTACGCCATCGTCGTGCAGCCACTTGTGCGCCTGCCCGATGATGCGCCGCACGATGTCCATCCCGTCGTCGCCGCCCGCGAGCGCCATTTCCGGCTCGTGCCGGTACTCGGGCGGGAGGGCCGCCATCGACGCTGCGTTCACGTACGGCGGGTTCGTCAGGATGACGTCGTAGCGCGTGTCGGGTTCGGCGCGAAACGCGGGCAGCGGCGCGTAGAGGTCGCCGTGATGCAGCGTGATGCGATCGTCGAGGCCGTAGTCGCGCACATTGATCGCGGCGACTTCGAGTGCCTTCTCGGACAGGTCGACCGCGTCGATCTCGGCATTCGGAAACGCGCTCGCCGCGAGGATCGCGAGGCAGCCGGAGCCGGTGCACAGCTCGAGCACCGCGCCGACCTGCTCGGGGTCGGCGACATACGGCTGCAGCCCGTCGTCGAGCAGTTCGCCGATGAACGAGCGCGGCACGATCACGCGTTCATCGACGTAGAAGCGGTGGCCGTGCATCCACGCTTCATGCGTGAGATACGCGGCCGGCACGCGGTCCGCCGCGCGTCGTTCGATCACCGCGAGCACGGCCGCGATTTCGTCGGGCAGCAGGCGGGCATCGAGGAACGGCTCGAGCGTGTCGAGCGGCAGGTCGAGCGTGTGCAGCACGAGGTAGGCGGCTTCGTCGTACGCGTTGTCCGAGCCGTGACCGAACGCGAGCTTCGCCTTCGAGAAGCGCGTAACCGCATAGCGCAGCAGGTCGCGAACAGTTGCAAAAGGTGTCGTCATGCGAGGCTCCGTCAGGCGATCAGTTGTTCGAGCACGCGGCGGTACACGTTCTTCAGCGGGTCGACGAAGCGCACGTCGATGTGCTCGTCGATCTTGTGGATGCTGCCGTTCGGCGGGCCGAATTCGATCACCTGCGGGCAGATGCGCGCGATGAAGCGCCCGTCGGACGTGCCGCCCGTCGTCGACAGCTCGGTCGTGAGGCCGGTCTCGGCGCGGATTGCGTTCTCCAGCGCGTTCGACAGGTCGCCGCGCGGCGTGAGGAACGGCAGGCCGCTCACCGACCACTTCAACGTGTACTCGAGGCCGTGCTTGTCGAGGATCGCATGCACGCGTGCCTGCAGGCCCTCGACGGTGCTCGCCGTCGAAAAGCGGAAGTTGAACATCAGGTCCGCGTGGCCGGGGATCACGTTGGTCGCGCCAGTGCCCGCGTGCAGGTTCGACACCTGCCAGGTGGTCGGCGGGAAGTATTCGTTGCCTTCGTCCCACTGTTCGGCGGCGAGCTCGGCGAGCGCCGGCGCGAGCAGGTGGATCGGGTTCTTCGCAAGGTGCGGGTACGCGATATGGCCCTGCACGCCCTTGACGATCAGTTCGCCCGACATCGAGCCGCGGCGGCCGTTCTTCACGACGTCGCCGAGTTCCGCGGTCGAGGTCGGCTCGCCGACGATGCAGTAGTCGAGGCGTTCGCCGCGCGCTTCAAGCAGCTCGACGACCTTCACGGTGCCGTCGGTGGCCGGGCCTTCCTCGTCGCTCGTGATCAGGAACGCGATTGCGCCGCGGTGGCCAGGGTGGGCCGCGACGAATTCCTCGGCGGCGACGACGAATGCCGCCAGCGACGTCTTCATGTCGGCCGCGCCGCGGCCGTACAGCTTGCCGTCGCGATGCGCAGGAATGAACGGCGGCGAGGTCCACTGCTCGAGCGGGCCGGTCGGCACGACGTCGGTGTGGCCCGCGAACGCGAGCAGCTTGCCGTCGCGGCCGTCGGTGCCGCGCTTGACGGCCCACAGGTTGGTCACGCCGTGCGACGCGATGGTCTCGCATTCGAAGCCGAGCGCGGCGAGGCGCTCGGTCATGATCTGCTGGCAATGCTGGTCGTCGGGCGTGACGGACGCGCGGGCGATCAGCTGTTCGGTAAGGGCTAGGGTGGCGGACATGGTTCGGACCACTTTCGATAAAAAATGCCGGCGCGGTGGCCGGCAGCGATGAGACGTCGGGCCGCGCCCTCGGACGCGGCGCGGGCGGCCCTAGGCGGCAAACAGCGCCGCGTACTGATCGGCCACGAAGCCGAGCGATTTCACGCGGCCGTTGACGACGAGCACGGGGCGCTTGATGACCGACGGCTTGTGGATCATCAGCGCGACCGCGCCGGACTTCGTTTCCGCGGCCGCCTTCATGGCGTCGTCCAGGCCGCGCCACGTCGTGCCGCGCTTGTTCACGAGCGCGTCGAGCGACACGTCCTTCAGCCAGTCCTCGACGAGCGGTGCGCTGACGCCAAGCTTCTTGAAGTCGTGGAACTCGAACTCGACACCGTGATCGTCGAGCCACACGCGGGCCTTCTTCACGGTGTCGCAGTTCGGAATGCCGTAGACGACCACGGTGCGCGGCTTCGCCATCAGTCGCCTCGCAGCAGCTCGTTCAGGCCGACCTTCGCGCGGGTCTTCGCGTCGACCTTCTTCACGATCACCGCGCAGTACAGGCTGTGCGAGCCGTCCTTCGACGGCAGGTTGCCGGCGACGACGACCGAGCCGGCCGGGATGCGGCCGTAGCTGACTTCGCCCGTCTCGCGATCGTAGATCTTCGTGCTCTGGCCGAGGTACACGCCCATCGAGATCACCGAGTTCTCCTCGACAATCACGCCTTCGACGACTTCCGAGCGCGCGCCGATGAAGCAGTTGTCTTCGATGATGACGGGGTTCGCCTGCAGCGGCTCGAGCACGCCGCCGATGCCGACGCCGCCCGACAGGTGCACGTTCTTGCCGATCTGCGCGCACGAACCGACGGTCGCCCACGTGTCGACCATCGTGCCTTCGTCGACGTATGCGCCGATGTTGGTGTACGACGGCATCAGCACGACGTTCTTCGCGATGAACGAGCCGCGGCGCGCGATGGCCGGCGGCACGACGCGGAAGCCGCCCGCGGCGAAATCCTCAGCCGTGTAGTTCGCGAACTTCGACGGCACCTTGTCGTAGAACTGCGAGTAGCCGCCCGCGGGCATCGGCGCGTTGTCCTCCAGGCGGAACGACAGCAGCACGGCCTTCTTCAGCCACTGGTGCACGGTCCAGTTGCCGTCGATCTTCTCGGCAACGCGCAGCGCGCCTTTGTCGAGCTGCTCGATCGCGTGCGCGACGGCTTCGCGGACGTCGGCCGGTGCGGCCTTCGGCGACAGCTCGGCGCGGTTGTCCCAGGCGGTATCGATGATTTGCTGAAGTTGTTGCGACATGTTCGTTTTCGCAGGAGATGAATGGAATTGATCGGGATGGACGTCTTACTGCGCGAGAGCCCGGCAGAAATCGACGATGCGTTGCGCGCCCTCGACGCATTCGGGGGTGCCCGCGACGAGCGCGATCCGGATGAAATCGCGGCCTGGATTCGTGCCGTGCGCATCGCGCGCCAGGTACGAGCCGGGCAGAACCGTCACATTATAGTCGGCGTACAGGCGGCGGGCGAACTCGGTGTCCGACAGGCCGGTGCGCGCGACGTTGGCCCACAGGTAGAACGCGGCGTCGGGCAGCTTCACGTCGATCACGTCGGCCAGCATCGGCGTGACCGTGTTGAACTTCTGCAGGTACAGCGCGCGGTTCTCGCGCACGTGCGCCTCATCGTTCCACGCGGCGATGCTCGCGTGCTGCCAGACCGGCGACAGCGCGGCGCCGTGGTAAGTGCGATACAGCAGGAATTTCTTGAGCAGCGCGGCGTCGCCGGCGACGAAGCCCGAGCGCATGCCCGGCACGTTCGAGCGCTTCGACAGGCTCGACAGCATCACGAGCCGCTCGAAGCCACGGCCGAGGCGGTGCGCGGCCTCGAGGCCGCCGAGCGGCGGCGCCGCTTCGTCGAAATAGATTTCGGAATAGCACTCGTCGGACGCGATCACGAAACCGTGGCGGTCGGACAGCGCGAACAGCTCGCGCCAGTCGTCGAGCGTCAGCACGGCGCCCGTCGGGTTGCCCGGCGAACACACGTACAGCAGCTGGGTGCGCGCCCAGACTTCATCGGGCACGGCCGCGTAGTCGCACGCGAAGTTGCGCGCGGGGGCGCTGTTCGCGAAATAGGGTTCGGCACCGGCCAGAAGCGCCGCGCCTTCGTAAATTTGATAGAAAGGATTCGGACAGAGTACGATCGCCTTCTTGCCGTCCGAGGTCGGGCGCGCGTCGATCACCGTCTGCGCGAGCGAAAACAACGCCTCGCGCGACCCCGACACGGGCAGCACCTGCGTGGCCGGGTCGATCGTCGGCAGCCCGTAGCGGCGTTCGAGCCAATGTGCGATCGACGTGCGCAGCGCGTCCGAGCCGGCCGTGGCCGGGTACGACGCGAGGCCGTCGAGCGAAGCCACCACGGCGTCGCGGATCAGTGCCGGGGTCGGGTGCTTGGGCTCGCCGATGCCGAAGCTGATCGGTTTCAGGCCGGCGGAAGGCGTACCGGCACCGGGCGTCACGTCCTTGAACAGGGCGCGCAGCTTTTCGAAGGGATAGGGCTGGAGCGAGTCGAGTCGAGGGTTCACGGGCGAAGCGGCCATCGCGGCCGGTTGGAGCGAAAGGGGCGGCGCAGGTGCCGCACGGCTGCGAACGGGCGCCGACGGCGCGCGGGTCGCAGCGGACGATTATAGCGTGACGCAATGCGGTCACGGCCCGCCGGAACGGCGGCCGGGCCGGTCGAATAAAGGGTATCGAACCAAATGAATAACGCGGTACGCGGCAGCCTGCCGACGCTGGCCATCCTTATCGGCGCGTCGGTATGGGGCCTGATCTGGTATCCGCTGCGGATCCTCGCGTCGCTCGGCCTCACCGGCACGCTGGCGAGCGCGCTGACGAGCGCGGTCGCATTCCTGTTCGTGGTCGTCGTGCGCCACCGCACGATTGCGACGCTGCGCTGGCACTGGGTGCTGCCGGGCATCGCGGTCACGGCGGGCGTGACGAACCTCGGCTTCGTATGGGGCACGATCCACGGCGAAGTGCTGCGCGTGATGCTGCTGTTCTACCTGACTCCCGCATGGACCGCGATCTACGCGCATTTCCTGCTGCGCGAGCGGCTGACCTGGGCCGGCGCGGGGCTCGCGGCGCTGTCGATCGGCGGCGCGATGCTGATGCTGTGGTCGCCGAGCCTCGGCATGCCGCTGCCGGCCAACCCGGCCGAATGGGCGGGGCTCGCGGCCGGCCTGAGTTTCGCGATGAGCAACGTGCTCGTGATCAAGGCGAGCCGCGAGCTGCCGGAGATGCGCGCCGAGATGCGCACGGCGACGCTGTTCGGCGGCGCGGCGGTGTTCGGCGCGATCGCGTCGCTGTTCGAAGGGTTGCCGGTCGCGCCGGCGGGCAGCCAGCTTGGCATGGCCGCACTGATCATCGCCGCGATCGGCGTGACGATGGCCGCGAACAACCTGCTCGTGCAATACGGGCTCGCGCGCGTGCCGGCAAACCGCGCGTCGATCATCATGCTGTTCGAGATCGTGATCACCGCGCTGTCCGCGTGGGTGTTCGCGAACGAACTGCCGAGCGCGCGCGAGTGGGCGGGCGGCGCGTGCATCGTGCTGGCGACGCTGCTGTCGAGCCGGGTCCATCGTGCCGCGCCGGTATCGGGCAAACCCGGCGACGGGCGGGACGGTGCACGCGCGATGGTATGATGGAAGCCGTTTGCGGGGCCCAACGCTTGAGATGCGCGCGGCCCCGCTTTTGAATTCCGGGGCGCATCGCGCGCATGGGCCGTCCGGCCCCGCGCGTCGCGGCCCCGTCCGTTTCACACCTTCTTCACATCCGATACCGCCGTGCGTCTGAGCTCGATCAAACTCGCTGGCTTCAAATCCTTTGTCGATCCCACGCATTTCCAGGTTCCGGGCCAGCTTGTCGGCGTGGTGGGCCCGAACGGGTGCGGCAAGTCCAACATCATCGATGCCGTGCGCTGGGTGCTCGGCGAATCGCGCGCGTCCGAGCTGCGCGGCGAATCGATGCAGGACGTGATCTTCAACGGCTCGACCGCCCGCAAGCCCGGCAGCCGGGCTAGCGTCGAACTGATCTTCGACAACTCCGACGGCCGCGCGGCCGGGCAGTGGGGCCAGTACGGCGAGATCGCCGTGAAGCGCGTGCTGACGCGTGACGGCACGTCGAGCTACTACATCAACAACCTGCCGGCGCGCCGCCGCGACATCCAGGACATCTTCCTCGGCACGGGCCTGGGGCCCCGCGCATACGCGATCATCGGGCAGGGCATGATCGCGCGGATCATCGAGGCGAAGCCGGAAGAGCTGCGCGTGTTCCTCGAGGAAGCCGCGGGCGTGTCGAAGTACAAGGAACGCCGCCGCGAGACCGAGAACCGTCTTCACGACACGCGCGAGAACCTGACGCGCGTCGAGGACATCGTCCGCGAGCTCGGCGCGAACCTCGCGAAGCTCGAGGCGCAGGCCGTCGTCGCGACCAAGTACAAGGAACTCGTCGCCGACGGCGAGGAGAAGCAGCGCCTGTTGTGGCTGCTGCGCAAGAACGAGGCCGCGGGCGAGCAGCAGAAGCAGCAGCGTGCGATCGAACAGGCGCAGATCGACCTCGAGGCGCAAACGGCGAAATTGCGCGAGGTCGAGGCGCAGCTCGAGACGCTGCGGGTCGCGCATTACTCGGCGAGCGACGCGATGCAGGGCGCGCAGGGCGCGCTCTACGAGGCGAATGCCGAGGTGAGCCGCCTCGAGGCCGAGATCAAGTTCATCGTCGAGTCGCGCAACCGCGTGCAGGCGCAGATCGCCGCGTTGAACGCGCAGCGCGAGCAGTGGCGCGCGCAGGCCGAGAAGGCGCAGGACGAGCTCGAGGAAGCCGAAGAGGCGCGCGCGATGGCCGACGAGAAGGCCGTGCTCGCGGAAGACAACGCAGCCGCGAAGCACGACGCGCTGCCGGCGCTCGAGGCGAAATGGCGCGATGCGCAGGCGCAGCTCAATGACGAGCGCGCGCGGATCGCGCAGACCGAACAGTCGCTGAAGCTCGAGGCCGCGCACCAGCGCAATGCCGACCAGCAACTCCAGCAGCTCCAGCAGCGTCATGAGCGCCTGAAGTCCGAGGCGGGCGGGCTCGACGCACCGGACGAAGCGCAGCTCGAAGAGCTGCGCATGCAGCTCGCCGAGCAGGAAGAGATTCTCGCCGAAGCACAGGCACGCCTTGCCGATGCGCAGGAAGCGCTGCCGCGCCTTGACGGCGAACGCCGTGCGGCTCAAGAGCGTGTGCAGGCCGAAAGCGCGCAGATCCATCAGCTCGAGGCGCGGCTCGCCGCGCTCAAGCAGCTGCAGGAGAACGTGCAGACCGAAGGCAAGATCCAGCCGTGGCTCGACAAGCACGAGCTCGGCGCGCTGCCGCGTCTCTGGAAGAAGCTGCACGTCGAGGCCGGCTGGGAAGCGGCGCTCGAGGCCGTGCTGCGCGAGCGCCTGGCGGCGCTCGAAGTGTCGAATCTCGACTGGGTGAAGGCGTTCGCGACCGATGCGCCGCCCGCGAAGCTCGCGTTCTACGCGCCGCCCGCGGCCGGTGAGCCGCCGGCCGCCGCCGCCGGGCTGCGCCCGGTGCTGTCGCTCGTGCGCATCGACGATGCAGGCATCCGTGCGGTGCTGAACGACTGGCTCGGCAACGTGTACGTCGCCGACGACGTAGCGCAGGCGCTCGCGACGCGCGCGCAACTGCCGGCAGGCGGTGCGTTTGTCGTCAAGGCCGGCCACATCGTCACGCGTGTCGGCGTGCAGCTGTACGCGGCCGATTCGGAACAGGCGGGGATGCTGGCCCGCCAGCAGGAAATCGAGAACCTGACACGCCAGGTGCGCGCACAGGCGCTGCTCGCCGACGAGGCCCGCACGGCCGCGGTGCGGGCGGAAGCCGCGCACACGCAGGCCACGCAGGCGCTCGGCGACGTGCGCGCGCAGGCCGAACGCGCGACGCAGCGCGTGCACGCGCTGCAGATGGACGTGCTGAAGCTCGCGCAGGCCCATGAACGCTACACGCAGCGCAGCACGCAGATCCGCGAGGAACTCGAGGAGATCGGCGCGCAGATCGACGAGCAGCGCGCACTGCGCGCGGAATCGGAGGCGAACTTCGAGCGCTTCGACGGCGAACTAGCGGAACTGCAGGCGCGCTTCGAGGACAACCAGCTCGCATTCGAGGCGCTCGACGAATCGCTGACGCAGGCGCGCCAGGAGGCGCGCGACCTCGAGCGCGGCGCGAACGACGCGCGCTTCGCCGCGCGCAACGCGGTCACGCGGATCGACGAGCTCAAGCGCAGCATCCAGGTCGCGCACGAGCAAAGCGAGCGCGTTGCCGCGTCGCTGGAAGACGCGCGCGCCGAACTCGAGACGATCAACGAGCAGACCGCGCACACGGGCCTGCAGGATGCACTCGAAATCCGCGCGGTGAAGGAAGAGGCGCTGCAGGCCGCGCGGATCGAACTCGACGACCTGACCGCGAAGCTGCGCGCGTCGGACGAGCAGCGCCTCGTTGCCGAGCGTTCGCTGCAGCCGCTGCGCGACCGCATCACCGAGCTGCAGCTGAAGGAGCAGGCCGCGCGCCTGTCCGTCGAGCAGTTCGCGGAGCAGCTCACGGCGGCCGAGGTCGACGAGGCAGCGCTGCGCGAGAAGCTGACGCCGGACCTGAAGCCGTCGTATCTGCAGGGCGAGGTCACGCGCCTGAACAATGCGATCAACGCGCTGGGTCCGGTCAACATGGCCGCGCTCGACGAGTTGAAGGCCGCGAGCGAGCGCAAGGTGTTCCTCGATGCGCAGTCGGCCGACCTGACCGACGCGATCACGACGCTCGAGGATGCGATCCACAAGATCGACCAGGAAACCCGCACGCTGCTGCAGGGCACCTTCGACGAGGTCAACCGTCACTTCAGCGACCTGTTCCCGCGTCTGTTCGGCGGTGGCCAGGCGAAGCTGATCATGACGGGCGACGAAATCCTCGATGCGGGCGTTCAGGTGATGGCGCAGCCGCCGGGCAAGAAGAACGCGACCATCCACCTGCTGTCGGGCGGCGAAAAGGCGCTGACCGCCACCGCGCTGGTGTTCGCGATGTTCCAGCTGAATCCGGCGCCGTTCTGTCTGCTGGACGAGGTCGACGCGCCGCTCGACGACGCGAACACCGAGCGTTTCGCGAATCTCGTGCGCGCGATGTCCGACAAGACGCAGTTCCTGTTCATCTCGCACAACAAGATTGCGATGGAAATGGCGCAGCAGCTGATCGGCGTGACGATGCAGGAGCAGGGCGTGTCGCGGATCGTCGCGGTGGACATGGAAACCGCCGCGGGTTTTGCCCAGAATTGACGTTTGACGAAACCGGACCGCGTTCGCGCGGCGCATGGGCGCCCGTTCGCGGTTCCGACGAACAAGAATTGCTGATGGAGCGTGCATGGACGAGTTGACACTCGGTTTGATCGGCGCGGGCGCCGTCGTGGTGGGCGGCGTCGTGGTCTACAACGCATGGCAGGGCGCGAAGGTGCGGCGCAGGATGCCGCGCCCGATGCCGGAAGAGGCGGCCGAGGCGATGAATCGCCCCGAGCGCGACGAAGAGTTGCCGTTCATCGAGCCGGTGCGCCAGCCCGTGCGCCGTGAGCCCGCCGCACCGACACCGGCCGCCGCCGCGAGCGCGCCGGTCGAAGCCGCGCGCGTCGAGCCTACCTTCGGCGGCGTGGCGCCTGCCGACACGCCGGCCGACCTGCAGGCCGAGGCCACCGGGGTCGACACGCCGTTGGCGTCGACCGAGTCGGCCGAGCAGGCCGTTGACGAAGCTGCGGTCGCCGCCGCGCAGGACGCGCCGGCCGCCGACGCCTCGCACGAACCGGCCGAATTCGTGCTGCCGGCCGCGACGACGATTTCGTCGGCGCCGCCCGCGATCGTCGACCGCCGGATCGACTGCATCGTGCCGATTCGCCTCGGCGCGCCGATGCCGGGCGACAAGATCCTGCCGGCCGCGCAGCGGCTGCGCCGGGCGGGCAGCAAGCCCGTGCATATCGAAGGCAAGCCGGAAGGCGGCCAGTGGGAGCTGCTGCAGAACGGCGTGCGCTATGAAGAGCTGCGCGCGGCCGCGCAGCTCGCGAACCGCAGCGGCGCGCTGAACGAGCTCGAATTCTCCGAGTTCGTGACCGGCGTCCAGCAGTTCGCCGACGCGATCGACGGCGCACCGGAATTCCCGGACATGATGGAGACGGTCGCGATGGCGCGCGAACTCGACGGCTTTGCCGCGCAGTGCGACGCGCAGCTGTCGATCAACGTGATGTCGGATGGTGCGCCGTGGTCGGCGAACTACGTGCAGGCCGTGGCGTCCCAGGACGGGCTGCTGCTGTCGCGCGACGGCACGCGGTTCGTGAAGCTCGACGCGAAGCAGAACCCCGTGTTCATGCTGCAGTTCGGCGACACGAACTTCCTGCGCGACGACCTGACCTACAAGGGCGGCAACATGATCACGCTGGTGCTCGACGTGCCGGTCGCCGAAGAGGACATCCTGCCGTTCCGGCTGATGTGCGATTACGCGAAGTCGCTGTCCGAACGGATCGGCGCGCGTGTCGTCGACGATTCGCGCCGGCCGTTGCCGGAGTCGACGCTGGTCGCGATCGACCAGCAACTGATGAAGCTGTACGCGAAGCTCGAGGAAGCCGGTATCCCGGCCGGTTCGCCGGTCACGCGCCGCCTCTTCAGTCAGTAACGCGTTACACGGGCGGCGGTCTGCGGTGCCGTCGCCCGTCAGCCCAGCGTAGCTGCAGTGCCGCACACACTGCCCGTGTGCACCGCAGCGGGCCTGCGCGGCACGCATCGCGCCCCCCGCCGCGGCGTCAAACTGAGATAATCGAACATCCGATTTTTCAGAACGAAACTGCCGCCAGCATGGCCCGAACCCAAGCCGAACCGCCAGCCAGCCAGCCCGACGCGCGTGCAGCGTGGCTGCGCGACCAACTCGAGCGGGCGAACTACGCCTATTACGTGCTCGACCAGCCGGATCTGCCCGACGCCGAATACGATCGGCTGTTTGGCGAACTGCAGCAAATCGAAACCGATCATCCCGAACTCGTGACGCCCGATTCGCCGACGCAGCGCGTCGGCGGCGAAGTGGCGCACGGTTTCACGCCGGTCGTTCATGACGCGCCGATGCTGTCGTTGAACAACGGCTTCACCGACGAGGACATTGCCGCGTTCGACAAGCGGGTCGCCGACGCGCTCGACAAGACGACCGATCTCGCCGGTTCGGTGACGGACCCGGTCGAGTACGCATGCGAGCTGAAATTCGACGGGCTTGCGATCTCGCTGCGCTACGAGCACGGCGTGTTCGTGCAGGCGGCGACGCGCGGCGACGGCACGACGGGTGAGGACGTGACGGAGAACGTCCGCACGATCCGCTCGATCCCGCTGAAGCTGAAGGGCAAGCACGTGCCGGCCGTGCTGGACGTGCGCGGCGAGGTGCTGATGTTCAAGCGCGATTTCGCACGCCTGAACGAACGCCAGCGTGCGGCCGAGCAGCGCGAATTCGCGAATCCGCGCAACGCGGCGGCCGGCAGCCTGCGTCAGCTCGACCCGAAGATCACCGCGCAGCGCCCGCTGTCGTTCTTCTCGTACGGGATCGGCGTGCTCGACGGGATGCCGATGCCGGACACGCACGGCGCGCTGCTCGACTGGTACGAGTCGCTCGGCTTGCCGGTGAACCGCGAGCGCGCGGTCGTGCACGGCGCCGACGGCCTGCTCGGCTTCTTCCGCAAGGTCGGCGAGAAGCGCGAGTCGCTGCCATACGATATCGACGGCGTCGTCTACAAGGTGAACCGGCGCGACGAGCAGGATCGCCTCGGCTTCGTGTCGCGCGCGCCGCGCTTCGCGCTCGCGCACAAGTTCCCCGCGCAGGAAGCGCTGACGAAGCTCGTCGCGATCGACGTGCAGGTCGGCCGCACGGGGGCGATCACGCCGGTCGCGCGGCTCGAACCCGTGTTCGTCGGCGGCGCGACGGTGACCAACGCGACGCTGCACAACGAGGACGAAGTGCGCCGCAAGGACATCCGGATCGGCGATACCGTGATCGTGCGGCGCGCGGGCGACGTGATCCCCGAGGTCGTCGGTGCGCTGCTCGACCGCCGGCCGGCCGATGCGGCCGAGTTCGTGATGCCGACCGAGTGCCCGGTGTGCGGCTCGAAGATCGAGCGCCTGCCGGACGAGGCGATCGCGCGCTGCACGGGCGGCCTGTTCTGCCCGGCGCAGCGCAAGCAGGCGTTGTGGCATTTCGCGCAACGCCGTGCGCTCGACATCGACGGGCTCGGCGAGAAGATCATCGATCAGCTTGTCGAACTGAACCTCGTGCGCACGCCGGCCGACCTGTTCAATCTCGGTTTCGCGACGCTGGCGGAACTCGACCGGTTCGCCGAGAAGTCCGCGCAGAATTTGCTCGACTCGCTCGAGAAGGCGAAGCACACGACGCTCGCGCGCTTCATCTACGGGCTCGGGATCCGCCATGTCGGCGAATCGACCGCGAAGGATCTCGCGAAGCATTTCGGGTCGCTGACCCCGATCATGGACGCGTCGATCGAGGAACTGCTCGAAGTGAACGACGTCGGACCGATCGTGGCCGAGTCGCTCCACCAGTTCTTCGCGGAAGAGCACAACCGCACGGTGATCGAGCAACTGCGCGCGCCCGGCAAGGTGACGTGGCCTGAAGGCCCGCCCGCGCCGAAGGCGCCGCAGGGCGTGCTGGCCGGCAAGACGGTCGTGCTGACGGGCACGCTGCCGAACCTTACGCGCGACGCGGCGAAGGAGATGCTTGAAGCGGCGGGCGCGAAAGTCGCGGGCTCGGTATCGAAGAAGACGGATTACGTGGTCGCGGGCGCCGAAGCCGGCAGCAAGCTCGCGAAGGCCGAGGAACTCGGCATCCCCGTACTGGATGAAGACGGACTGCACCAACTCCTGGAGGGCAACACGCCATGATTCGCGAGATCCTGAAGATGGGCGATCCGCGCCTGCTCGAAGTCGCCAAGCCGGTCGAGCGGTTCGATACCCCCGAACTGCACGAGATCGTCGCGGACATGTTCGAGACGATGCATCACGCGAACGGTGCGGGGCTAGCCGCGCCGCAGATCGGCGTCGGGCTGCAGATCATCATCTTCGGCTTCGGCAGCAACAACCGCTATCCGGACGCGCCGCCCGTGCCCGAGACCGTGCTGATCAACCCGAAGCTCGAGTACATGCCGCCGGACATGGAAGAGGGCTGGGAAGGCTGCCTGTCGGTGCCGGGCATGCGCGGTGTCGTCAGCCGCTATGCGAAGGTGCGCTACAGCGGCTTCGACCAGTTCGGCGCGAAGCTCGACCGTGTCGCCGAAGGCTTCCACGCGCGGGTCGTCCAGCACGAGTACGACCACCTGATCGGCAAGCTGTATCCGATGCGGATCACCGACTTCACGCGCTTCGGCTTCACCGAGGTGCTGTTCCCGGGGCTCGATTCGGCCGACGACGACTGACATTGAAGCGGTTGCGCACACCGTGTTGCGCGTCGTCGTTGTATCGAAACGAAAAAGCCCGCTCGCGCGGGCTTTTTTCATCGCGTGGCACGCAGTGCGTGTCCGCGGTCAGAACGACTCGTCGGCCGACAGGTAGCGCCATTGCCCCTGCGGCAGCGCGCCGAGCATCACGCGACCCATCCGTACGCGCTTCAGGCCGATCACTTCGAGGCCGACCAGTTCGCACATGCGGCGGATCTGGCGCTTCTTGCCCTCGCGCAGCACGAAACGCAGCTGTTCGCCGTTTTGCCAGCTCACCATCGCCGGCTTCAGCGGGACACCGTCGAGCTCGAGGCCGTGGCGCAGCTTCGCGAGCGATTCAGCAGGGAAGTGCTGGTCGATGTCGAGCAGCCGTTCGCCGAAGCGCACGCGCACCAGGTACTCCTTGTCGATATCCGACTGCTCGCCGATCAGCTGCTTCGCGATTCGGCCGTTCTGCGTCAGCACGAGCAGGCCGGTCGAATCGATGTCGAGCCGCCCGGCCGGCGCGAGCGCGTGCAGGTGCTGCGGCGAGAAGCGCAGAGGCGAACGGTCGCCGCTCCACTGGTTCGCGCGCGTGATCAGTACCGACGCCGGCTCGTAGCCGTCTTCCGCCTGCCCTGACACATAGCCGACCGGCTTGTGCAGCAGGATCGTCACCTGCGCAGCCTGCGCGGCGCTCGCGCGCTCGTCGATCTCGATCTTCTGGTCCGGGCGGACCTTGGTGCCGAGCGTGTCGATGCGTTCGCCGTCGACGAGCACCCAGCCCTTTTCGATCCACTCGTCGGCTTCGCGGCGCGAGCACAGGCCGAGTTCGGACATGCGCTTCGACAGGCGCATCAGGCCCGTTTCATCGCCGTGGTCGACGTCGGCGGCGCGGCGCTTGAGCGGTTGTGCGGTCTTCAGCGCGGCGCCGGTCGAGCGGCGTTCGGTGCTGCCGCGCTCGCCGTCGCGTGCGGGGCGAGCCGGGCGATCGGACGACGTGCGGCGCTCGCCGAAGCTGCGCTTTTCGCCAGAGCCGGCTGTCTTGTCGCGATAGGGCGCCCGTGCGCCGCCTTCGGCACCCGCGCGGCGCGGGCGTGCATCGTCGTCGCTGCGACGTGCCGGACGATCGGACGACGTGCGGCGTTCACCGAAGCTGCGTTTCTCGCCGTAGCCCTCTGCCTTGTCGCGATACGGTGCCCGTGCGCCGCCTTCGGCGCTTGCACGGCGCGGCCGTGCATCGTCGTCGCTGCGACGTGCCGGACGATCGGACGACGTGCGGCGTTCACCGAAGCTGCGTTTCTCGCCGTAGCCCTCTGCCTTGTCGCGATACGGTGCCCGTGCGCCGCCTTCGGCGCCTGCACGGCGCGGCCGTGCATCGTCGTCGCTGCGACGTGCCGGACGATCGGACGACGTGCGGCGTTCACCGAAGCTGCGTTTCTCGCCGTAGCCCTCTGCCTTGTCGCGATACGGTGCGCGTGCGCCGCCTTCGGCGCCTGCACGGCGCGGGCGTGCATCGTCGTCGCTGCGACGTGCAGGACGGTCGGACGGTGTACGGCGCTCGCCGAAGCTGCGCTTCGCGCCTTCGCCGGCTGCCTTGTCGCGATACGGTGCGCGCGCGCCGCCTTCGGCGCTTGCGCGGCGCGGCCGCGCCTCGTTGTCGCTGCGATAGCCGCGTTCAGCACCGCCGTCACGCGGCGTGCGCTTCGCCGGCGCGCGATCCGCACCGGAACCTTCGCCGCGCGGCTTGAACGCGCGTTCGCCGGCGGCGGCCGGAGCGGCGGCCTTCTTCGGGCGCGGCGGCTTGTCGGCCGCGGACGGCGCGGCGGGGCGCACCGCCTTGCGGGCGACGAGGCTGCCGGAGCGGACGGGTGCGCGGGTCGGCGACGCCGGCCGCGGATTCTTGACGGTCAATTTGGTGCGCATAAACGCTGGGATTCATTCAGACTGCGATCGCGCGCAGCAATTCGGTTTCGAGCTGGATCTGCAGGCGGTTGTCGGACAGGCCGGCACCATCGAGCAGGAAGATGTCCTCGACGCGTTCGCCGAGCGTATTGATCCGCGCCGCGTGGACGCCGACCTGATGCTCGGCCAGGACGCGCGCGATCGAATAGAGAAGGCCCGGCCGGTCGTTGGCGGACACGGACAGGATGTAGTACTGACCGCGCTCGTCGGCCCGGAGGTCGACGCGCGGCGTGATCGGAAACGTCCGGGATAGCCGCGACAGGCGGCCCTTGGACGGCTCCGGCAGCGACGCGGTTTCGGCCAGGCGCGTCGCGAGTTGCTGTTCGACGAGATTCGCGATGTCGCGGTAGCGCACGTCGTGTTCGGTCTGCGTGACGATGAAGTTGTCGAGCGCATAGCCGTGCCGTGTCGTGCTGACGCGTGCATCGAGCACCGACAGTCCGTTGCGGTCGAAGTATGCGCAGATGCCCGCGAACAGGTCGGGGCGGTCCTTCACGTACACGAGCACCTGCAGCGCGTCGCCGATCGGCGACGGCCGCGCTCGGACGATCGCGGTCTCGGCGTTCACGTGCCGGTACAGCACGCGCGTCTGCCATGCGATGTCAGCGGCGTCGTGGCGCAGGAAGAAGCCGATGTCGAGCTGATCCCAGAGTGCGCGGTGCGCGTCGTCGGGCACGGTTTCGAGGCGCAGCAGCGCGAGCGCCTGCTCCTGCCGCGACTTCAGTTCCGAATGCGCGTCGGGATTGGCGCCGCCGAGCACCGCGAGCGTGATGCGGTAAAGATCCTCGAGCAGCTTGCCCTTCCAAGTGTTCCACACCTTCGGGCTCGTGCCGCGGATATCGGCGACGGTCAGCAGGTAGAGCGCGGTGAGGTACCGTTCGTTGCCGACGACGTCGGCGAAGCGCTTGATGACGTCAGGGTCGCTCGTGTCCTGCTTCTGCGCGACCTGGCTCATCGTCAGGTGATGCTGGACGAGCCACACGATCAGCGCCGCGTCGTCGCCAGTGATCCCGTGCTCTCGGCAGAAGCGCCGCGCGTCGGCCATCCCGAGCGTCGAGTGGTCGCCGCCGCGGCCTTTCGCGATGTCGTGGAACAGCGCCGCGACATACAGCACCCATGGGCGTTCGAAATTACCGATCAACTGGCTGCAGAACGGGTACTCGTGCGCGTGCTCGGCCACAGCGAAGCGGCGGATGTTGCGCAACACCATCAGGATATGCTGGTCGACCGTGTACACGTGGTACAGGTCGTGCTGCATCTGGCCCACGATGCGGCGGAAATTCAGCAGGTAGCGGCCGAGCACGCTCGTCTGGTTCATCAGCCGGAACGCATGCGTGATGCCTTCGGGCTGCTGCAGGATCTGCATGAACGTGCGGCGGTTCTGAGGATCGCGCCGCCACGTGTGGTTCATGATCTCGCGCGAGTTGTACAGCGCGCGCAGCGTGCGGGCGGACAGGCCCTTCACGCCGCGGGTCGCCTCGTACAGCAGGAACGCTTCGAGGATCGCGTCGGGATGGCGTTCGAACACGCCGTCGTCCACGATCTCGAGCATGCCCTGTTTCTCGACGAAGCGATCGGGCGACAGCACGCGCGTGATGCCGCTCGTCGCGGGGAACAGCTGCGCCTCGATGTTCTGGATCAGGATCGTCGCGAGCTGCGTGACCGCCTTCGCGGCCCAGTAGTAGCGGCGCATCAGCTGCTCGCTCGCGCGCTTGGCTTGCGTCGGCCGGTAGCCGAAGCTCTCGGCGGCCTGCGTCTGCAGGTCGAACACGAGCATGTCCTGGCGGCGGCCGGCGATCACGTGCAGCCGTGCACGCAACGTCTTCAGGAATCCTTCGTTGCGGCGCAGCTCACGCGCCTCGCGATCGGTGATGAGGCCGCGCGTGTCGAGTTCGCGCCAGCTGCTGCCGAAGCCGGCCGCGCGCGCGATCCACAGGATCGTCTGCAGGTCGCGCAGCCCGCCGGGGCTTTCCTTCACGTTCGGCTCGAGGCTGTACGGCGTGTCCTGGAACTTCGCGTGGCGCTGGCGCATCTCGAGCACCTTCGCGGTGAAGAACGCGCGCGCGTCGAGTGCCTCGTGATACCGCACGGTAAAGCGTTCGAACAGCGCGGTGCTGCCGACGATGCGGCGCGCCTCGAGCAGCGAGGTCTGCACGGTGACGTCCTGCGACGCTTCCTCGATGCATTGGGCAACCGTGCGCACGCTGCTGCCGATCTCGAGGCCGAGATCCCATGCCATCCCGATGAAGCGCTCGATGCGCGCGTCGAGCGCCGGGTCGTGCGCATCGGGCAGCAGCACCAGGATGTCGACGTCGGAGTGGGGCGCGAGCTCGCCGCGCCCGTAGCCGCCGACGGCGACGAGCGCGAGCGTCGCGGGCAGCCCGCAGTCGTCCCACACGCGCTTGAGCGCATCGTCGGTGAGTTTCGACTGCGCGTGCATCAGCGACGCGACGTTCGTCGCGCTGCGAAAGCGCTCGAGCATGTCGGCCTTGGCGGCCTTGAATTCGGCGCGTCGCGACAGCGCTTCGGGCGAGGGGGCGGCGTGAGCGCTCATGGGCGGCCGTTCAGGTCAGGGGCGGGGGGGGGCGGGCCAGCGCGACGGCGCTCAGACCGCGGCGGCCGGTTGCGCGAACACCGGGCGCGCCGGCGTGCCGGCGGACACCGTCAGCACCTCGTAGCCCGTTTCCGTGACGAGCACCGTGTGCTCCCACTGCGCGGACAGGCTGCGGTCGCGCGTCTTGACCGTCCACTGGTCGGGCATCGTGCGGATGTCGCGCTTGCCGGCGTTGATCATCGGCTCGATCGTGAAGATCATCCCGGCCTTCAGCTCGATGCCGGTGCCCGGGCGGCCGTAGTGGACGACCTGCGGATCCTCGTGGAACACCGTGCCGATGCCGTGGCCGCAATATTCGCGCACGACGCTGTAGCCCTGCGCCTCGGCGTGCTTCTGGATCGCGTAGCCGATGTCGCCGAGGTGCGCGCCGGGCTTGACCTGGTCGATGCCGAGCCACATGCACTCGTAGGTGGTCTGCACCAGACGCTTCGCGAGAATCGAGCCCTCGCCGACGATGAACATCCGGCTGGTGTCGCCGAAGTAGCCGTTCTTGATCACGGTGATGTCGATGTTCAGCGCGTCGCCGTTCTTGATCACCTTCTCGCCCGGAATGCCGTGGCAGATCACATCGTTGACCGAGATGCAGGTGGCCTTCGGGTACGGCGGATAGCCGGGCGGCTGATAATTCAGCGGCGCGGGGATCGTGCCCTGCTCGTTGAGCATGAATTCGTGACAGAGCCGGTCGAGTTCGGCGGTCGTGACGCCCGCGACGACGTGCGGCGTGATGAAGTCGAGCACTTCGCTCGCGAGACGGCAGGCGACGCGCATCTCGGCGATGTCGTGTTCGTTTTTGAGCGTAATAGCCATCGAGGTATGCCTGGAATGCGGTGAATTGACGGATTATCGCACCTTATGGCGGGCCTCGCAGCCCCTGCCGGCGGTGCCGATGCGGGTTTTCGCGGATTGTCCGGCCGACTGCCGCGCGGCAAGCGAAAGTGGCAGGCGACTTGAGAGCCGACAAATCGGCGTGCTATACTCTTTGGCTAAGTCGACATCCAAATGCCGAACATGCCCCGTTGTGGGGTGGTATGGGGCGGTATGGCGATGAAAGGCTTGCGGCACGGGCATTTTCGCACGTGCCGAATCGCAAGCCGGCGCAACCAGGGTGCCGGCCGCGCGGAATTCGCGCCCTTCGGGGCAGGTTCGCGCGGCGGTACGGCAGCCGGCTTAAGACCCAACCCTCGTGGAGAATTTACATGGCAGTCACGATGCGCCAAATGCTGGAAGCGGGTGTCCACTTCGGTCACCAGACGCGCTTCTGGAACCCGAAGATGGCTCCGTTCATTTTCGGTCACCGCAACAAGATTCACATCATCAACCTCGAAAAGACGCTGCCGATGTTCACGGACGCACAGAAGTACGTGCGCCAGCTGGCAGCGAACCGCGGCACGATCCTGTTCGTCGGCACGAAGCGCCAGTCGCGTGACACGATCGCCCAGGAAGCGCAACGTGCGGGCATGCCGTACGTCAACGCACGCTGGCTCGGCGGCATGATGACCAACTTCAAGACGCTGAAGGTATCGATCAAGCGCCTGAAGGACATGGAGGCGGCAGTCGAGGCAGGTGAGCTCGAGAAGATGAGCAAGAAGGAAGCGCTGCTGTTCGAACGCGAAATCGCCAAGCTGCAGAAGTCGATCGGCGGCGTGAAGGACATGGGCGGTATTCCGGACGCAATCTTCGTCGTCGACGTCGGCTACCACAAGATTGCCGTCACGGAAGCGAACAAGCTGGGCGTGCCGGTCATCGCCGTGGTCGACACGAACCACTCGCCGGAAGGTGTGGACTACGTGATCCCGGGTAACGACGACTCGAGCAAGGCAGTCGCGCTGTACGCTGAAGGCGTGGCCGACGCGATCCTGGAAGGCCGTGCGAACGCGGTCAACGAAGTGGTCCAGGCAGCGCGTGGCGACGACGAGTACGTCGAGGAAAACGCGTAACTGGCCCCGAGCCGGCGCAAAAAGGGGGCTCTCAACAGGCCCCCTTTTTTTAAGCTTGTGCGCCGGACCTGATCGCGCCGAATCGGTGCGGGTCCGGAAACGATTTTCGGCCGTTCGCGTCCAAGCGGGCGGCGTTGTGAATACAGACTCAAGGAGCGAATGATGGCGGCAATTACCGCAAGCATGGTGGCAGAACTGCGCGCAAAGACCGACGCACCGATGATGGAGTGCAAGAAGGCGCTGACGGAAGCCGACGGCGACCTGGCCAAGGCTGAAGAGCTGCTGCGCGTCAAGCTCGGCAACAAGGCAAGCAAGGCGGCATCGCGCGTGACGGCCGAAGGCGTCGTTGCATCGTTCGTCGGCGGCAACGCAGGCGCGCTGGTCGAACTGAACTGCGAAACCGACTTCGTCGCGAAGAACGACGACTTCCTCGCATTCTCGAAGACGGTTGCAGAACTCGTCGCGACGCAAAACCCGGCCGACGTGGCAGCGCTGTCGGCACTGCCGCTCGAAGGCTCGACCGTCGACGCAGTCCGTCTGGCCCTGATCGGCAAGATCGGCGAGAACGTGTCGATCCGCCGTTTCGTCCGTTTCGAAACCGCGAACAAGATCGCGACGTACCTGCACGGCGCGCGTATCGGCGTGATCGTCGAGTACACGGGTGCTGAAGAGCAGGTCGGCAAGGACGTCGCGATGCACATCGCCGCGATGAAGCCGGTCGCGCTGTCGTCGGCCGACGTGCCGGCGGAACTGATCGAGACGGAACGCCGCGTGGCCGAGCAGAAGGCTGCCGAATCGGGCAAGCCGGCTGAAATCGTCGCGAAGATGGTCGACGGCAGCGTCCAGAAGTACCTGAAGGAAGTGTCGCTGCTGAACCAGACGTTCGTGAAGAACGACAAGCAGACGATCGAGCAGATGCTGAAGGCGGCGGATTCGGCAGTGCAGAAGTTCGCGCTGTTCGTCGTCGGCGAAGGCATCGAGAAGCGTCAGGACGACTTCGCCGCCGAAGTGGCCGCGCAAGTCGCAGCAGCAAAGCAGCAGTAAGCAGTCAGGCAGTATCCGCGGCGGGCGTCCGCTCCGCCGCGGCCGGCGGCGCCGCCGGCCGGCCGGGAACCCCGGTCCGACCGTCGGCGCTTGCCCGAATCAGTATTTCGCCCCTACAGTTCGTGGTTGTCATCCTCTCGTCGCTCGGAAGCCCCTATGTCCAATGCCTATAAACGCGTCCTCCTCAAACTCTCCGGCGAAGCGCTGATGGGCGACGATGCCTTCGGCATCAATCGCGCGACGATCGAGCGGATGGTGGCGGATATCGCCGAAGTCGTGGGTCTCGGCACGCAGCTCGCGGTCGTGATCGGCGGCGGTAACATTTTCCGCGGTGTCGCGGGCGGTGCGGCGGGCATGGACCGCGCGACGGCCGACTACATGGGGATGCTGGCGACGATGATGAACGCGCTGGCGCTGCAGGATGCGATGCGCCACGCCGGCATCGTCGCGCGCGTGCAGTCCGCGCTGCGCATGGATCAGGTCGTCGAGCCGTACATCCGGCCCCGCGCGATCCGCCAGCTCGAGGAAGGCAAGGTCGTGATCTTCGCGGCCGGCACGGGCAACCCGTTCTTCACGACGGACACGGCCGCCGCGCTGCGCGGTTCGGAAGTGGGCGCCGAGGTCGTACTGAAGGCGACCAAGGTCGATGGCGTATATTCTGCCGATCCGAAGAAGGATCCGTCGGCCACGCGCTACACGACGATCAGCTTCGACGAGGCGATCAGCCGCAATCTGCAGGTGATGGACGCGACGGCCTTCGCGCTGTGCCGCGACCAGAAGCTGCCGATCCGCGTGTTTTCGATCAACAAGCCGGGCGCGCTCAAGCGTATCGTGCTGGGCGAGGACGAAGGTACGCTCGTCCACGTGTAAACTCCCGCGGATGCGGGCAAGCGGCGTGGGTTGCCGGCCGCGGCGCGTCGCGCGCCGGGCGGGGCCCGCGTTCTTTGAAGGTTGGAAGGTTTGGAGGTTGAAATGAGTGTCGCTGATGTCAAGAAGGGCGTAGAGCAGAAGATGCAGCGCTCGATCGAAGCGTTCAAGAACGATCTGGCGAAGATCCGTACCGGCCGTGCGCATACCGGTCTGCTCGATCACGTGCAGGTCGACTACTACGGTTCGATGGTGCCGATCTCGCAGGTTGCGAACCTGACGCTCGTCGACGCACGCACGATCGGCGTGCAGCCGTGGGAAAAGAACATGGTCGCGAAGGTCGAGAAGGCGATCCGCGAAGCCGATCTCGGCCTGAACCCGGCGACGGCCGGCGACCTGATCCGCGTGCCGATGCCGGCGCTGACGGAAGAGCGCCGCCGCGAGCTGACCAAGGTGGTCAAGAGCGAAGGCGAAACGGCCAAGGTCGCGATCCGCAACCTGCGCCGCGACGCGAACGAAGCGCTCAAGAAGCTCGTGAAGGACAAGGAAATCTCGGAAGACGACGAGCGCCGTGCGAGCGACGACGTGCAGAAGCTGACCGACAAGCACGTTACCGAAGTCGACAAGCTCGTGCAGAGCAAGGAAGCCGAGATCATGACGGTCTGACGACCGTCCTCGCGCGCCGCCTTCTTCCCGCATTACTGTCTCAACGGCCATGACCTATACCAGCTCAACTGTTCGCGTGCCTGACGTCGGCGCCGTGCCGCGTCATATCGCGATCATCATGGACGGCAACGGCCGTTGGGCGACCGAACGCCGCTTGCCGCGCGTCGCGGGGCACACCCGCGGCGTGGACGCCGTGCGGGCGGTGGTCGAAGGCTGCGCGCGCGCCGGCGTCGAATACCTGACGCTGTTCGCGTTCAGTTCGGAAAACTGGCGCCGCCCGAACGACGAAGTGTCGTTCCTGATGCGACTGTTCATCACTGCGCTCGAGCGCGAGATCGGCAAGCTGCATGCGAACGGGATCCGCCTGCGGGTGGTGGGCGATCTCGAGCGCTTCGAGCCGCGCATCCGCGAACTGATCCGCCGCGCCGAAACCAAGACGGCGCGCAACACCCGTCTGACCCTGACGATTGCCGCGAACTACGGCGGCCGCTGGGACATCCTGCAGGCGACGAAGAAGCTCGTCGAGCAGGCCGTGCGCGAGGGCCGCGAGGTCGACGTGACCGAAGACGCGTTCGCGCCGCACCTGGCGATGGCCTATGCGCCGGAGCCCGATCTCTTCATCCGCACCGGCGGCGAGCAGCGCGTCAGCAACTTCCTGCTGTGGCAGCTCGCGTACGCCGAATTCTATTTCACCGACAAATACTGGCCGGATTTCGACGGCGCGGCGCTGGCCGACGCGATCGCGTCGTATACCGAGCGCGAGCGCCGTTTCGGGCGCACCAGCGCGCAGCTCGAACCGCACTCGCAGAACGCCGATTCCCTTTCATGCTGAAGACCCGTGTGATCACGGCGGTCGTGATGCTGGCAGTATTGCTGCCGGTGACGCTGTTCGCGCCGCTCGCCGCGTTCGGCGCGCTGATCGGCGTCGTGCTCGTATTCGCCGCGTGGGAATGGGCGCGCCTGCTGAAGCTCGGCGCGACCGGTTCCGTGGTCTATGCGATCGTCGCGGCGCTGGCGCTCGCGGCGACCGCGCCGCTCGGCGTCGATGCCGCTTCATCCCGTCCCCTTTTCATGGCGGCCGGCGTGTTCTGGCTGCTGGTCGGTCCGTTCTCGTTGCGGCGCAAGCCGGAACTCGCAGGCGGCGTATGGCGGCCGTTCCTGCTCGCGGCCGGGCTGGTGGTGTTCGCGGCCTGCTGGCATGCGGTCGTCGCGGCGCGTGCGCAGGGCGTTCCGTTCGTGCTGTCGCTGCTTCTGGTCGTCTGGCTGGCCGATATCGGTGCATATTTCGCGGGCAAGGCCTTCGGAAAGCGTAAACTCGCTATTACGATCAGTCCCGGGAAGAGCTGGGAAGGCGCGATCGGCGGCTGGCTCGCCGTGATGGTCGTCGCGGGTGTCGCGATGGCCGCGCACTGGTTCGAGCCGACCCTGTTTTCCGCATTCGCGACGCGCTACGGGATGCCCGGCGCGTGGGCCGCGCTGACACTGCTGGTCGCGTACAGCGTGATCGGCGACCTGTTCGAGTCGCTGCTCAAGCGTCAGGCGGGCGTGAAGGATTCGAGCGGCCTGCTGCCCGGTCACGGCGGCGTGCTCGACCGCGTCGACGCGCTGCTGCCGGTGCTGCCGCTCGCAATGCTGCTGCTTGGTTAAACCACTATTTCTGTTATGCAAAAACGTCTGACACTGCTCGGTTCCACGGGCTCGATCGGAGACAGCACGCTCGACGTGGTCGCCCGCCATCCCGAGCGTTTCTCGGTCTACGCGTTGACCGCGCACCGCAACGGCGACAAGCTCGTCGAGCAGTGCCTGCGCTTCGCACCCGAAGTCGCGGTGGTCGGCGATGCGGACACGGCGGCGCACGTCGAGGCGAAACTGCGCGCGGCGGGCAGCAAGACCACGGTACTGTACGGGCCGCAGGCGCTCGTCGACGTGTCGAAGAGCGACGGCTGCGATACGGTCGTCGCGGCGATCGTCGGCGCGGCCGGTCTCGCGCCGAGCCTCGCGGCCGCGCGCGCCGGCAAGCGCATCCTGCTCGCGAACAAGGAATCGCTCGTGATGTCGGGCGCGATCTTCATGGACGCCGTGCGCGACCATGGCGCGATCCTGCTGCCGGTCGACAGCGAACACAACGCGATCTTCCAGTGCATGCCGCGCGACGAGAACGAGCACGGCGGGATCTCGAAGATCATCCTGACCGCGTCGGGCGGCCCGTTCCGCACGCGCGAGCCGGCCACGCTCGTCGACGTGACGCCGGACGAGGCGTGCAAGCACCCGAACTGGGTGATGGGCCGCAAGATTTCCGTCGATTCCGCGACGATGATGAACAAGGGCCTCGAGGTGATCGAGGCGCACTGGATCTTCGGCCTGGCCGGCGACCGGATCGACGTGCTGATCCACCCGCAGAGCGTGATCCATTCGCTCGTGTCGTACCGCGACGGCTCGGTGCTCGCGCAGCTCGGCAACCCCGACATGCGCACGCCGATCGCGCATGCGCTGGCGTTTCCGGAGCGCGTCGACGCGGGTGTCGACCAGCTCGATCTCGCGCAGATCGCGCAGCTGTCGTTCGAGAAACCCGACTACACGCGCTTCCCGTGTCTCGCGCTCGCGCTGAAGGCGCTTGAAGAGGGCGGTATCGCGAGCGCCGCGTTGAACGCGGCGAACGAAATCGCGGTCGAAGCGTTTCTCGAGCGCCGGATCGGCTTCATGGCGATCGCGGCGACGGTCGATGCGGTGCTCAACGCACTGCCGAACCGCAACCCGAACGGGCTCGACGACGTCCTGGCGGCGGATGCCGAGGCACGCCGCCTCGCCGCCGAGATCATTGCGAAAGCGCCTGCGCCACGCGTGGAGCGCACAGTCTGAATGAGGTGCTCATGAACGTGCTGGTCGAACTGATCGCGTTTGCGGTGGCGATCGGGGTGCTGGTCGTCGTGCATGAGTACGGACATTATCGTGTCGCGCGCTGGTGCGGCGTGAAGGTGCTGCGTTTCTCGATCGGCTTCGGCCAGCCCGTCGCACGCTGGGTCAGCCGCAGGACCGGCACCGAGTGGACGCTCTCCGTGCTGCCGCTCGGCGGCTACGTGAAGATGCTCGACGAGCGCGAGCCGGGGCCGGGCGTCAAGCCCGAGGAACTCGACCAGGCGTTCAACCGGCAATCGGTGTTCAAGCGCATCGCGATCGTCGCGGCCGGCCCGATCGCGAACTTCCTGTTGGCAATCGTCCTCTTTTCCGCCGTATTCGCAACCGGCGTGACCGAGCAGGCCGCTGTGCTCGCGCCGCCGGCCGCCGGCACGTTGGCGGCCCGCGCGGGCTTCGACGGCAGCGAGACGATCGTCTCGATCCGCAACGCGCAGGGCGGCGATGCCGTGCCGGTGCGCTCGTGGTCGGACCTGCGCTGGAAGCTGCTGGCCGCCGCGTTCGATCATCGCGAGGTCGTGCTCGGCGCGCGCGACGGCGGCGCGTCGACGTTCGACTTCCGCGTCGACCTGCGCAATGTTCCCGAAAGCGAGCTCGACGACGATTTCATGATGCACCTGGGCTTCGAGACCGGCGGCGGCACGCTGTCGGTCGCGTCGGTGCAGCCCGGCAGCGCGGCCGAGCAGGCGGGCCTGAAGGCCGGCGACAAGCTGCTCGCGCTCGACGGCAAGCCCATCGGCGGCGCATCGCGCTTCATCGATGCGGTGAAGCACCATGCGGGCCAGGCGGTCCAGCTGCAGGTCGAGCGCGGCGGCGCCACCCGGATGGTATCGATCGTGCCGCAGGCGCAGCGCGACGATGAAACGGGGCAGCAGGTCGGCCGCATCGGCGCGGCGTTGTCGATGCACACACCGTCGGTCGATGTGCGCTACGGGCCGATCGAGAGCCTGCAGCTCGGCGCGCGCCGCACGTGGGACATCGCCGTTTATTCGCTGAGGATGTTCGGGCGGATGATCACGGGCGATGCGTCGCTGAAGAATCTGTCCGGCCCGGTGACGATTGCCGACTACGCGGGCAAGAGCGCGCGGCTCGGTCCGTCGGCCTTCCTGTCGTTCCTCGCCCTTGTCAGCATTAGCCTCGGGGTGCTGAACTTGCTGCCGATTCCCGTTTTGGACGGGGGGCATCTGTTATATTATCTGGTTGAAGCCGCGACCGGGAAAGCCGTATCGGAGCGCTGGCAGCTGATTCTGCAAAGAGCCGGGTTGATCTGCATCGTCGCGTTGTCGGCGATCGCGCTGTTCAACGACCTGGCTCGGTTAATCCATTTCTGAAGCGTCAGGCGGCGGCCGGTCGGCCGCCGCCTGATTTGATGCAGCTAAATATTGGGGATGCACGTTGTTCAAACCTCATCGCTTTGTACCTAAGACAGTTGCAGCGGCCGCGCTCGCCGCGCACGGCCTCGCGGCGCATGCAGCGGCACCGTTCGTGGTGCAAGACATCAAGATCGAGGGGTTGCAGCGCGTCGAAGCGGGGTCGGTGTTCGCCTACCTGCCGATCAAGCAGGGCGATACCTTCACCGACGACAAGGCATCCGAAGCAATCCGCGCGCTGTACGCGACGGGCTTCTTCAACGATGTGCGCATCGCCACCCAGGGCAACGTCGTGATCGTGCAGGTGCAGGAGCGTCCGGCCATCGCGTCGATCGACTTCACCGGCACGAAGGAATTCGACAAGGACAACCTGACGAAGGCGCTGCGCGCGGTGGGTCTGGCCGACGGCCGCTACTACGACAAGGCGCTCGTCGACAAGGCGGAGCAGGAGCTCAAGCGCCAGTACCTGACGCGCGGCTTCTATGCGGCCGAGGTCAAGACGACGATCACGCCGGTCGACGCGAATCGCGTGTCGATCCTGTTTGCGGTCGCCGAAGGTCCGAGCGCGAAGATCCGCCAGATCAACTTCATCGGCAACAAGGCGTTCAGCACCAGCACGCTGCGCGACGAGATGCAGCTGTCGACGCCGAACTGGTTCTCCTGGTACACGAAGAATGACCTGTACTCGAAGGAAAAGCTGACGGGCGACCTCGAGGCCGTGCGCTCGTACTACCTGAACCGCGGCTACCTCGAGTTCAACATCGAATCGACCCAGGTGTCGATCTCGCCGGACAAGAAGGACATGTACCTGACGGTCACGCTGCACGAAGGCGAGCCGTACACGGTGTCGGGCATCAAGCTGTCGGGCAACCTGCTCGATCGCGAAGCCGAGCTGAACAAGCTGATCAAGATCAAGCCGGGCGATCGCTTCTCGGCCGAAAAGTTGCAGCAGACGACGAAGTCGATCGTCGACAAGCTCGGCGAATACGGCTATGCATTCGCGACCGTCAACGCGCAGCCGGACATCGACCAGGCGAACCGCAAGGTGAACCTGAACCTCGTCGTCGATCCGAGCCGCCGCGTGTACGTGCGCCGCATCAACGTGGTCGGCAACACGCGGACGCGCGACGAGGTCGTGCGCCGCGAAATGCGCCAGCTCGAAAGCTCGTGGTTCGATTCGAACCGCCTCGCGCTGTCGAAGGACCGCGTGAACCGCCTCGGCTACTTCACCAACGTCGACGTGACGACGGTGCCGGTCGAAGGCACGAACGACCAGGTCGACGTGAACGTGAAGGTCGACGAAAAGCCGACCGGCGCGATCACGCTGGGCGCGGGCTTCTCGTCGACGGACAAGGTGGTGCTGTCGGCCGGCGTGTCGCAGGACAACGTGTTCGGCTCGGGCACGAGCCTGTCGGTGAACGTCAACACCGCGAAGAGCTACCGCACGCTGACCGTCACGCAGGTCGACCCGTATTTCACGGTCGACGGCATCAAGCGGATCACGGACGTCTACTACCGCACGTACCAGCCGCTCTACTATTCGACGAGCTCGAGCTTCCGGATCATCAGCGCCGGCGGCAACCTGAAGTTCGGCATTCCGTTCTCGGAAGTCGACACCGTTTACTTCGGCGCGGGCTTCGAGCAGAACCGTCTCGACGTCGACTCGAACACGCCGCAGAGCTACCAGGATTACGTGAACGAGTTCGGCCGCGTGTCGAACACGGTGCCGCTGACCGTCGCGTGGTCGCGCGACGCGCGTGACAGCGCGCTGATCCCGAGCCGCGGCTACTTCACGCAGGCGAACGTCGAATACGGCGTGCCGGTCGGCAAGATCCAGTACTACAAGGCCGACCTGCAGGCGCAGTACTACTATTCGTTCTCGCGCGGCTTCATCCTTGGCATGAACCTGCAAGGCGGCTACGGTAACGGTATCGGCAACCCGTATCCGATCTTCAAGAACTACTACGCGGGCGGTATCGGCTCCGTGCGTGGCTACGAGCCGAGCTCGCTGGGCCCGCGCGACACGAAGACGAACGACCCGATCGGCGGTTCGAAGATGCTGGTCGGCAACATCGAGCTGACGTTCCCGCTGCCGGGCACCGGCTACGATCGCACGCTGCGCGTGTTCACGTTCCTCGACGGCGGTAACGTGTGGGGCAACGCGCCGGGCGGCACGAGTACCGGCGCGAACGGCCTGCGTTACGGCTACGGTGTGGGTCTCGCGTGGATCTCGCCGATCGGCCCGCTGAAGCTGAGCCTTGGCTTCCCGCTGCAGAAGCACGAAGGCGACCAGTACCAGAAATTCCAGTTCCAGATCGGGACGGCGTTCTGATCGAACGCATGACAACAGCAACGAGAGGGTAATTTTGCTAACCGGTAAGTTTTCGAAACGAGTGATGTGTGCGCTGACCGTTGCGCTGGCCTTGGGCGCGGCGGCGGCACACGCTCAGGACGTCGCCCGCATCGCGGCGGTCAATTCGGATCGGATCCTGCGCGAGTCGGCGCCCGCCAAGGTGGCGCAGACGAAGCTCGAAGCCGAGTTCGCGAAGCGCGACAAGGATCTGCAGGATCTCGCGGCGCGCCTGAAGTCGATGTCCGACTCGCTGGACAAGAACGGTGCGTCGCTGTCGGCGGCCGATCGCGCGCAGAAGCAGCGCGATCTCGCGCAGCTCGATACCGACTTCCAGCGCAAGCAGCGCGAGTTTCGCGAAGACCTGAACCAGCGCCGCAACGAGGAGCTCGCAGCGGTGCTGGAGCGAGCGAACAAGGTCATCAAGCAGATCGCCGAGCAGCAGAATTACGACCTGATCGTGCAGGAAGCGGTGTACGTCAGCCCGCGCATCGACATCACCGACAAGGTGCTCAAGGCGCTCGCGTCCGGCTCGACGAACTGAACGGAGCAGACGACGAATGGCATTGACGCTTGAGGCACTCGTAAAGCGATTCGGCGGCGAGATCGCCGGCGACGCCCAGTGCAAGGTGGGGGGGCTCGCGCCGCTCGACCAGGCAGGCCCTCAGCAACTCGCGTTCCTCGCGAATCCGAAGTACCTGTCGCAGGTCGAGACGACCCGCGCCGGCGCGGTGCTGATCGCGCCGAAGGATCTCGAAAAACTGGGCGCGGCCGCCAATGGCCGCAGCTTCATCGTGACGCCGAATCCGTACGCGTACTTCGCGCGCGTCGCGCAGATGTTCATCGATCTCGCCACGCCGCCGCGCGCGGCCGGCGTGCATCCGAGCGCGACGATCGATCCGGCCGCGCAGGTCGCCGCGAGCGCGGTGATCGGCCCGCACGTGACGGTCGAGGCCGGTGCGGTGATCGAGGACGGTGTGCAGCTCGACGCGAACGTGTTCGTCGGCCGCGGCACGACGATCGGCGCCGGTTCGCACCTGTACCCGAACGCATCGGTGTACCACGGCTGCAAGATCGGCCCGCGCGCGATCATCCATTCGGGTGCCGTGATCGGTTCAGACGGCTTCGGCTTCGCGCCGGATTTCGTTGGCGACGGCGATGCGCGCACCGGCAGCTGGGTCAAGATCCCGCAGGTCGGCGGCGTGTCGGTCGGCCCGGACGTCGAGATCGGCGCGAACACGACGATCGATCGCGGCGCGATGGCGGACACCGTCATCGAGGAATGCGTGAAGATCGACAACCAGGTCCAGATCGGCCACAACTGCCGGATCGGCGCGTATACGGTGATCGCAGGCAGTGCGGGCATCGCGGGCAGCACGACGATCGGCCGCCACTGCATGATCGGCGGCGCGGCGGGCATCGCCGGGCATGTGACGCTCGGCGACTATGTCATCATCACCGCGAAGTCGGGCGTGTCGAAGTCGCTGCCGAAGGCCGGCATCTACACGAGCGCATTCCCGGCCGTCGACCACGGCGAATGGAACCGGAGCGCCGCGCTCGTGCGCAACCTCGACAAGCTGCGCGACCGCATCAAGGCGCTCGAAACCGCGCTGGCCGCCCAGGGCGGCACGGACGCCTGACCGCACCATGCGAGACCACGAACCGGGCACGGCCAGCGCATCCGGCCCGGTTTGCCAGACTGGGCCGCGCGGCGGCCCGCTTCAGCCTTTGCATCACCACCGCGCAGCCTCTGCGTGAGACGAACCATCATGAGCACTGAAAAAATCAATCTCGACATCCACAAGATCCTCACGCTGCTGCCGCATCGCTACCCGATTCTGCTCGTCGATCGCGTGCTCGAACTCGAGCCGCACAAGGGGATCAAAGCGCTGAAGAACGTGTCGATCAACGAGCCGTTCTTCCAGGGGCACTTCCCGAAGCGGCCGGTGATGCCGGGCGTGCTGATCCTCGAGGCGCTCGCTCAGGCGGCCGCGCTGCTGACGTTCGCGGAAGAGCAGCCGAAGGATCCGGAAAACACGCTGTACTACTTCGTCGGCATCGACGGCGCGCGCTTCAAGCGTGTGGTCGAACCGGGCGACCAACTGATTCTGAACGTGACGTTCGAACGCTACATCCGCGGCATCTGGAAGTTCAAGGCGGTGGCGGAAGTGGACGGCAAGGTGGCGGCGGAAGCCGAACTGATGTGCACGGTCAAGACGGCCGACGCGGCGCCCTGAGCGACGCGGCACGCATGGGTAACGTAACGCGAGCAACGCGACACATCACATCGAGAGGCAACGGCGCATGACCAGGATTCATCCTACCGCGATCGTCGAACCGGGCGCGCAGATCGACGAGTCCGTCGAGATCGGGCCGTACGCGATCGTCGGGCCGCACGTCACGATCGGCGCGCGTACCACGATCGGCTCGCACAGCGTGATCGAAGGTCACACGACGCTCGGCGAGGACAACCGCATCGGCCATTACGCGTCGGTCGGCGGCCGTCCGCAGGACATGAAGTACAAGGACGAGCCGACTAAGCTCGTGATCGGCAACCGCAACACGATCCGCGAATTCACGACGATCCACACCGGCACCGTGCAGGACGTCGGCGTGACGACGCTCGGCGACGACAATTGGATCATGGCCTATGTGCACATCGGTCATGACTGCCGCGTCGGCAACAACGTGATCCTGTCGAGCAACGCACAGATGGCCGGTCACGTCGAGATCGGCGACTACGCGATTGTCGGCGGGATGTCGGGCGTGCACCAGTTCGTGCGCATCGGTGCGCACTCGATGCTGGGTGGCGCCTCGGCGCTCGTGCAGGACGTGCCGCCGTTCGTGATCGCGGCCGGCAACAAGGCCGAGCCGCACGGCATCAACGTCGAAGGCCTGCGCCGGCGCGGTTTCTCGCCCGACGCGATCTCGGCGCTGCGCAGCGCGTACCGCCTGCTGTACAAGAACGGCCTGTCGCTCGAGGAAGCGAAGGTGCAGTTGCGCGAGCTGGCGGCGGCGGGCGGCGAAGGCGACGCAGCGGTCACCGCGCTCGTCGAGTTCATCGACGCGTCCCAACGCGGCATCATCCGCTAAGCGATGTCGCTCCCGACCAATCAGCTCCGGCTCGCGATGGTGGCCGGCGAGCCGTCGGGCGACCTGCTCGCGGCGTCGCTGCTCGGCGGGCTTCAAGAGCGGCTGCCCGCGTCGACCCGGTACTACGGGATCGGCGGGCAACGGATGCTCGCGCACGGCTTCGACTCGCACTGGCAGATGGACAAGCTGACGGTGCGCGGTTACGTCGAGGCGCTGGGCCAGATTCCCGAGATCCTGCGGATTCGCGGCGAGTTGAAGCGCCAGCTGCTCGCGGAGCGGCCCGACGCATTCATCGGCGTCGACGCACCCGATTTCAACTTCAACGTGGAGCAGGCCGCGCGCGACGCGGGCATCCCGTCGATCCACTTCGTGTGTCCGTCGATCTGGGCGTGGCGCGGCGGGCGGATCAAGAAGATCGCGAAGTCCGTCGACCACATGCTGTGCCTGTTCCCGTTCGAACCGGCGATTCTCGACAAGGCCGGCGTCGCGTCGACGTATGTCGGCCATCCGCTGGCCGACGAGATTCCGCTCGAGCCCGACACGCACGGCGCGCGCATTGCGCTCGGTCTGCCGGCCGACGGCCCGGTGATCGCGGTGCTGCCGGGCAGCCGGCGCTCCGAGATCGGGCTGATCGGCCCGACGTTCTTCGCGGCGATGGCGCTGATGCAGCAGCGCGAGCCTGGCGTGCGGTTCGTGATGCCCGCGGCGACGCCTGCGCTGCGCGAACTGCTGCAGCCGCTCGTCGATGCGCATCCGCAGCTCGCGCTGACGATCACCGACGGCCGCTCGCAGGTCGCGATGACGGCCGCCGACGCGATCCTCGTGAAGAGCGGCACCGTCACGCTGGAAGCCGCGCTGCTGAAGAAGCCGATGGTGATCTCGTACAAGGTGCCCTGGCTGACCGGGCAGATCATGCGCCGGCAGGGTTATCTGCCGTACGTCGGCTTGCCGAACATCCTGGCGGGGCGCTTCGTCGTGCCCGAGCTGCTGCAGCATTTCGCGACGCCCGAGGCGCTCGCCGATGCGACGCTCACGCAGCTGCGCGACGAAGCGAACCGCCGCACGTTGACTGAAGTGTTTACCGAAATGCATCTCTCGCTGCGGCAGAACACGGCCGCCAAGGCGGCCGAAGCGGTCGTGCGCGTCCTCGAGCAACGCAAGGGGCGCGCATGACGGCACCTCGTGCACCACGCCGCCGCGCATCGACCGACGTGCAGGGCGGCTTCGACTTCAGCCGGCCCGACCAGATCGTCTGCGGCGTCGACGAAGCAGGCCGCGGCCCGCTCGCGGGGCCGGTGGTTGCCGCCGCGGTGATTCTCGATCCTGCGCAGCCGATCGACGGCCTCGACGATTCGAAGGCGCTGTCCGCGAAAAAGCGCGACGCGCTGTACGAGCTGATCGTCGCGCGCTCGCGCGCGTATTGCGTCGCGTCGGCGAGTGTCGACGAGATCGATACGCTCAACATCCTGCATGCGACGATGCTCGCGATGAAGCGGGCCGTCGAGGGCCTGTCGGTCGTGCCGACGCTCGCGCAGATCGACGGCAACCGCTGCCCGACGCTGATGGTGCGTGCCGAGGCGATCGTCAGCGGCGACGCGCTCGTGCCGAGCATCTCGGCCGCGTCGATTCTCGCGAAGGTCACGCGCGACCGCATGCTCGTCGACCTGCATGAACGCTTTCCGGTGTACGGCTTCAACGTGCATGCCGGCTACGGCACCGAGAAACACCTTGCCGCACTGCGCGAGCACGGCCCGTGCGAAGCGCATCGGCGCTCGTTCGCGCCCGTGCGCGCGGCACTCGATCTGATTCGATGAAGAGCATCACTTCCCGCGACAACCCGCTGTACAAGCGTCTGAAGGCACTCGCGGGTTCGACGTCCCAGCAGCGCCGCGGCGGCCACGCGCTGCTCGAAGGCTTCCACCTCGCCAGCGCCTATCTCGATACGGGCGCGACACCCGAGTTGTGCGTCGCGACCGAAGGCGCGCTCGCGCACGACGAAGCGCAGGCGATCATCGCGCGCGTCGACGCGCAGCGCGTCGTCACGCTGCCCGACGCGCTGTTCGGGCAACTGTCGAACGTGGTCAGCGGCGTCGGTTTCCTGCTGCTCGTCGACCGGCCCGCGCAGCCGCTGCCTGAGCGCGTCACACACACGTCGGTCGTGCTCGACGGCGTGCAGGACGCCGGCAACGTCGGCTCGATCCTGCGCAGCGCGGCGGCGGCCGGCGTGCGGCATGTGTTCTGCGCGCCAGGCACCGCCTATGCGTGGTCGTCGAAGGTGCTGCGCTCGGGAATGGGCGCGCATTTCCTGCTGTCGATCCACGAGGACGTCGAGGCCGGCGCGCTCGCCGAACGCCTCGGCGTGCCGGTCGCGCTGACCGATTCGCACGGCGCGCAGGCGATCTACGACTGCGACCTGGCCGGCCCGGTCGCATGGGTGTTCGGCAACGAAGGCGCCGGCGTGTCGGCGTTCTGGCGCGACGCGGCCACGCATCGCGTGACGATCCCGCAGCCGGGTGGCATGGAGTCGCTGAACGTCGCGGCAGCGGCGGCGGTGTGCCTGTTCGAGCAGGTGCGGCAGCAGCGGCGCGCATGACACGACGACGTGACGTGCGGCGTGGTCCGCGCGTCGTACCCCGCACCATGAAAAAAGGCCGCGTTCGCGGCCTTTTTGCTTCCGGCGGCGGCCTGGCGGCCGCGCCGGTGGACACATCGTCAGTACGACTGCCGGTCGAGACGGATTTCCTGCAGGATCGTCGTGGCGATCTCCTCGATCGACTTGTGCGTCGACGACAGCCACTTGATCCCTTCGCGGCGCATCATCGCCTCGGCCTCGTTGATCTCGTAGCGGCAGTTCTCCGGCGCCGCGTACTTGCTGCCGGGGCGGCGCTCGTTGCGGATCTCCGACAGGCGCTGCGGATCGATCGACAGCCCGAACAGCTTGTCGCGATGCGGTGACAGCGCCGACGGCAGCTTGCCGCGTTCGAAGTCTTCCGGGATCAGCGGATAGTTGGCTGCCTTCACGCCGTACTGCATCGCGAGATACAGGCTCGTCGGCGTCTTGCCGCTGCGCGACACGCCGACCAGGATCACGTCGGCTTCCGACAGGTTGCGGTTCGACTGGCCGTCGTCGTGCGCGAGCGAGAAGTTGATCGCCTCGATCCGCGTCTTGTATTCCTCGGTATCGGCGTTCTGGTGGCCGCGGCCCATCGCATGGCTCGACTTCAGCTCCAGTTCCTGCTCGAGCGGCTCGACGAAGCGCTGGAACATGTCCAGCACGAGCGCGTTCGAGCGCTTGACGATATCGTTCGACTCGCTGTCGACGAGCGTCGTGAACACGATCGCGCGGCGGCCGTCGTGCACCGCGGCCTCGTTGATTTTTTCGACGGTCGCAAAAGCCTTGTCGAGCGAGTCGACGAACGGCAGGCGCACGAGGCGGAATTTCTGGTCGAACTGGGAGAGGATCGAGTGCGCGAAGGTTTCGGCAGTGATCCCGGTGCCGTCGGAGACGATGAAAACGGTAGGCAGCATGAATCTGGGCGTCGAACGTGAAGGGCGGTTGCGCGGGGGCTGGAGGTCCGCCTCCAGACACAGTGAGAAGGTCGCGCCACATCCGGCAGCCGGCACGGTAGAATAGCGGCAACCTGTTGGATAAGCAATTGCGGGGGCAGGGTGCGAACGGCACTCCGGGCTTGCCGTGATCGATCGAAAATTCCCGGCAAGTTCGGCGATTTGTCTGAATATATCGCCCTTCTGCCGGGATTTTTGCAAATCGGGTCGGAATATTCCTCGCCCTGCGATTGTTTCTCCAACAGGTTGCGCAAGACGCGCCGCGCCTTTTTGCAAGCGCCCGCGTCCGAGCCCACTTGCGCAATCGAGCATTTTTTTCACACTTAGGGGCTTGTATGACTAACGCAGCAAACGTCGCAAAGGACCAGGCGTATGTAATCCCGTTCGAGCAGTTGCGGATGACCGATGTGGAGATCGTGGGCGGCAAGAATGCGTCGCTCGGCGAGATGATCAGCCAGCTTTCCGAAGCAGGCGTTCGCGTGCCCACCGGTTTCGCCACGACCGCGCTCGCTTTCCGCGATTTCCTCAAGCACAACGATCTGACCGATCGCATCGCCAAGCGTCTCGAGTCGCTCGACATCGACGACGTGAAGGCGCTCGCCGAAGCCGGTGCCGAAATCCGCAAGTGGATCGTCGACGCACCGATGCAGGCGCGTCTTGAGCAGGAAATCCGCGCACAGTTCGAAATCCTGAAGAACGGCTCGCCGGGCGAGCTGTCGTTCGCCGTGCGTTCGTCCGCGACCGCGGAAGACCTGCCCGACGCGTCGTTCGCCGGTCAGCAGGAGTCGTATCTGAACGTCGTCGGCATCGACGACGTGCTCGATCGCATGAAGCACGTGTTCGCGTCGCTGTACAACGACCGCGCGATCTCGTACCGCGTGCACAAGGGCTTCACGCACGCCGAAGTCGCGCTGTCGGCCGGCGTGCAGCGCATGGTCCGCTCGGACGTCGGCGCGGCCGGCGTGATGTTCACGATCGACACCGAATCGGGCTTCAAGGACGCCGTGTTCATCACGTCGAGCTACGGTCTGGGCGAAACCGTCGTGCAGGGCGCGGTGAACCCGGACGAGTTCTACGTGTTCAAGACGACGCTCGCCCAGGACAAGTACCCGATCATCCGCCGCTCGATCGGCTCGAAGCTGATCAAGATGGAATTCACGCAGCCGGGCGAGCCGGGCCGCGTGAAGACGGTCGACGTGCCGCACGAGCAGCGCAACCGCTACTCGATCACCGACGAAGACGTGATCGAACTCGCGAAGTACGCGGTCATCATCGAGAAGCACTACCAGCGTCCGATGGACATCGAGTGGGGCAAGGACGGCCGCGACGGCAAGATCTTCATCCTGCAGGCGCGTCCGGAAACGGTGAAGAGCCAGGCGACCGGCAAGGCCGAGCAGCGCTTCAAGCTGAAGGGCCAGTCGCAGGTGCTGGCGACGGGCCGCGCGATCGGCCAGAAGATCGGTGCGGGCCCCGTCCGCGTGATCCAGGATCCGTCGGAAATGGAACGCGTGCAGCCGGGCGACGTGCTGGTGGCGGACATGACCGACCCGAACTGGGAGCCGGTGATGAAGCGTGCGGCGGCAATCGTCACGAACCGTGGCGGCCGGACCTGCCACGCGGCGATCATCGCGCGTGAGCTCGGCGTGCCGGCAGTCGTTGGCTGCGGCGACGCGACCGACGTGCTGAAGGACGGCGCGCTCGTCACGGTGTCGTGCGCGGAAGGCGACGAAGGCAAGATCTACGACGGGCTGCTCGAGACGGAAGTCACGGAAGTGCAGCGCGGCGAACTGCCGGAAATCCCGGTCAAGATCATGATGAACGTCGGCAACCCGCAACTCGCGTTCGACTTCTCGCAACTGCCGAACGGCGGTGTTGGCCTTGCGCGTCTCGAGTTCATCATCAACAACAACATCGGCGTGCACCCGAAGGCGATCCTCGAGTACCCGAACATCGACCAGGACCTGAAGAAGGCGGTCGAGAGCGTCGCGCGCGGTCACGCGTCGCCGCGCCAGTTCTACGTCGACAAGCTGACGGAAGGCGTCGCGACGATCGCCGCGGCGTTCTATCCGAAGCCCGTGATCGTGCGTCTGTCCGACTTCAAGTCGAACGAGTACAAGAAGCTGATCGGCGGTTCGCGCTACGAGCCGGACGAGGAAAACCCGATGCTGGGCTTCCGCGGCGCGTCGCGCTACATCGCCGAAGACTTCGCGCAGGCGTTCGAGATGGAATGCCGTGCACTGAAGCGCGTGCGCGACGAGATGGGCCTGACCAACGTCGAAATCATGGTGCCGTTCGTGCGTACCGTGAAGCAGGCGGAGCGTGTCGTCGGCCTGCTCGAGAAGTTCGGCCTGAAGCGCGGCGAGAACGGCCTGCGCCTCGTGATGATGTGTGAAGTCCCGACCAACGCGATCCTCGCCGAAGAGTTCCTCGAGCACTTCGACGGTTTCTCGATCGGTTCGAACGACCTCACGCAGCTCACGCTCGGCCTCGATCGCGACTCGGGCATGGAACTGCTGGCCGTCGACTTCGACGAACGCGACCCGGCCGTCAAGTTCCTGCTCAAGCGTGCGATCGATACCTGCCGCAAGATGGGCAAGTACGTCGGCATTTGCGGCCAGGGCCCGTCCGATCACCCGGACTTCGCGCAATGGCTGACCGACGAAGGCATCGTGTCGATCTCGCTGAACCCGGACACGATCATCGATACGTGGCAAGCGCTCGCCAACCGGAAGTAACGGTCGGTCATGCAACTTCGACGAAAGGGCGGTCCGCCGCGCTTTCGTTGAAGGCAAAATGCAAGGTTCATGCTATAAACACCCCGGTAAGCGCCGGGGTGTTTTTTTTGCCGGTCCGGGGCACCTCAAAAGCATGCCGCCCGCCCCCTCGGGGCAGGCGCAGCGAATATAGTGAGCATGGGGGCCGTTTTTTCGGGAGACCACAATGATGTCGGGGCATCTGTTCTGGTGGGTCGGGGTCGGCGTGCTGGTCGTCGCCGAATTGCTGACCGGCACGTTCTATCTGCTGATGATCGCGCTCGGCTTTCTCGCGGGCGGGTTGCTGCAGTTCGCCGGTTTCACGCCGCACATGCAGGTCGGGGCGGCCGCCGCGGTCGCGATCATCGCGATGATCCTGCTGCGCCGCTCGGGGCTCGGGCGCAAGCAGAAGCGCGACACGTCGACGAATCCGGACGTCAATCTCGATATCGGCGCGACCGTCACGGTCGACGCGTGGCATGACGGCCGCGCGCGCGTGCAGTATCGCGGGGCCGACTGGGACGTCGAACTCGCGGCCGGGGAGCGCGACGACGCGCGCGTGTATCAGGTGCGTGCCGTGCGCGGCAACAGTCTCGTCGTCGTCGCAAAACCCGCGGGCTGATCGTCCACTGATAAAACAAGGAGGGAACACTTCATGGATTCGCTGATCATCTGGGTCGTCCTGTTCGTCATCGCCATCGTGATCGTGTCGAAGACGGTGAAGATCGTGCCGCAGCAGCATGCGTGGGTACTCGAACGCTTCGGGCGCTATCACGCGACGCTGTCGCCCGGTCTCAATATCGTGTTGCCGTTCGTCGACCGGATCGCCTACCGGCACGTGCTGAAGGAAATTCCGCTCGACGTGCCGAGCCAGGTCTGCATCACGCGCGACAACACGCAACTGCAGGTCGACGGCGTGCTGTACTTCCAGGTGACCGATCCGATGAAGGCATCGTACGGGTCGAGCAACTTCGTGCTCGCGATCACGCAGCTCGCGCAGACGACGCTGCGCTCGGTGGTCGGCAAGCTCGAACTCGACAAGACCTTCGAGGAGCGCGACTTCATCAACCACAACATCGTGTCGGCGCTGGACCAGGCCGCCGCGAACTGGGGCGTGAAAGTGTTGCGCTACGAGATCAAGGACCTGACGCCGCCGAAGGAGATCCTGCACGCGATGCAGGCGCAGATCACCGCCGAGCGGGAAAAGCGCGCGCTGATCGCCGCCTCCGAAGGCCGCAAGCAGGAGCAGATCAACCTCGCGTCGGGCGCGCGCGAGGCGGCGATCCAGAAGTCCGAGGGCGAGCGGCAGGCCGCGATCAACCAGGCGCAGGGCGAAGCGGCCGCGATTCTCGCGGTGGCCGAGGCGAACGCGCAGGCCATCCAGAAGATCGCGAACGCGATCCAGTCGCAGGGCGGGATGGATGCGGTGAACCTGAAGGTCGCCGAGCAGTACGTCGGCGCGTTCTCGAACCTCGCGAAACAGGGCAATACGCTGATCGTGCCGGCGAACCTGTCGGATCTCGGCACCGCGATCGCGTCCGCGCTGACGATCGTCAAGAACGCGGCGCCGGCCGCGAGCGGGAGGGGTTGAGCGCACGCGCGGGTTTCGCGTGCCGGCGGTCGCTGTCTGCGCCGGCCGTGTGCCGGGTGTGCGGCGAATCGTCGCGCGATGGAGGCGCAATACCTATCGCATCGCACGGGCGGCGCAGCGTGTCATCCGCGACGGCGAGCGCCTTTCGATCGCCGCTCACACGAATCACACCACACAAAGCAGCACGGCCCGCTTCGAGCGGGCCGTGTCGTTTGTGACGCAGCAACTGAGCGTCAGGTGCCGGCTCGCATGATGCGGGCCTTTTCGCGTTCCCAGTCGCGCTTTTTCTCGGTTTCGCGTTTGTCGTGCAGTTTCTTGCCCTTCGCGAGCGCGATGTCGCATTTCACGCGACCGCCCTTGTAGTGGAAGTTCAGCGGCACGAGCGTGTACCCACGCTGCTCGACCTTGCCGATCAGTTTCTTGATTTCGTCGCGGTGCAGCAGCAGCTTGCGCGTGCGGACCGGATCGGGCTTGATGTGCGTCGAGGCTTCGGGCAGCGGGCTGATGTGGGTGCCGATCAGGAAGATTTCGGCGTTCTTGACCACGACGTAGCCTTCCTTGATCTGGCCGCGCCCGGCGCGCAGCGCCTTGACTTCCCAGCCCTCGAGCACGAGCCCCGCCTCGTAGCGTTCCTCGATGTGATAATCGAAGTGCGCTTTCCTGTTGTCGATGATGCTCATGAAAGGATCGGGCCAACTCGTTTAAAATCACGATTTTAGCAAAGCGGGGCGGGAATCGCCCGGCTTGCGTTCCCACCTTGAGCGATGCCGCGCGATTTATGGCAGATGTCCAGAAAACCGTATTGATCCGCCATTCGGCGGAACAGATGTTCGACCTCGTCACCGACGTGGCCGACTACCCCAATTTCCTGCCCTGGTGCGGCGGCGTCGAGATTCGCCGTCAGGACGACAGCGGGATGGAAGCGCGCATCGACATCAACTTCAAGGGCATCAAGCAGCATTTCGCGACCCGCAATACGCAGCAGCGCCCGACGCGGATCGACATGGAGTTCGCGGACGGCCCGTTCAGGAAGTTCACGGGCTCGTGGCGCTTCATCCCGCTGCGCGCCGATGCGTGCAAGATCGAATTCGCGCTGCACTACGAATTCTCGAGCATCCTGCTCGAGAAGATCATCGGGCCGGTGTTCAGCCACATCGCGAACACGTTCGTCGATTCGTTCGTGAAGCGCGCCGACCAGCGCTACGGGAAGGGGTGACGCGATGCTGTCGATCGAAGTCTGTTACGCGCTGCCGGATCGCCAGACGCTGATTCCGGTGTCGCTGCCCGAGGGTGCGACCGTGCGCGCGGCGATCGACGCGAGCGGCGTGCTCGCGCTGCACCCGGAAATCGACCTCGCGCACGCGAAAACCGGCGTATTCGGCAAGCTGGCGCCGCTCGACGCGCCGCTCGCCGACCACGACCGTGTCGAGATCTATCGCCCGTTGATCGTCGATCCGAAACTCGCGCGCCAGCGGCGCGTCGACAAGACCCGCCGCGAGGGCTCCGTCGAGGGTCGCAAGTGGATGCACAAGGACGCGCGCTGACGCGCCGCGCCAGCTCCGCTCCATCTCGTTCCGCTCCGATTCGTCAGACCAGGCCCGGCTGCGCTCAGGGGGGCGTGACGTTCGCGTTCACGGCGGTGCTGCCGGGTGTATTGCCGCCCGCGTGCGTGTCGCTGTGCCGGCGCACCGATCCGTAGACGCCCGCCAGTAGCAGCACGAGCGCAGCGATCTCCAGCACGCGCGGCATCCGGTGGTCGTAGATGAATGCGTAGAGCATCGCGAACACGGTTTCGAACACGATCAGCTGACCGGACAGCGTGAGCGGCAGCCGCTTCGACGCCGCGTTCCACAGTCCGTTGCCGAGCCACGACGCGCCGATCGCGAGCACGAGGTTCAGCAGCCAGAACAGTTGCCAGCGCGATGCCGGGACAGCCGCCTGCACCGTGCCGGCCGGCAGCGCGAGGATCGCGAGCCAGCAGAGGCCGCCGATCAGGCCCGTCACGACACCCCACAGCACCGACCACTCGTTGCCGCCGAAATGATGATGGCGCTGCAGGTAGCGCGCGTTCGCGACCGCATACCAGGTCCAGCTTGCGAGTGCGCCGGTTGCGCACGCGATGCCGGCGAGCTTCTGGCCGAGCGTCGTCGCCTGCGCGGCTTCCGAGGTGAAGAGGTCGACGTTGATGCAGACGATGCCGGCCATCACCAGCGCGAGCGGGGCGGCGAGGCGCCGCAGCGGCACCGCGCCGTGGTCACCGAGGCCCGCGAGCGTGACCGTCACGGGCAGCACGCCGACGATCAGCGAGCTGGGCGCGATGCCGATCAGGTGCACGGCGCCGGACAGCAGCATGTAGTACGCGACGTTGCCGATCAGCGCGAGCTTCGCGAGCGCGACCAGATCCTCGCGGGTCAGCCGCGCGAGCAGCGCGCGGGCGGCCGGCAGCGCCGCGGCCAGCGACACGAGGCCGTACATCGCGTAGCGGCCCGCGCTCAGCAGCAGCGGCGAGAAGTCGGTCATCAGTCGCGGCACGAGAAAGACCATCCCCCACAACGCGCCCGCGAGGACGCCATACACCACACCGCGCTGCATCGACTGCTCCGAACGAAAGACTGACGAGCGCGCATCTTAGCGACGGCGCCGCAACCGCGTCTTGTTCATTCCTGCACTCGGGAGCGGGTGGCGTTCGGGGTCGGCTGCGAGCGCCGCCGCGATCCGGTCCTGCTTCCCGGGGATCGCGGAGGTCCGGGCCGCCCTTCGACGATGGCTGATCAGCGTTCGACCGGCTCGGCCGGCGCCGCATCGTCTCTTGCCGTGCGTGCCCGTGACGGGCGGCGCACGGTGCGCAGCTTGCCGCTGTTGCCGCCGCCGCAGTAGAAGAGGTCGCGACCGTCGGATTCCAGCCCCGACACGCCGATGCCCGGCGGCATGTCGACCTGTTCGAGCACGTGCCCGGTATGCGGGTCGATGCGCCGCAACGCGCTCTCGTCCGCTTCCCAGGTGCCGTGCCACAACTCGCCGTCGACCCACGTCACGCCGGTGACGAAGCGGTTCGATTCGATCGTGCGCAGCACGGCGCCCGATTGCGGATCCACCTGATGAATCTTGCGCTCGCGATACTGGCCGACCCACAGCGTGCCTTCCGCCCAGGCCAGCCCCGAATCGGCGCCGCCGCCGGGCGCTGGGATCGTCGCGAGCACGCGGCCCGATTCGGGATCGATCTTCTCGATGCGGTCCTCCACGATCTGGAACAGGTGGCGCCCGTCGAACGCGGTGCCTGCGTGCGCGGCGACGTCGAGTGCGCGCACGGTCGTGCCGCGTTCCGGGTCGAGCGCGTTCAGCTTGTCGCCGGACGCGAACCAGACGCGCTGCCCGTCGAACGTGACGCCGTGCACGCCGTCGACGCCCGGAAACGGGCCGTATTCGCGGACGATGTCTGCGGTGGATCGTTTCATGTCTGTTACCTCGTCGTTGCTATCCCCATCCTAGTCGCCGGGCAGCGACACGGGGAGTAACAAGGTCGTCGCGAATCCGGGCAGCGGCGGCGTCATCCAGCGGCGCGCGCGACCGCGGCCGACCGCCTGCACCTTGTCCGCTTCGGCGAGCGCATCGAGCGCGCGCTGCACGGTGCGCTGGCTCGCGCCGAGCGCGAGCGCCAGCGCGGAACTCGACCACGCCTCGCCGTCCGCGAGCAGCGCGAGCACGGCTGCGTGGCGATCGTCGACGGGACGCGCGAGCACGACGGTCGCGCGTGAGCCGAGCGGTTCGAGTGAGAAGCCGCGCGGCGTCGCGGTGACGTTCGCGAGCGGCCGCAGCATCGCGCGCAACCGGCCGATCTCGACGCGCAGGCGGGCGCGATGCGATTCGTCCGCGTGCTTCGCGCGGAACGCCGCGGCGACGAGCGCGTTTCTCGACACGTCGCCGGGCCACGCCTCGCCCAGCGCGCGGGCGAGCACGAACAGCACCGGGCGGCGCGCGAGCGACACGGTCGTGCGCGCGTCGCGCACCGCGTGGCGGCATGCATCGACGACGAGCGCGTTCGATTCCAGCAGCGCCTCGACCTCGTCGAGCAGCACGAGACGCGACGCCCCGCGCGCGATGAGTCGCGCGGCCGGCGTATCGAGCATGCGTGCGGCCGTCTCGACTTCGGCCGTCAGCGCGGCGATGCCGGCGTCCTGCGCGGCCGCGCGTGCACGGGCGAGCGCCATGCGCGCCGCGTGCGGGCGGATGCGGCGCATCGCGATGCCGGCCGCGATCAGTTCGTGAGCCGCGCGCGATGCGGCGGGCAGCGGTGCGGGGTCGAGGTTCGCGAGCTGCTGTTCGGCATCCTCGACGTGCCCGATCAGCAGCAGTCGGCGCACGCCGAGATAGCGCGCATGCGCGGCGTTCGCGCGGTCGCCGTGGGCGTCGAGCGTTGCGCAGGCGGCGTCGAGGGCGCGCGACGGCCAGCCGAGGTCGCGAGACGCCAGCGCGATCTCGGCTTCCGCGACGACGCAGCGCGCCCGTGCGACGGCTTCCTTCGCGCCGAACGCGCGCGCCGCGCTACGCACGAGCGAGCGCGCGCGCTCGAAATCGCCGAGCTGCGCCATTGCGATTCCGCGCAACGCGAGCGCCGGCGCGTCGTCGCGCAATGCGACGCGGTTCAGCGCGCCGAGCGGGTCGCCCGCCGCGAGTGCACGCGCGGCGGCCGTGATCAGCGAATCCATCCGAATCCCGACACAGTTGTCACTCCCTCCGGTCCGATGCCCGGTCCTAATCTAGCACCACGCACACGGCAGATGCGCCGTGTCCGGACATCCATCGAAAGGAGGAATCCGCAATGACGAATCATCTCACCGGAACACGCGACGAATGGCTGGCTGCGCGCCGCGCGCTGCTCGATGCGGAAAAGGCGCTGACGCGGCAGAGCGACGAACTCGCGCGGCGGCGCCAGGCGCTGCCGTGGGTGCGCGTCGACAAGGCCTACCGGTTCGATACCGAGGACGGCCCGGCGACGCTCGACGATCTGTTCGGCGACCGCTCGCAGCTGCTCGTCTATCACTTCATGTTCGGTCCCGACTACAAGGCCGGCTGCCCGTCGTGCTCGGCGCTTGCCGACGGCTTCGACGGTTTTGCGGTCCACCTCGCGAATCACGACGTGACGCTCGCGGCCGTGTCGCGCGCGCCGCTCGTGAAGCTGCTGGCGTACCGGCAGCGGATGGGCTGGCACTTTCCGTGGGCGTCGTCGGACGGCGGCGAATTCAACTTCGACTTCAACGTGTCGTTCACCGAAGCGCAGCAGCGCGCCGGCGACGTCGAATACAACTATGCGCGGGCCGGCCACGCGATGGACATGGACCCGCCGCCGGCCGCCGTCGCCCAGTTCGCGGCGACGTGCGGCACCGACGCCGCCACGTACTCGCTCGACCGGCCGGGGATGAGCGCATTCGTGCGCGAGGACGGTGTCGTCTATCACACGTATTCGACGTACGCGCGCGGGCTCGACGGGCTGTGGGGGATGTACCAGTGGCTCGATCGCGCGCCACTCGGGCGCAACGAGACGGGCGTGTGGTGGCGCCGTCATGACGAATACGCGCGCGGCTGAGCGCGGGCCGGCGAGCAGCGGGAGCGGGCGATGCGTGCCGCGATGAAACCGGCTGCGACCGGTACTGCGGGCGGCGGCCGGCGCGTGTTCTGCGCCGTGCTCGTCGCGGTATTCGCCGCCGCCATCCGGGCGACACTCGCGCAGCACGCATCGATGGACGCGATGGGCGGCATGCCGATGGCGGGCGGCTGGACGCTGTCGGCCGCATGGTTCGGGCCGTGCGGTTGGCAGGCGGGACGCGCGTTCGCCGCGTTCGCCGGCATGTGGGGCGCGATGACGGTGGCGATGATGCTGCCGGTGCTGGCACCGGTGCTCTGGCGATATCGGCAGAGCCTCGGCCCGTTGGGCGAGGTGCGCGCGGCATGGTTCGTCGCGGTCGCGGGCGCCGGGTATTTCTCCGTGTGGATGGTGCTCGGCGCGCTGGTGTTTCCCGTCGGCGCCGCATCGGCGGTGGTCGCCGCGCGGCTGCCCGCGCTCGCCGCCGCGATGCCGTTCGCGGCCGGCGTGGTCGTGCTCGGCGCGGGCGTGCTGCAGCTTTCCGGCTGGAAGGCACGCCGGCTCGCATGCTGCCGGCATGGCCCGGACGACGCATGCGCGCGGCGGGCGGCAGCCGGGGCCGCGGTTGCGTGGTGGTACGGCGTGCGTACCGCGTTGCGTTGCGGCGCCTGCTGCGGGAACCTGATGGCCGTCGCACTGGCGGCCGGCCTGATGGATCTGCGCGTGATGGCCGTCGTGACCGTGGCGATTGCCGCCGAGCGGCTGGCGCCGGCCGGCGAGCGCGTCGCGCGGATCGTCGGCGGCGTCGCGGTCGGCGCCGGCGCGGCGATGATCGCATGCGCGGCGGCCGGGCTGGCCTAGCGGCGCCCGGGGCCGCCAGCGCGCGGCGAACGGGGCCGGCGGAGGCGCCGCCGGCAGGTCCTGCGTCGTACGGCAACGTCGTGCGATCGGCCCGATTCCGGCCGTCTGCGCGAATGGGGCGATCCGGGGGTGAAACGAAAGACGATCGAAAACGAACCGAACGGCGATCCGAACGATTCGGCCCCCGAACGCCTGGAAACGGCTAACCCGTTGTTCGTGTTGTGAAAATTCGCAGCGCTTCGCGTATAATTCGCTTTTGCGCCCATAGGATTTGCCATGCGTCTGATCCAAAAAGCACTCACTTTCGATGATGTGCTCCTCGTTCCCGCCTTCTCCGACGTTCTCCCGCGCGACACCAGCCTGAAGACCAAGCTGACCCGCAACATCTCCCTGAACATGCCGCTCGTGTCCGCCGCGATGGACACGGTCACCGAAGGTCGCCTCGCGATCGCGATGGCGCAGCAGGGTGGTGTCGGGATCGTCCACAAGAACCTCACGCCGGCCGAGCAGGCCCGCGAGGTCGCGAAGGTCAAGCGTTTCGAATCGGGCGTCGTGCGCGACCCGATCACGGTTCCGCCGCAGATGAAGGTGCGCGACGTGATCGCGCTGTCGCGTCAGCATGGCATCTCGGGCTTCCCGGTCGTCGAAGGCCCGCAGCTCGTCGGCATCGTCACGAACCGCGACCTGCGTTTCGAATCGCGCCTCGATGAGCCGGTCAAGTCGATCATGACGCCGCGCGAGCGTCTCGTCACGGTCAAGGAAGGCACGCCGCTCGCCGAAGCGAAGGCACTGATGCACAGCCACCGCCTCGAGCGCGTGCTGGTCGTCAACGATGCGTTCGAACTGCGCGGCCTGATGACCGTCAAGGACATCACGAAGCAGACCGAACACCCGGATGCGTGCAAGGACGAACACGGCAAGCTGCGCGCAGGCGCGGCGGTCGGCGTCGGCCCCGACAACGAAGAGCGCGTCGAGCTGCTGGTGCAGGCCGGCGTCGACGTGATCGTCGTCGATACCGCGCACGGTCACAGCAAGGGCGTGCTCGAGCGCGTGCGCTGGGTCAAGCAGAACTTCCCGCACGTCGAGGTGATCGGCGGCAACATCGCGACGGCAGCGGCCGCGAAGGCACTCGTCGAGTACGGCGCGGACGCGGTCAAGGTCGGTATCGGCCCGGGCTCGATCTGCACGACGCGTATCGTCGCGGGTGTTGGCGTGCCGCAGATCAGCGCGATCGCGAACGTCGCGGAAGCGCTGAAGGGCACCGGCGTGCCGTGCATCGCCGACGGCGGCGTGCGTTTCTCGGGTGACGTGTCGAAGGCCCTCGCGGCCGGCGCGAACGCGGTGATGATGGGCAGCATGTTCGCGGGCACCGAAGAGGCGCCGGGCGACGTGTTCCTGTACCAGGGCCGCCAGTACAAGTCGTACCGCGGCATGGGTTCGGTCGGCGCGATGAAGGACGGCGCGGCAGACCGCTACTTCCAGGACAACTCGGCGAACATCGACAAGCTGGTGCCGGAAGGCATCGAGGGCCGCGTCGCGTACAAGGGTTCGGTCAACGCGATCCTGTTCCAGCTGGTCGGCGGCGTGCGCGCGAGCATGGGCTACTGCGGCTGCCGCACGATCGACGAGCTGCACGACAAGGCCGAATTCGTCCAGATCACCGCGGCGGGCATGCGCGAGTCGCACGTGCACGACGTGCAGATCACGAAGGAAGCCCCGAACTACCACGTGGACTGATCGCCGATGAAACCGCTGCTGCGAGCCGTGCTGATCGTCGATGCCGTGCTGCTGCTGGCGTTCGGCGTGCTGTTCGTGCTGACGCCCTGGCAGGCGCTGTTCAACGCGCTGCAACTGGCGAACATCCAGCCGGCGATGCTCGGCCAGGCGTTCGGCATCGCGCTGCTCGGCCTCGCGTGGCTCGCGTTTCATGCAGCGGTCAACGGTGAATTGACGGCGCCCGTCGCGCGTCCGGTCGGCCATGTGAACTGGCTGATCGGCGTGCTGGCGGTCGTGTGGTCGTTCGGCACCGGCAACGGTCCCGCGCTCGCGGCCGCTGGCCGTGTGCTGTCGGCGATGGCCGGCGTCGCGCTGATCATCCTCGGCCTCGGCGGCGTGCGGCTCGCATCGGCCGTGCGGCGGCGCGAGAAGGCGCAGGCGCTCGAGGGCCGGGACGCGCAGCGTCCGGTCGACTCGGCGCCGGCCCCCGTCCCGCAGCAGCGGGTCGAACCTGTCGTCAGCCGTCCGGCGGCGCCTTCGGCAGCCACGGTGGCCGCATCCGACCGCTTGTCGGGCAGCGTCGCATTCGACGCGCGCCCGCCGTCGCAGGATTGACCGGCGATGCGTCGCGCGAGCCGCCTGCCGCCCGACGCCGTTGTCCATGCTATTGACGCAGCGCTTCATGCGCTGCTTTTCTTATTCTCTTCATCCCGTCCGCAGCCATGCACGACAAAATCCTGATTCTCGACTTCGGTTCGCAAGTCACCCAACTGATCGCACGCCGCGTGCGCGAAGCGCACGTCTACTGCGAAATTCACCCGAACGACGTGTCCGACGACTTCGTCCGCGAGTTCGCGCCGAAAGCGGTGATCCTGTCGGGCAGCCACGCAAGCACATACGAAGACCACCAGCTGCGCGCGCCGCAGGCCGTGTGGGATCTCGGCGTGCCGGTGCTCGGCATCTGCTACGGCATGCAGACGATGGCCGTGCAGCTCGGCGGCAAGGTCGAGTGGAGCGACCATCGCGAATTCGGCTACGCGGAAATGCGTGCGCATGGCCATACGCGCCTGCTCGACGGCATCGAGGATTTCAAGACGAGCGAAGGCCACGGGATGCTGAAGGTCTGGATGAGCCACGGCGACAAGGTTGCCGAGCTGCCGCCGGGCTTCGCGCTGATGGCCTCGACGCCGAGCTGCCCGATCGCCGGCATGGCCGACGAGGCGCGCGGCTACTATGCGGTGCAGTTCCACCCGGAAGTCACGCACACGGTGAAGGGCCGCCAGATCATCGAACGCTTCGTGCTGCAGATTGCCGGCGCGAAGCCCGACTGGATCATGAAAAACCACATCGAGGAAGCCGTCGCGAAGATCCGCGAGCAGGTCGGTGACGAAGAAGTGATTCTCGGCCTGTCGGGCGGTGTCGACTCGAGCGTCGCGGCCGCGCTGATCCATCGCGCGATCGGCGACCAGCTGACCTGCGTGTTCGTCGACCACGGCCTGCTGCGCCTGAACGAAGGCAAGATGGTGCTCGACATGTTCGAGGGCCGCCTGCATGCGAAGGTCGTGCACGTCGACGCATCCGAGCAGTTCCTCGGCCATCTGGCCGGCGTGACCGATCCGGAAGCGAAGCGCAAGATCATCGGCCGCGAGTTCGTCGAGGTGTTCCAGGCCGAGGCGCAGAAGCTGTCCAAGGCGAAGTGGCTCGCACAGGGCACGATCTATCCGGACGTGGTCGAGTCGGGCGGCACGAAGACGAAGAAGGCGACGACGATCAAGAGCCACCACAACGTCGGCGGCCTGCCGGAAACGCTCGGCCTGAAGCTGCTCGAGCCGCTGCGCGACCTGTTCAAGGACGAAGTGCGCGAGCTGGGCGTCGCGCTCGGCCTGCCGCCGGAGATGGTGTACCGCCATCCGTTCCCGGGCCCGGGCCTCGGCGTGCGGATTCTCGGCGAAGTGAAGCGCGAATACGCGGACCTGCTGCGTCGCGCGGATGCGATCTTCATCGAGGAACTGCGCAACACGACCGCGACCGCGCAGGATGCGGCAGCGGGCCTGTGCGGCGAGGCCGACGTCGGCAAGAGCTGGTACGACCTGACGAGCCAGGCGTTCGCGGTGTTCCTGCCGGTAAAGTCGGTCGGCGTGATGGGTGATGGCCGCACGTACGACTACGTGACGTCGCTGCGCGCGGTGCAGACCACCGACTTCATGACCGCGCACTGGGCGCATCTGCCGTACGCGCTGCTCGGCCGCGCGTCGAACCGGATCATCAACGAGGTGCGCGGGATCAACCGCGTCGTGTACGACATCTCGGGCAAGCCGCCGGCGACGATCGAGTGGGAATGATTCGACGTCGAGGTTTGCCTCGGTAGCGGATCACGGCATCGGACGATGCGAACGCCCGGCAGGGGAACCTGCCGGGCGTTTTTTTTGTGCCGCACGCGGTCTGCATGTAGAGCGGGGCCGCCGACAGCGGCACGACCTCGGGTGGGTCATTGGTTACAACTTGTCATGACACGAGGACTCGAGTGTGGTGAGTGCACTCGCGCACCCATATCAACTATTTCCGATCCCGGAGAAACGGAGTGGCGGTGCGGCCGAGGTTCGTCCGGATCCGTCCCTTGTCGGTCGCTAGAGTCGGCCGACAATCGGATATTCGCACTCGCCCGTGCCGCGCGTGTCGAATATCCGGTACGTCGTTCGTCGTATCGATATCGACTGGGCCGTGCGGCGGCGTCCGCGCGCGGTTGTGGCCCGATTACTTGTCGATGCCTGACAGACAGAGCGCAAGGAGATGCCAGATGCCTGATTCCCGCTATCGCTGGGTGATCGTCGCCGCGGGCGGCCTGATGGGCTGCGTCGCGATCGGCGCGATGTTTTCGCTGCCCGTGTTCCTGCGGGCCATCGCACGCGACACCGGCTGGTCGATGACCGGCATTTCCGCCGCGATGACGCTTGGTTTCATCGCGATGGCGTTCGCGAGCATCGGCTGGGGCAGCCTGTCGGACCGGATCGGCACGCGCGCGGTGGTCGTGACGGGCGCCGTCCTGCTGGCGGCGAGCCTGGCGCTTGCGAGCCGTGCGCCGTCGTTGCTCGCGTTCCAGCTGATTTTCGGGCTGGCCGTCGGTAGCGCGACGGCCGCGGTGTTCGCGCCGATGATGGCCTGCGTGACGGGCTGGTTCGACACGCATCGCAGCCTCGCGGTATCGCTGGTGTCGGCCGGCATGGGAATGGCGCCGATGACGATGTCGCCGCTCGCCGCCTGGCTCGTATCGGCACACGGCTGGCGCACGTCGATGCTGTTGATCGCCGCGTTGGCGGCCGTCGCGATGATTCCGGCAGCGCTGCTCGTGCGGCGCGCGCCCGCGCTGGATGCAGCGCACGCCGAACCGGCGAATGCAGGTGGGCCGGCAGCCGCGCCACTGTCGGCCGGTGCCGCGCTGCGTTCGCCGCAGTTCCTCGTGCTGCTGTCGACCAACTTCTTCTGCTGCGCGACGCACTCCGGCCCGATTTTCCATACGGTCAGCTACGCGGTGACCTGCGGGATCCCGCTGATCGCCGCGGTGTCGATCTACAGCGTCGAGGGGCTGGCCGGCATGGGCGGGCGCATCGCATTCGGGCTGCTGGGCGATCGCCTTGGCGCGAAACGCATGCTGGTGGCGGGGCTGCTCGCGCAGGCGCTTGGCGCGCTCGGCTACTACTTCGTGCGCACGCTCGACGGGTTCTACGCGGTCGCGATGCTGTTCGGCTTCATCTACGCGGGCGTGATGCCGCTCTATGCGGTGCTCGCACGCGAGAACTTCCCGCTGCGGATGATGGGCACCGTGATCGGCGGCTGCGCGATGGCCGGCAGCCTCGGGATGGCGGCGGGGCCGGTCGCGGGCGGCCTGATCGTCGATGCGCTGGGCAGCTACGGCTGGCTGTACCTCGGATCGTTCGCGATCGGCATCGGCGCGTTCCTCGTCGCGATGATGTTCCGGCCGTTTCCGAAGGCGCGGTCGCAGCCGCTCGCCGCATGACCCGGCAGTCGCGAAACGGCGTGTTCGGCGGGACGACGAATACCGATCGACCCGGGGCGAAAATAAAAAAACAGGGCCGGACATCGCCCGCGCAAACCGCCCCAATTCCGCGCGGAGCCTGCTGCGGCGCAGCACAGCGGCAAGTCACGGCGATCGGCACGCATGCGCGCCGATTTGGCCCCTAAAAACACAATATCGAGCATGCCCTCGAAGGGCCTGTCATACGCACGTCACCCTGCTAGAATTCGGCTGCCGCATTTGTTCCGATTGACTGATGAGATTGCTTGACGCACTGGTCGAACAACGCATTGCCGCCGCCGCCGCGCGGGGCGAGTTCGACGATTTGCCGGGTACCGGCGCGCCGCAGGCGCTGGATGACGACCTGCTCGTACCCGAGGAGGTGCGGGTGGCCAACCGTATCCTGAAGAATGCGGGCTTCGTGCCGCCGGCCGTCGAGCAACTGCGCGCGCTGCGCAACCTGCAGGACGAACTGCAGGCGGTCAGCGACCGTGCCGCGCGCTGCCGGCTGCAGGCGAAGATCCTCGCGCTCGACATGGCGCTCGAATCGCTGCGCGGCGGCCCGATGGTGATGCCGCGCGACTATTGCCGGCGCATCGCGGAACGTCTGTGCGAGCGCGGGCTCGACGACGTGCCCGCCGAAGCGGGGCCGATGTGAGCGCCGACGCGCTGCACGACGCGGCAGACGGAACCGCTGCCGCTTCCGATTCTCCCGTTCCTGAAGCCGCGCCGGTATCGGCGCGCGACATGCATTTCATGCGGCTCGCGCAGGCCGCGGCCGAGGAGGCGCGCGCGGCCGGCGAAGTGCCGGTCGGCGCGGTGCTCGTGCGCGGCGACGAAGTGATCGCACGCGGCTTCAACCATCCGATCGGCGGGCACGACCCGTCGGCCCACGCGGAAATGGCCGCGCTGCGCATGGCCGCGCAGCATCTGCAGAATTACCGGATGCCCGGCTGCGAGCTGTACGTGACGCTCGAGCCGTGCCTGATGTGCGCGGGTGCGATCATGCACGCCCGGATCGCGCGGGTCGTCTACGGTGCCGCCGATCCGAAGACAGGCGCATGCGGCAGCGTGATCGACGCATTCGCGAATCCGCAGCTCAATCACCATACAGAAGTGGCCGGTGGCGTGCTCGCCGACGAATGCGGCGCCGCGCTGAAGTCGTTCTTCGCTGAGCGCCGCCGCGCGCTGCGGGAAGCACGGCTCGCCCGCGACGCCGAATCCGGCGCGACATGATCGTCTCGGCCGCGGCAGTTGCCCCGGGAGGGGCAGGCCGTGCGCTTCGATGAACCTGAAACGGTTCAGGCCCTCTAAGCAGTTTTGACGAACCCGATACCTTCCGCCATGTCCTTCCAGCCCGCCGCGTCCTACACCATCCGCCTGCTGGCGCCGTCCGGTTATCCGCACGACCCCGATGCGATCAATCGCGCGCTCGAGCGCCTGAGCGGCGCGCAGCATCGCATCGAGAACATCGACGCGACGCAGCGCCGTTTTCAGCGATTCGGCGGCACCGACGGCGAGCGGGCCGGCGACCTGAACCGCCTCGCGGACCCGGAGCGCGCGCTGCCGGATATCGCGATCGCGGTGCGCGGCGGCTACGGCGCCGCGCGCATCCTGCACGGGCTCGACTATCGCGGGCTCGAGCGTCGCCTGCGCGATCAGCCGATCGCGCTGGTCGGCCACAGCGACTTCACCGCAATCCAGCTCGCGCTGTACGCGAAGGCGCGCATCAAGACCTTCGGCGGCCCGATGCTGTCGGCCGACTTCGGCGCGGAAACGCCGAGCGACTTCACGATGCAGCACTTCTGGCGGACCCTGTCGCAGCCGACCACGACGATCATCGCCGAGGCGCCGCAATTGCAGACGGTGAACGTGACGGGCACGCTATGGGGCGGCAACCTCGCGATCCTCACGTCGCTGGTCGGCACGCCTTACATGCCCGACATCGAGGGCGGCATCCTGTTCATCGAGGACGTCAACGAGCAGCCGTTCCGGATCGAACGGATGATCTACCAGCTGCACCTGTCGGGGCTGCTCGCGCGCCAGCAGGCGCTCGTGCTCGGGCAGTTCACGGGCGCGCGGCCGTTCGAGTACGACAATGGCTACGACATGCAGGCGATGATTGACCAGGTGCGCTCGGTGGTCGGCATTCCGGTGGTCACGGGGCTGCAGTTCGGTCACGTGCCGGACCTGCTGACGCTGCCGTTCGGCGCGCAGGCGCAACTCGTCGCGAACGCGCACGGTTTCCGGCTCACGCTGTCGGACTATCCGCATCTCGGCTGAGTCGGGCAGGTACCATCGAAAGGCGGGTTCCCGCCTTTTTCTTTAAGTAAATGCGCAACTAACGGTCATAAATTTTCGTCGCCATTGATCGGGTTGGTGTCGCGGCGTGCACCATTTTTGTCAACAAAATATCCGGAAGGGCATGCACCGTGAGCCGCCATGGGCAAGCGCAAGTGGCTTGTCGTGCCTGGATTTTGCGCGTCGCGCACCGCGCTGGTACAGGGCGATGCACGTGAATTGTGCGCATTCGTGGAAAAGAATTGTTGACAATCTTTATGTCCGTCCTAGGATGAGGACCATCACACGATGCAGAACATGAACGACTCCGATACCCATCCGTCCGGCGCTGCCGGTCCCGAAGCGATCGCCGAGCGGATCCGCACCGCGATCCTCGAGCATCGGCTCGCGCCCGGCGCGAAGCTGACGGAGGCGCAGCTTTGCGACGTGTTCGGCGTGAAGCGCGGGACGATCCGGCAGGCGCTCTCGCAACTCGCGGCCGACAAGCTGGTGGATCTCGAGCCGAACCGCGGTGCGTTCGTCGCGAGTCCGACGCTGCAGGACGTGCACGAGGTGTTCGAGATGCGCCGGATCATCGAGCTGGCCGTCGTCGAGCGCCTCGCGACGGGGCCGGGTGCGAAGCGGCTGAGGGGCGTCGCCACGCTGATCGACAAGGAACGCAAGGCGTTCGAGCGGCACGACTTCGCGGCGTGGATCCGCCTGTCGGGCGAATTCCATACGGCGCTTGCGGCGTTGACGGGCAATGCGACGCTCTGCGAGTGCCTCGACGGGCTCGTCGCACGCTCGACGCTGATGTCGGCGTTGTACGAATCGCACGGGCGCAGCCCGTGCTCGTGCGACGACCATGACGAGATCCTGACCGCACTGGAAGCGGGCGATTCGAAGCGGGCGGTGACGCTGATGGCGCACCACCTGCAGCATGTCGAACTGAAGATGCTGGACCGGCCCGCGCAAGGGCAGGTCGATTTGCGCGAAGTGTTCGGCGGCGCCTGAGCGGCGACGCGAACCCGGCCACGCGCCACACGACGAGAGCAATGCAGGCCGGCGGTTTGCGCCGCCGGCCGCCAGTCCGACTCCGGGCGACGACCCGGAGCGATATCGATGACGGTGGAGCGGCTGTCCGGCCGCGTCAAGGAGAAGTCATGGCTCAGTTCAGTGTGGCGCACGACAGTGCGTATCCGGCGGAAGAAGGCGGCGAGGGCGGCGGCCCCGCGTTGCCGGACGGTTACAGTCAACGTTTGTATAACGAAGATTTGGCACCACTAAAGAATCAGACGTGGGGCTCGTACAACATCTTCGCGTTCTGGATGTCGGACGTGCACAGCGTCGGCGGCTACGTGTTCGCGGGCAGCCTGTTCGCGCTCGGGCTGACGAGCTGGCAGGTGCTGATCGCGCTGATCGTCGGCATCACCATCGTGAACCGGCTGTGCAACCTGATCGCGCGGCCGAGCCAGCAGATCGGCGTGCCGTATCCGGTCGCGTGCCGCGCGACCTTCGGCGTGCTCGGCGCGAACGTGCCGGCCGTGATCCGCGGGCTGATCGCGATCGCGTGGTACGGCATCCAGACCTATCTCGCGTCCAGCGCGCTCGTGATCGTCGTGCTGAAGTTCCTTCCGCAATGGCTGCCGTACGCGGACGTCCATCGCTACGGCTTCCTCGGGCTGTCGGCGGTCGGCTGGGCCGGCTTCATGCTGCTGTGGGTGCTGCAGGCGCTCGTGTTCTGGAACGGGATGGAGACGATCAAGAAGTTCATCGACTTCGCGGGCCCGGCCGTCTACGTCGTGATGTTCATCCTCGCCGGCTACATGGTGTGGCGCGCGGGCTGGCGCAACATCGGCATCAACCTCGGTGGCGTCAAGTATCACGGCGCCGAAGTGATTCCGGTGATGATCACGGCCGTGTCGCTCGTCGTGTCGTATTTCTCCGGACCGATGCTCAACTTCGGCGACTTCTCGCGCTATTGCCGCTCGTTCGGCGACGTGAAGCGCGGCAACTTCTGGGGGCTGCCGGTCAACTTCCTCGCGTTCTCGCTCGTCACGGTGATCACCACCGCCGCGACGCTGCCGGTGTTCGGCGAACTGATCACCGATCCCGTCGAGACGGTCGGCCGCATCGATCATCCGACCGCGGTGATCCTCGGCGCGCTGACCTTCACGATCGCGACGATCGGCATCAACATCGTCGCGAACTTCGTGTCGCCCGCGTTCGACTTCTCGAACGTCGCGCCGCGGCTGATCAGCTGGCGTGCGGGCGGGATGCTCGCGGCCGTCGCGTCGATCTTCATCACGCCGTGGAACCTGTTCAACAACCCGGCCGTGATCCACTACACGCTCGACGTGCTCGGCGCGTTCATCGGCCCGCTGTACGGCGTGCTGATCGCCGACTTCTACCTCGTCAAGCGCGGCCGGCTCGTGCGCGACGACCTGTACACGATGTCGGAGCGCGGCACCTACTGGTACACGGGCGGCGTGAACCGCCGCGCACTCGCCGCGCTGCTGCCGGCCGCGGTGATCGCCGTCATCTGCGTGATGGTGCCGGGCTGGCAGGCCGCCGCGAACTTCTCGTGGTTCATCGGCGCGGGGCTCGGCTTCGTGTTCTATCGGCTGCTCGTGAGCGCGAAGGCCTGAGGAACGTGCGATGAAGATCAAGCTGATCAATCCGAACACGACGCAGCGGATGACCGACGCGATGGGCCGCTGCGCGCGCGAAGTCGCGGCGTCGGGCACCGAGATCGTCGCGGTGAGCCCGCCGATGGGGCCGCCGTCGATCGAGGGCTATTACGATGAAGCACTCGCGACGCCCGGGCTTCTCGCCGAGATCGCGCAGGGCGAGCGCGACGGCTGCGACGCGTACGTGATCGCGTGCTTCGGCGACCCCGGCCTGTATGCGGCGCGCGAGGTCGCGCGCGGGCCGGTGATCGGGATCGCCGAGGCGGCGATGCACGCGGCGAGCGTGCTCGCGCCGGGCTTCTCGGTCGTCACGACGCTTGCGCGCACCTGCGGAATGGCCTGGCATCTCGCCGAGCGCTACGGGATGAAGCGGTTCTGCCGCAACGTGCGCGCGACCGATGTCGCGGTGCTCGAGCTCGACCGGCCCGGTTCGGCCGCGCGGCGGATCATCGTCGACGAATGCCGGCGCGCGCTCGACGAGGACGGCGCCGACGCGATCGTGCTCGGCTGTGCCGGGATGGCCGAATTCGCGCACGAGATCGAGCAGCAGATCGGCGCGCCGGTGGTGGAAGGCGTCACGGCGGCCGTCAAGTGGGCCGAGGCGCTCGTCGCGCTGCGCCTCGCGACCGCGAAGCGCGGCGATTATGCGCTGCCGCTGCCGAAACGCTATGACGGCGAATTCGCGCGTTTCAGCCCGCCGGAGGACGCGTCGGCGGCCGCGCCGGCCGCCGCCACGGCGCAAAGCGTGACCGCCCCGCGGGAACCTGTCCCGAATTTGCCGCAACCGCACATACACGCCGTCTGACCTGCACTATCTGCGCCGCTGTATGGGCGCGTATGAACGTTTTCGCTACACTGGGTCGTCATCGCATCGGCCCGTGCCGCCGGCCTCCGGCACCCGCGCGGGTCGATGTGAACCCATTATTTCAGCGGGCTTTCGCCGCACTTCGAACCCATGTCACTCGATCCCAACTATCCTCGCGACCTGATCGGCTACGGCCGCCATCCCGTGCAGGCGAACTGGCCCGGGCGTGCCCGCGTCGCCGTGCAATTCGTCCTGAACTACGAGGAGGGCGGCGAGAATTGCGTGCTGCACGGTGATCCGGGTTCCGAGCAGTTCCTGTCCGAAATCGTCGGCGCGGCCGCCTATCCGGACCGCCACATGAGCATGGAGTCGATCTACGAGTACGGTTCGCGTGCCGGCGTGTGGCGCATCCTGCGTGAATTCGAGAAGCGCGGGCTGCCGCTGACGGTGTTCGGCGTCGGCATGGCGATCGAGCGCCATCCTGAACTCGCGCGCGCCTTCGTCGAGCTCGGCCATGAGATCGCGTGCCACGGCTGGCGCTGGATCCACTACCAGAGCATGACGCCCGAGCTCGAGGCCGAGCACATGCGCCTCGGGATGGCAGCGATCGAGCGCGTGACGGGCGAGCGTCCGCTCGGCTGGTACACCGGCCGCGACAGCCCGAACACGCACCGTCTCGTCGCGGAATACGGCGGCTTCCTGTACGACTCCGACAACTACGGCGACGACCTGCCGTTCTGGATGGACGTCGCAGTGTCGGGCGGCAGCACGTCGCCGCAGCTGATCGTCCCGTACACGCTCGATACGAACGACATGCGCTTCGCGACGCCGCAGGGCTTCAACACCGGCGATCACTTCTTCGACTACCTGCGCGACGCGTTCGACGTGCTGTACGCGGAGGGCGACGAGGCGCCGAAGATGCTGTCGATCGGCATGCACTGCCGACTGCTCGGTCGTCCTGGACGTTTCCGCGGGCTGCAGCGTTTCCTCGATCACATCGAGAAGCACGATCGCGTATGGGTGACGCGCCGTGTCGATATCGCGCGTCATTGGCGTGAACATCATCCGTATCAGCCCAATCATCGAAACGAAGGGAAAGCATGAAGGCGATGCGTTACACGTTGGATCAACTGAACACGATGGCGCCGAGCGCATTCGTCGCGGCGCTGTCGGGGATCTTCGAACATTCGCCGTGGGTGGCCGAGGTCGCCGCGGGCGCGCGGCCGTTCGCGAGCATCGACGCGCTGCACAAGACGATGTCGGGCGCGGTGGAAGCGGCCGGCGAAGTGCGTCAGCTCGCACTGGTCAACGCTCACCCGGAGCTGGCCGGCAAGGCCGCCGTGCGCGGCGAGCTGACGGCCGAGTCGACTCGCGAGCAGAGCGGCGCGGGTCTCGACCAGTGCACGCAGGAAGAGTTCGACAAGCTGCTGACGCTGAACCGCACGTATCGCGAGAAGTTCGGTTTTCCGTTCATCCTCGCGGTGCGCGGCTATGACCGGCACGGCATCATCGCGAACTTCGAGTCGCGCGTGAATCATTCGCGCACCGAGGAACTGCGCACGAGCCTCGACCAGATCTACCGGATCGCACGCTTCCGCCTCGACGACCTGATCGACGCCTGACACCGCAACACGGCCTGCTGCGTCGCAGCGGCCTGACCGCATCACTGAAACAAGGAAACATCATGGCTGTTCCGCTTCTCGATCCCGACGCACCCGATTTCACGCGGCGCTACGTGAACCTCGCCGACCCGCGTCTCGGCGCGCAGGCGCTCGAGGCCAGCGACGACTTCTTCGCGCCGAAGGACCGGATGCTGAACCCCGAGCCGGCGGTGTTCATTCCCGGCAAGTACGACGACCACGGCAAGTGGATGGACGGCTGGGAGACGCGCCGCAAGCGCACGACAGGCTACGACTGGTGCATCGTCAGGCTCGCGCGGCCGGGCGTGATCAAGGGCTTCGACATCGATACGAGCCACTTCACCGGCAACTTCCCGCCGGCCGCGTCGATCGAGGCGGCGTTCGTGGCCGACGGCGCGCCGACGCATGCGACGGAGTGGGTCGAGATCGTGCCGTCGACGACGCTGCAGGGCAACAGCCATCACTACGTCGCGGCGAGCGACGCCCGCGCGTTCACGCACCTGCGCGTGAACATCTACCCGGACGGCGGCATCGCGCGCCTGCGCGTGTACGGCCAGCCGCAGCTCGACTGGGCCGGCGCGAGCGCGACCGAGCAGTTCGACCTCGCGGCGATGGAAAACGGCGGCTACGTGGTGGCCGCGAACAACCAGCACTTCGGCGTCGCGTCGAACCTGCTGCTGCCGGGCCGCGGCGTGAACATGGGCGACGGCTGGGAAACCCGCCGCCGCCGCGAACCGGGCAACGACTGGGCGATCATCGCGCTCGCGCAGCCGGGCGTGATCCGCAAGATCGAAGTCGATACCGCGTTCTTCAAGGGCAACTACCCGGACCGCTGCTCGATCCAGGCCGCGTACGTGTCGGGCGGCACCGACAGCTCGCTGATCACGCAGTCGATGTTCTGGCCGGCGCTGCTCGGCGAACAGAAGCTGCAGATGGACAAGCAGCACTATTTCGAACACGAAATCGCATCGTTGGGCCCCGTGACCCACGTGCGCCTGAACATCATTCCGGACGGCGGTGTATCGCGCCTGCGTTTGTGGGGGACGCTCGACCAATGAAGACGCTTGCAATCGAACCGCTGACCCGGGAAGCGTTCGCGCCGTTCGGCGACGTGATCGAAACGGAAGGCGCGAAGCAGATTCCGATCAATCTCGGCACGACGATCCGCTTTCACGATCTCGCCAAAGTCGACGTGACGGACGAAGACGGCCGCACGCTCGTCAACCTGTTCCGCGGCCAGCCGCGCACGCTGCCGTTCGAGGTGAAGATGCTCGAGCGCCATCCGCTCGGCAGCCAGGCGTTCGTGCCGCTGAACGACCAGCCGTATCTCGTCGTCGTCGCGCCGGCGGGTGAGCTCGATCCGTCGAAGATCCGCGCGTTCGTGACGAGCGGGTGGCAGGGCGTCAACTACGCGAAGGGCGTGTGGCATCACCCGCTGATCGCGCTGGGCGGCGTCAGCGACTTCATCGTCGTCGATCGCGGCGGTGACGGCCTGAACCTGAACGAGCAGAACCTTCGGGAATCGTTGTGGCTCACCGACGACGCACTGGATGCACTGACGGCCTGAGCGGCATGTCGTTCGTTGCATGGAGAAGAAACCCGCGCGATTTGCGCGGGTTTTTTTATGTACGCTTCACGGCGATCGTCGCAGACGAGGTCGCGCCGCGACGGGCGTGACGTTGTCGGCATGTCGAGGAGGTCGGCTGCGTGCTATCGTGCCCGCATCGCCACCTCCCGATGCCCGCTTCCGGGCCCGTACCCCGATGAGCCAACCTGAAAACGACCTTGCGGTCCTGCTGCGGACGATGCGGCCCGAACTGCATCCGGGTGCGTTCGCATTCGTCGCACTGCCGGCTGATGCAGACATATCGTTATCCGAAACGATCGCGACGTTCCGCGAAGCGGAAGGCGTGACAGTCGTGGTCGACGAGGCGACGGCCGCGCGTCGCGGCTGGCCCGTGCTGTTCCGCGCCGCGTGGATCACGCTGACGGTGCATTCGGATCTCGCGGCGGTCGGCCTGACGGCCGCGTTTGCGCGGGCATTGGGTGAGGCCGGCATCAGCTGCAACGTGATGGCCGCCGTGTACCACGATCACATCTTCGTGCCGTTCGACGACGGCCCGCGCGCGCTCGATGCGCTCGTCGCACTGCAGCGCGGCGCGCTGCGCGGCTAGCGGGGGACGCGTTCCGGACAGGCAAAAAAACGGGCCCGTTTCCGGGCCCGCGAACGGAGAGGATTGTGCCGGCAACCAACCGCCGGCGCATGGCGGCTTACTTGGCCGCGCCACCCTCGAACCAGGCGGCGAGCTTCACGCGCTCGTCGTCGGTCATGTGCGTGACGTTGCCGATCGGCATCGCCTTCAGGCGCACGGCCTGTTCGTAGATGCGCTGCGCGTTCTTCGACACTTCGTCCGGCGTGTCGAACATCACACCGGCGGGCGCGCTGCCCATCAGCGTCGGCTTTGCCGAGTGGCACTCGACGCAGCGCTGCTGCAGGACCGGCATGATGTCGTTGATCACGATCTTCGGTGCGTTCGCTGCCTGCGCTTCCGGTGCGACCGGCTTCGGCATCGTCCACACCAGCGCGCCCGACAGCAGCGCGACGCCGCCGATCGGCAGGTACCACAGCTGTTTGCCGCGGTGACGCATCACGAAGAACTGGCGAATCAGCGCGCCGGCCAGCATGATCAGCACGAGCACGACCCAGTTGAACTTGTTCGTGTACGTCATCGCATAGTGGTTCGACAGCATTGCGAACACGACCGGCAGCGTGAAGTAGGTGTTGTGCACCGAGCGCTGCTTGCCGCGCTTGCCATAGATCGGGTTCGGCTCTTCGCCCTTGAGCATCTTGTCGACCATCTTGCGCTGGCCGGGGATGATCACGAAGAACACGTTCGCCGACATGATCGTCGCGAGCATCGCGCCGACGATCAGATATGCCGCACGGCCCGAGAAGATGTGGCAGGCGAGGTACGCGGCGACGACGACGTAGAGGCCGACGCAGATGCCCAGCACGCGATCGTTGGTGCCGAGGATGCGGCACAGCGAGTCGTAGACGATCCAGCCGGCCGCGAGGAAGCCGAGCGCGGACGCGACGGCGACGACCGGGCCCATGTCGAGCACGCTCCTGTCGATCAAGTATGTGTTCGGTGCGAGCAGGTACAGCACGAAGAACAGCGAGAAGCCCGACAGCCAGGTCGTGTACGACGGCCATTTCGACCAGTGCAGGTCATCCGGCATTTCCGGCGGGGCGACCGTGTACTTCTGCATGTTGTAGAAACCGCCGCCGTGGACGTGCCACAGTTCGCCGAACACGCCGCGCTTGCGCTGGTTCGCGTCGGTGGGCGGTTTCAGGCTGTTGTCGAGCGCGACGAAATAGAAGGACTCGCCGATCCACGCAATGGCGACGATGACGTGCAGCCATCGCAGCGCGAGGTTCAGCCAGTCGGTGATGAAGCCTTCCATGAAACTCCTCCAGACTCAGATCGTTGTCTTTGATGCAGGCGCCGATGCGTGTGTCAGCTGCCGCGATAGGTGCTGTACGACCACGGCGACACGAGCAGCGGCACGTGGTAGTGCGATGCGGTGTCGGCGATGCCGAAGCGCAGTACGACGCGGTCGACGAAGCGGGGTTCGGGCACCTTCACGCCGAGCGACGCGAAGTAGTCGCCGGCATGGAATACGAGTTCGTATTCGCCGGCGGCGAGCGCGGCGCCTTCGAGCAGGGGTTCGTCGCAACGGCCGTCGCTATTGGTCAGCACGGTCTTGATCGCGCGGCGCGATTCGCCGTCCAGCGCGTAGAGGTCCACCTTGATGGCAGCGCCGGGACGACCGTGTGCCGTATCGAGTACGTGGGTAGTGAGCTTTCCCATTCGCAATTGTCCTTGTGTGAATGCGAGGTTCGGCGGCGACTCGATCCATTGACTGTGCGGCGGATCGAGGCTCCACGTCACGTGGCTACATACCCGTCGGCGAGATTGAAGCGAGCGCCGTGCAGGCATTGTAAAAAGGTTCCCCGCGCAAATACGGGCGCGATATCAAAGATAATGCGCCGCGCATGAACCGCTGTCGACGGCATGCCGGGAGCGGCCGCGGCCCGGGATTCCCGCGCCCGGCGGCTGCGTGCGGCGTACCATATCGAATCCGTGAAGCGCGGTATTCCGGATCGCGCATTGTGCGTCGCGCGCGCTTGGGCGATGCTGCCGCCGTGCGCGTCGGCCTTCGGGCCCGCGCGTACCCCGAAGACGGCATTCACGCCGGGTAACCGGGCCAGCGCGTTCGAACGGACGCAGGCACCGGGGCGTGCCGCGAATCAGCGTTCGAACGGCTTTGTGAGCGTCTCCGGGAGCGGCTCCCGGGGGCAGAACGACGCGGAGAACGCATGAACCTCGAGCAGCACGCCGGCGCACGCGCGCGGCACCCATCCTCACCCCGCCCGACGACTCTGCTGGTCAAGCACGCCGACGTGCTCGTGACCATGGACGATACGCGCCGCGAACTGCGCGACGCGGGGCTCTATATCGAAGACAACCGGATCGTCGCGGTCGGCCCGAGCGCCGAGCTGCCCGATACCGCGGACGAGGTGCTCGACCTGCGCGGCCATCTCGTGATCCCGGGGCTCGTGAACACGCACCACCACATGTACCAGAGCCTCACGCGCGCGGTGCCGGCCGCGCAGAACGCCGAACTGTTCGGCTGGCTCACGAACCTGTACCGGATCTGGGCGCACCTGACGCCCGAGATGATCGAGGTGTCGACGCTGACCGCGATGGCCGAGCTGCTGCAGTCGGGCTGCACGACGTCGAGCGACCATCTGTACATCTACCCGAACGGCAGCCGGCTCGACGACAGCATCGGCGCCGCGCGGCGGATCGGCATGCGCTTTCACGCGAGCCGCGGCGCGATGAGCGTCGGCCAGCGCGACGGCGGGCTGCCGCCCGATTCGGTCGTCGAGCGCGAGCCCGACATCCTGCGCGACGCGCAACGCCTGATCGAGACCTATCACGACGAAGGCCGCTACGCGATGCTGCGGGTGGTGGTCGCGCCGTGCTCGCCGTTCTCGGTGAGTCGCGGCTTGATGCGCGACGCGGCCGTGCTGGCGCGCGACTACGGTGTGTCGCTTCACACGCACCTGGCCGAGAACGTCAACGACATCGCATACAGCCGCGAGAAGTTCGGGATGACGCCTGCCGAATACGCGGAGGATCTCGGCTGGGTCGGCCACGACGTGTGGCACGCGCACTGCGTGCAACTCGACGACGCGGGCATCGGCCTGTTCGCGCGCACCGGCACCGGCGTCGCACACTGTCCGTGTTCGAACATGCGGCTCGCGTCGGGCATCGCGCCGGTGAAGAAGATGCGTCTCGCGGGCGTGCCGGTCGGCCTCGGAGTCGACGGTTCGGCATCGAACGACGGCGCGCAGATGGTCGCGGAAGTGCGGCAGGCGCTGCTGCTGCAGCGGGTCGGTTTCGGGCCCGATGCGATGACCGCGCGCGAGGCGCTCGAGATCGCGACGCTGGGCGGCGCGAAGGTGCTGAACCGCGACGACATCGGCGCGCTGAAGCCCGGCATGGCCGCGGACTTCGCCGCGTTCGACCTGCGCCAGCCGCTGTTCGCGGGCGCGCTGCACGATCCGGTCGCGGCGCTCGTGTTCTGCGCGCCGTCGCAGGCGGCGTACACGGTGGTGAACGGGAAGGTGGTGGTGCGGGAAGGGCGGCTCGCGACGCTCGACCTGCCGCTGGTGATCGAGCGTCACAACGCGCTGGCGCACGCGCTCGTGGAGGCGTCGCGCTGAAGCGTCGGAGGGGAGGTCGCGCAGCGCGTTGCGGATCGGTTGCGTGGCCGTTGCGGCCATCCCCGCCGCGCAACGCGCCGCAGCCACGCGCAACGGCGTGACCGGCGCGCGCGGTGCGCGCCGTATGCGATTACGCCTCGATCAGCGTGCGGGTGGCTTCGGCGACGAGGCTGCGCAGCCAGCGCACTTCGTCGGAGTAGTGGCAGCGTTCGTGCCACAGCTGGTAGTACTGCATCGGCGGGAAGTCGAGCGGCGCCGGCACGACCGACAGCGGCAGGAACTTCGCGTAATGATCGGCGAACAGGCGCGTCGTCGTGAAGATCAGGTCGGACTTCACCAGCACGTATGGTGCGAGGTTGAAGTACGGCAGCGTGACGACCACGTGACGCTTGAGCCGCTCGCGCGCGAGATGCACGTCGATCGCGCCGCGCTGGCCGACCGAGTACGGCGTCGGCGCGAGATGCGGCGCGTTCAGGTACTGGTCGAGCGTGAGCCCGCCGCGCTTCGCGAACGGGTGCGTGTTGCTCATCAGGCAGACGATTTCGTCGACGAACAGGTTCGACAGGTGCAGTTGTTCTGGCGGCTCGGGCCAGTTGCCGACGACGATGTCGAGCTTGCCGTCTTCCAGCGCGAGCTCGTAGTCGAATGCGGGCCCGAGCGAGTGAAACTCGAGCGTCGCATTCGGCGCGGCCAGGCGGAAGCGTTCGACGACGGTCGGCACGAACAGCACGTTCAGGTAGTCGGGACAGCCGATCCGGTAGCAGCGGATCGACGTGGCCGGGTCGAAGCTGTGCTGCTGGAACTTGATGCGCTCGATTTCGCGCAGTGCGTTCTGCACCGGTTCGAGCAGGCGCAGCCCGTATTCGGTCGGGACCATGCCGGACTTGCCGCGCACGAGCAGCGGGTCGCCGGTGATGTCGCGCAGGCGCCGCAGCGCGGCGCTGATCGCCGGTTGCGACTGGTTCAGTTTGACGGCCGCGCGCGTGACGCTGCGCTCCATCAACAAGGTGTGCAAGACGCGCAAGAGGTACGTGTCGATCGCCTCGCGTTGCTGACTCATGATATCTCCGGTTTATATGTCCAGGCTGATCGAAGGGGCGGGGGGATATATGGTTTTTAATATGAACCAAAGCCAGCGTCAAGAGATGGATACCCGCAGACGCCCGCCGGCCGGGCCTCGGCAAGGGGGCCGGACGGGGCGGAAGGCACGCGTGCGCGGTGCCGCGCGGATGCGCATTGCACGCATCCGGTGGCCGGGGCACCGCGCGTGACGCGCGCGGCGCGTCAGTCGTCGATGCGCATGCCGACTTTCAGCGTGACCTGCCAGTGGATGACCTGGTCGCCTTCGATGTGGCCGCGCGTTTCGGTCACCTGGAACCAGTGCAGGTTGTGCAGCGTCTTGCCGGCTTTCGAGATCGCGTTGCGGATGGCGTCGTCGCACGATTGCCGCGACGAACCGGTCAGTTCGATCAGCTTGTAGACGTGGTCGCTCATGATGCGCTCCCTGGGATATCGGTGTGTGCGGCCGATGCAAGCGGCGGGCCCGAAGCGGCGCCGCGCGTGTCCGGCTTCTTGAGTGATAGGTATGATGGGCGGCAAGTGCAACCCCAATTGGAGACGAGGAACATCGTGGAAGTCGGATTTTGCGGACCGGGACTGATGGGCGCGCCGATGATTCGGCATTTGCTGGCGGCGGGCCACCGGGTCAGCGTTTGGAACCGGACGCGCGGCAAGGCCGAGACGCTTGAAAAGGATGGCGCGCAGGTGGTTGACACGCCGCGCGACCTGGCCGAGCGCGTCGATACGGTGTTCGTATGCGTGCTCGACGGTCGCGCGGTCGGTGACGTCGCGTTCGGCGAGCACGGGCTCCTTGCCGGCGATGCGAAGGCACGCCGCTTGAAGCGCATCGTCGATCATTCGAGCATCCCGCCTGCCGCGACGCGCGACTACGCGGCGCGCGCGGCCGCGCTCGGCGTCGGCTGGGTCGACGCGCCGGTGTCGGGCGGCGTGCCCGGCGCGCAGGCCGGCACGCTCGCGGTGATGGCGGGCGGCGGCGCGGCCGACCTCGATGCGGTGCGTCCTCTGATCGGCACCTATGCATCGCGCATCACGCACATGGGCGACGCAGGTGCGGGCCAGACCGCGAAGCTGTGCAACCAGGCGATCGTTACCGCGACGGTGACCGCGATCGCGGAGGCCGTCGGCCTGGCACAGGCGAGCGGCATCGACGCCGCGCGTCTGGCCGACGCGCTGGCCGGCGGATGGGCCGATTCGGTGCTGCTGCAGACCTTCGTGCCGCGCATGACGTCAGGCGGGCACGCGCGGGGCGGCCATCCGCCGATCGGCGCGCTCAGCACGTTCCAGAAGGATGTCGATGCGATCGCCGACGCCGCGCGCGACACGGGCGCGGTGATGCCCGTATCGGCCACGGTGCAGCAGGTGCTGCGGCTGGGCGCCGCGCAGGGGCTCGCCGGTGCCGATTTCGCCGCGTTCATCGACATCGTCCGGCCCGGCAACGGGCGCGGGACGGCACAGTGATCGCGCGGCGCCGGTGAAGCGGGAAGCCTGAATGACCGATGGGCCGCCCGGAGGCGGCCCATCGTGTCGGGTTGGGTTCAGCCGAGGGAGCGCGGGGTCGTGTCGCCGGCGTTCTGGCGTCCGAGCCCGCCGCGCAGGCTCGCCTTCGTGCCTGCACCAAATTCGGGCAGGATGCGCGCACGGGCGCGGCTCGCGAACACGAGGAAGCCGAAGCCGTTCGCCTCGTACCAGTACCCACCGTTCTCGAGGCCGTCGAGCGGCTGTTCGAGTGCATTGGCGATCGATTCGATGCAGCGCTTGCGCAGTTCGGCGATGGCCGGATAGGGCGGCTGTGCGCCGCGCACGCTGCACAGGAGCACGTCGAGGCCGGGCAGCACATGCGCATAGAGGACGGGTTCGTCCTGCGCACGGGCGCGGGCAATCTTTGTGTCGAGCTGAGCAAACGGTTTCGAATGGCGCAATACCGCGAGGAAGGACTCCTGGCCATCCTGTTGCGCACGTCGACGTTTTTTCGGGAAGGACATAAACACTCGCCTCAAAAACAATTGCAAGAAATGCGGCACTTTCATGCGACCCACTCCCGGCTATGTACGCCGCATGTCGATCCTTTATAGCACACGAAAATGCTGCACTCGTGCGGTACGACGATCAATGTCTCCCGTCGACCCGCATGCCACGATGATCGACACAGCCAGCGTCTTGGCGCCCGTACTGTCGTTTAGTCTCCATCATAGACCTGCTTTCCCCGCGCGTGCATTCGCGCGTCACAAAAAAGTGAGATAAGCCGCGCGCGGCGGTGCGCGGCGCGCGCCCATGAAAAAAGCCCGCACTTGGCGGGCCCGGCAGATGCTGTGTGGCGCGGCGCTCAGCGTTGCTTGAGCGAATCGCGGATCTCGCGCAGCAGCACGATGTCTTCCGGCGTCGCGGCCGGCGCGGCTTCTTCCGGCTTGCGCAGCTTGTTGATGAATTTCACCATCAGAAAGATGATGAACGCGAGGATCACGAAGTTGATCGCCACGGTGATGAACGAGCCGTAGCCGAATGCGGCCACGCCCGCGGCCTGCAGGTCCTTGAACGAATCGGGATTACCCTTGAACGACGGGGGGATGGTGCCGAGCAGAACGAACTTGTTCGAGAAATCCAGACCGCCCGTCAGCACACCGATGACCGGCATGATGAGGTCTTTCACGACCGAGTCGACGATCTTGGAGAATGCGCCGCCGATGATCACGCCGACGGCGAGATCCATCACGTTGCCTTTGACGGCGAACTCCTTGAATTCCTTGATTATGCTCATGAGCGGCTTTCTCCTGGTTGGGCGAGGGGAGGCGTGCCGCGACGCGCAGGGCTGCGAAGCGTCTGATGGGTCGGATGGGGATCGGAGGCACGCCGATGGCCGCATGATAGCGAACGTACCCCATTGCCGGTAGCCCATCTTGAAATGATTAACAAATCAGGGAGCCGGTGCGAGTGGAAATGAAAGGAAGCGCGGTGTTGGGGGCGGGCGCGGTGCGATGCGCCGACGCCCGCGTGTGCAATGCTCAGGTGTTGTCGTCGGTCCACCCGTCGTCGTTGCTGCCGAGATCGACGCCGCCGCTGTTGCCGTTGCCGTCGCTCCAGTTCGCATTGTCGCCGCGGCCGAAGTCGAAGCCCGGATCGTTGTTCTCCTGGCGTCGGCGCTGGTCGTCGACGATCACGTCGCGTTCGACCACGCGTTCGCGGCCGCCGGACATCGCTTCACCGAGCAGCACGCCGGTCAACAGCCCGCCCATTCCGCTGCCGAAACCGCCGCCTTGCTGGACCACGACGGGCGGCTGCTGTTGCGGATACGGTTGCGGCGGATACGGCTGTTGCGGGTACGGTGGCTGCTGATACGGCTGGCCTTGCATGCCGGTCACACGATCGGCTTCCTGTGCATACACGGAGCCGCCGCCGTTGGCCGGCACCGCGGGTTGCGCGCTCGGATCGGGGCGGCCTTCGACGCGTGCCTTCACGCTCGCGTGCCGCTGTTCGAGTTCGTCGATGCGATACGGCGGCACCGGGTTCTTGCCGTTCGACAGCGCTTCGACGAGCGCGCGTGCATCGGTCTCGATGCCTTCGAGTTCGCCGGTGAGCGCTGCGGCGCCCGGCGCCGTCGACAGCTTCGCGTCGAGTTTCAGCGGACGGATGTCGTTCAGCACGTCGGTTGCGCGCTTCAGCTGCGTGCGGCGTTCGTCGCCGGCGCGGCTGTCGTCGGCCGAGCGTGCGCGGCGCAACGTCCAGCGCAGCACCAGCGCGATGATTGCGACGATCAACCCGAGGCCGATCCACATGCCGGTCGACGGACCGTGTTTCGCGATCGGCGCGGCGGGGGCGAGCGACGACTGCAGCGAACCGCTCTGCGTGGCCGACGGTGCGGTGCCGCTGACGCGCGCGGCGTCCGCGCGAATGCGCGATTCGGTTTGCGCGAAATGCGACGCGTCGGTGAAGCGCAGCTGCGGATCGAGCGACTTCGCCTGCTGCAGTTGCGCGAGCGCGTCGGACGCGCGGCCTTCGCGGTCCAGCACCTGTGCGTACAGGTAGTGCGCATGCGCGTTGTTCGGATGGGCGTCGATGACTTGCGACAGCTGCGTGTCGGCGCGCTGCCAGTCACGCTGTGCGATCGACTGCTCGACTTGCTGCAGCGACGGGACCGCAAATGCGGCGGAGGACAGCAGCATCAGCGAGAAGCCGAGTGCGGCGAGAGATTTCTTCATGGTCGAACCGGGCGCAAGCGCCCGTCTCCTGACGATCGGTGCGCGCCGCGGGCCCGGCGGGCCGCGGCGCGGTTGCCGTTACTGCGCGGGTGTGTCGAGCTGCTTCTTCAGCGCGGCGAGGCGGTCCTCGACCGACGGGCCCTTGTTCAGCGCGGCGAGCTTGTCGTCGAGCGCCTTGCCGCTCGACGTGTCGGCCGAATTCAGGCGGGCGTCCGAGCGTGCATTCTGCAGCGCGACCTTGTCCTCGAGCTTCTGGAAGTCCTCCGACAGGTTCTTGCCGCCGATGCCGCCCAGCGCGCTCGCTGCGACGTCCTTCGCCTGCGCGATTTCCTGCTTGGCCTGCAGGATGTTCGAGCGTGCGTTCAGGTCGTTGCGGCGCTGACGCATGTCGGCGATCTGCCCCTTCAGCTTGTCGACCGACGGCTCGAGCGTCGTCAGCTCGGCCGCGAGCGCATCGCGCTCGGCTTCCGCGTTCGACTGCGCGGCGAGCGCCTCGCGTGCGAGCGCTTCGTCGCCTGCCTGCAGCGCGCGCTTCGCGCCGTCCTCGTACTTCTTCACCTTGTCGTCGGCCGCATCGCGCTTGCTGCGCTGGGTCGCGACTTGTGCCTCGATCTCGATCAGCGAATTCTCGGCACGGCCGATGCTGTCGTCGAGCTCCCGCACGATCTGCCGTGCGTCGCGCGACGGATCCTGTACCGAGTCGGCCGCATCGTTCAGCAGGCCTTTGATCGTGCGCGAAACAGAGTCGAAAAGCGACATGAAATCCTCCGTGATTGAAAGGTGCCGCGTGAGCGCGGCAGTGCCCGTCGCGAATCGGTTCCGACCCGCGTGAGCTGGCGGATATTACACCGCCGGCCCCTTAAATACGGCTTAAGCGCCGGAGTTCAAGCGGCGCGCGTGTGCAGCATTCGGACCTTTCGTGTTTGAAAGAAACGCTGCGGCATGCGCGGGGCTGCGTGTCCATCATAGGCGGAGCATGCCGCCAATACGTTCCGCAATTCGCGGCCGTGCGGGAATTTTTACAAAAAATCGCGAAGTCAATCGGTCGATTTCATTAAAATGCGCTGTCACGTCGCGGGAACGGATCGCCGCGCGGCGGGGTCTGTCGACGTGACAGTTGCCACGATGCACCCACTCTGATTCATCCGCTTGCATTTCCGCATGCGTCCGAGGGCGCCACGCCGCCCGCCATTCCGACATGCCAATTATCAAACGACCGTCTTCTCCTTCCGACCGGAACGAACCTCACTACACGTTGCGCCGTTCGCCGTCGGGGGCCTATTACCCCGATGACGACGACCGCGGCGACGACCGTCGCGCGCAGCGCAGCGGGGGCGGCGGTCGCCGCTCGTTCGGCTCGCGCGTCGCGCTGTGGTTCATTGGCCTGTTCGCGACGCTTGCAATCGTCGGTGCGCTGATCGTCGGCTACGCACTCGTCGTGATGGCGCCGCAACTGCCGTCGCTCGATGCGCTGACCAATTACCAGCCGAAGGTGCCGCTGCGCGTGTTCACCGCCGATCACGTGCTGATCGGCGAGTTCGGCGAGGAGCGCCGCAGCCTCGTGCGCTTCCAGGAGATTCCCGACGTGATGAAGAAGGCGGTGCTCGCGATCGAGGACTACCGCTTCTACGAACACGGCGGCGTCGACTTCCTCGGCATCCTGCGCGCGGGCGTGGCCGACCTGATGCACGGCGGCGCGCGCCAGGGCGCGAGCACGATCACGATGCAGGTCGCGCGCAACTTCTTCCTGTCGAGCGAGAAGACCTACACGCGCAAGATCTACGAGATGCTGCTCGCGTACAAGATCGAGAAGGCGCTGACGAAGGACCAGATCCTCGAGCTGTACATGAACCAGATCTACCTGGGCCAGCGCTCGTACGGTTTTGCCGCGGCCGCGCGCGTGTATTTCGGCAAGGACCTGAAGGACATCACGCTCGCGGAAGCGGCGATGCTCGCGGGGCTGCCGAAGGCGCCGTCCGCGTACAACCCGGTCGTCAATCCGAAGCGCGCGAAGGTGCGTCAGGAGTACATCCTGAAGCGCATGCTCGAGATCGGCTACATCACGCAGCCGCAGTACGACCAGGCGGTGAAGGAAGAGATCCACGTGCGCACGCCGGGCAACCAGTACGCGGTGCACGGCGAATACGTCGCCGAAATGGTGCGGCAGATGATGTACCAGCAGTACAAGGACGAAACCTATACGCGCGGGCTGACCGTCACGACGACGATCAACTCGACCGACCAGGAAGCGGCGTACCAGGCCGTGCGCCGCGGCATTCTCGATTACGAGCGCCGCCACGGCTATCGCGGGCCGGAAGGTTCGATCAACCTGCCGGCGGCCGGCGACGATCGCGACGAGGCGATCGACGACGCGCTCGCCGATCACCCGGACAACGGCGACCTGCAGTCGGCGGTGGTGCTGGCGGCGTCGCCGAATGCGGTCGAGGTGCAATTCGTCGGCGGCGCGACGACGACGATCGGCCCGGCCGGGCTGCGCTTCGTGGCGGCCGCGCTGAGCCCGCGCGCAAATGCGACGCTGCGCATCAAGCCCGGCTCGATCGTGCGAGTGCTGAGGGACGGCAAGGCGGGTTGGCAGGTCGTGCAGCTGCCGCAGGTCGAAGGCGCGCTCGTCGCGATCGCGCCGCAGGACGGCGCGATCCGCTCGCTCGTCGGCGGCTTCGACTTCAACAAGAGCAAGTTCAACCACGTGACGCAGGCGTGGCGCCAGCCGGGCTCGTCGTTCAAGCCGTTCATCTATTCGGCGTCGCTCGACAAGGGGCTCGGGCCGGCGTCGATCATCAACGATGCGCCGTTGTACTTCCCGCCGAGCGTGCCGGGCGGGACCGCGTGGGAGCCGAAGGACGACGACCAGCCTGACGGCCCGATGTCGATGCGTACCGGCCTGCAGCGTTCGAAGAACCTCGTGTCGATCCGGATCCTCGCGTCGATCGGCACGCAGTACGCGCAGCAGTACGTGACGCAGCGCTTCGGCTTCGATCCGGCGAAGACGCCGCCGTACCTGCCGATGGCGCTCGGCGCTGGCCTCGTGACGCCGCTGCAGCTCGCGACCGGCTATGCGGTGTTCGCGAACGGCGGCTACAAGGTCGACCCGTACCTGATCGCCGAAGTCGACGACGCGCACGGCCAGCCGCTGCAGAAGTCGCAGCCGGTGATCGCTGGCGGCACCGCGCCGCGCACGATCGAAGGCCGCAATGCCTACGTGATGAACAGCCTGCTGCACACGGTCGCGACGGCCGGCACGGGCGCGGGCACCAACGCGCTCGGCCGCAGCGACCTGCAGGGCAAGACCGGTACGACGAACGATGCGAAGGACGGCTGGTTCGCCGGCTACCAGCAGTCGCTCGTCGCGGTCGCGTGGATGGGCTTCGACCAGCCGAAGAGCCTCGGCAGCCGCGAATTCGGCGCGCAGCTCGCGCTGCCGATCTGGGTGAACTACATGCGCACCGCGCTGAACGGCGTGCCCGAGCAGCAGATGCCGATGCCGGACGGCCTGACCTCGATCGACGGCGAGCTGTACTATGCCGATCGCACGCCGGGCAACGGCTTCGTCGCGAGCGTGGACATCAACCCGGCCGCGAACGCGATCAGCGCGAACGACGCGCTCGGCTCGGCCGGGTCGGAGGGGCTCGCACCGCCGCCCGTCACGCAGCAGGAGAAGCAGCAGATCATGGACATGTTCGAAAACAAGTAAGCGATTCGCGGATGTTTCGCATGCGACGGGCGTCTTCGGGCGCCCGTTTTTTTGCGCGTCGTCGCGCGTCAGCCGCAGGAGGACGAATCAGAACGACGCACACGCCGGCACGAGCGTGATGCCGACCGACTCCTGCCGGAAGCGCTCGCGGTACGACTGCCGGATCGCGGCGAGCCGTGCGTGCGTGTCGGCGGCATCTGCCTATTTCGCGTCCGGCACGCTTCGTGCGCATAAAACGCTGCGCGCTCAACCACTTGCGTGCTTGTCCGGCGGGTTATCAACAGGGCTGTCAACATAAACTGGGGATAACCCTGAGTGCCCTGCGCGGGTTCAGTGCTGCAGTTTCGCGTGGGCGAGATGCATGCCGAGCGTCGCGGGGTCGGTGTTCGTGCCCGACAGCAGCACGCCGACCCGCTTGCCCTGCAGCGTTTCGCGCAGCGGGCCGAGCAGCGCCGCGAGCGGCGCCGCGCACGCCGGTTCGACCGACAGCTTCAGGTGCGAGAACAGGAACAGCATCGCCGCGCGCAGCGCGTCGTCGGACACCGTGACGATGCGGTCGATGTGGCGCCGGCACAGCTGATAGCTGTATTCCTCGGTGTGCGGCGCCATCAGCGAGTCGGCGATGGTCTGCATCGCGCTCATCTTGATCGTGTGATTCGCCGCGAAGCTGCGGCTCATCGCATCGGCGCCTTCCGGCTCGACGCCGTACACGTGCACGCGCGGATTCGCGAGCCGCAGCGCGGTCGCCATGCCGGCCGCGAGCCCGCCGCCGCCGATCGGCACGATCACCGCGTCGAGATCGGGCGTCTGCGTCGCCCATTCGTAGCCGAGCGTCGCGGTGCCGAGAATCGTGTGATAGCCGTTGAACGGATGGATGAAGAAGCGGCCTTCCTCGGCCTCGATCCGCCGCACGAGGTCGAACGCCTGCGACGCGCTGCCGGCGAGCACGACTTCCGCGCGGTACTGCTTGCACTGCGCGATGCGCGTCGGGCTCGCGGTATGGAACATCACGACCTTCGCGCTGCTGCCGAGCCGCATCGCCGCATAGGCGACGGCCGCCGCATGATTGCCGGCCGACACACACGTGACGCCGGCGTTCTTGCGCGCTTCGTCGAGGGCCAGCAGGTGCGTGAACGCCCCGCGCGCCTTGAAGCTGCCGCTCGCCTGCAGCAGTTCGAACTTGAAGTTGACGTGCGCGCCCTCGAGGGACGGCAGGTCGGCGCGCTCGAACACGGGCGTGCGCGCGACCCACGGTGACAACGCGAAATGCTGCGCGGCGATTTCGTCGAGCGTCGGAATCGGCTCGCCGTCGATCGTCGTATGGGCAGTGCCCCGTTGTTGAGTCGACATGACGTGGCGGGTGGCGGGGTGGGCCGGCCCGCTCACGCAGGCCGGCGTGGCGGGGGGCAGTCAGTGTGCGTCGACCGACATGCTGCGGATGAACTTGCGCAGGAACTGCTCGCAGGCGGCGAGCTGCGCAAGCTCGACATACTCGTTCGGCTTGTGAGCCTGTTCGATGTTGCCGGGCCCGCAGACGATGCTCGGGATGCCCGCGCGTTCGAACAGGCCGGCTTCGGTGCCGTATGCGACCTTGCGCTTGTCCTGGTCGGCCGTCAGCGCGCGCACGAGCTGCGTGATCGCGGCCTGTTCGGTCGCGTCGAGCCCGGGCGCCGCGGCGATCTTCGAGAACTCGATCGCCGCGTTCGGATGCTCGCGGCGCATCTGCGGCAGCAGCGTTTCCAGTGCATACGCCTCGATGCGCGTGAAGATCTGCTCGGGATCGAGCGTCGGCAGGTTGCGGAACTCGAAGTCGAACCGGCATTCGGCCGGCACCGTGTTGATCGCGTTGCCACCCTGGATCGTGCTCGTCTGCGCGGTCGTGAACGGTACGTCATACAACTCGTCGAACGGGCCTTCGGCGCGGAAGCGGTCGGCGATGTCGCGGATGTGGCAGATGAGGCGCGCCGCGTATTCGATCGCGTTCAGGCCCTTCGGCGTCAGCGACGAGTGCGCCGCGTGGCCGCGCACGCAGCAGCGGTAGGCGTTGATGCCCTTGTGCGCGATGATCGGCCGCATGCTGGTCGGCTCGCCGACGATGCATCCGGACGGCTTCACGCCGCGCTTGACGAGATCGGCGATCAGCAGCGGTGCGCCCGCGCAGCCGATTTCCTCGTCATAGGACAGCGCGAAATGGATCGGCTTCGCGAGCTTCGTCGCCTGCATCTCGGGCAACAGCGCGAGCGCCACGCCGATGAAACCCTTCATGTCGCATGTGCCGCGGCCGTACAGGCGGCCGTCGCGCAGCTCCGGCGCGAACGGGTCGCTGTCCCATTGCTGGCCATCGACCGGCACGACATCGGTGTGCCCCGACAGCACGATGCCGCCGTCGGTCGAGCCGTCGTGCGCGGGCACGGTCGCGAACAGGTTGGCCCAGCCTTCGCGCGGATCGTGCGTGAGCGTCGACGCGATGCCTTTCGCGGCGAGTGCGTCGCGCACCGTTTCGATCAGGCCGAGGTTCGGCACGCGGCTCGTCGTGTCCATCGACACCAGCTGCTTGATCCAGGGCAGGCTGACGAGCGAAGCGTCGCCTTGGTCGGCGGCGGACGGCGCCGGCGCGTCGAGAGTGGACATGGCAAAACTCCGTCTGAGGAATGGGAAAATCATACTCAAAAACGCGCCGGCCCGCCTTCGCCGGCCGCGATGCGGTGCAGCATCGCGGCCGTGTCGTCAGCGTGTCGTCAGCGTGCCGCGTTCGTCGCGTCGGCGCGCGGCGCGAGCGCGCGCAGCGTTTCCTTGATCGTCGACACGCGGATCGCGAGATCGGGCGAGCGCGTCTCGATGCGCAGCCTGTCCTGTCCCGCGAGCTTGATGTGCCGGTGCTTCTGCACCATCTCGATGATCCGCATCGGATCGATCGGCGGGTTCGGCTCGAACTGCAGCCCGATCGCGGCCTCGCTCGCGTCGATCTTGACGATGCCGAGCGGCTTCGCCGCCAGCCGCAGCCGGTGCGTCTCGACGAGCGCGTGCGCCTGCGGCGGCAGCTTGCCGAAGCGGTCGATCAGCTCCTCCTGGATGCCGTCGATCGAATCGCCGTGCTCGCAGTTCGCGAGACGCTTGTACAGCGACAGCCGCTCCTGCACGTCCGCGCAGTAGTCGGCCGGCAGGATCGCGGGCGCATGCAGGTTGATTTCCGTCGTCGCGGCGAGCGGGGCGGTGAGATCGGGCTCCTTGCCGTTCTTCAGCGCCTTCACGGCGTCGTTCAGCATGTCGGTGTACAGCTGGAAACCGATCTCGTGGATCTCGCCCGACTGCTTGTCGCCGAGCACTTCGCCGGTGCCGCGGATCTCGAGGTCGTGCATCGCGAGATAGAAACCCGAACCGAGTTCCTCCATCTGCTGGATCGCCTCGAGCCGGCGCTGCGCCTGCTTGGTCAGCGACTGCGGGTCGTGGACCAGCAGGTACGCATAGGCCTGGTGGTGCGAACGGCCGACGCGGCCGCGCAGCTGGTGAAGTTGCGCAAGGCCGAACTTGTCCGAGCGATGCATGATGATCGTGTTCGCGCTCGGTACGTCGATGCCCGTCTCGATGATGGTCGTGCACAGCAGCACGTTCGCGCGCTGCGCGACGAAATCGCGCATCACGCGCTCGAGTTCGCGCTCGTGCATCTGGCCGTGCGCGATCGCGATGCGCGCCTCGGGCACGAGCTCCTCGAGCATCGCCTTGCGGTTCTCGATCGTCTCGACCTCGTTGTGCAGGAAGTACACCTGGCCGCCGCGCTTCAGCTCGCGCAGCATCGCCTCGCGGATCACGCTTTCCTCCTCGCGGCGCACGAAGGTCTTGATCGCGAGCCGCTTCTGCGGCGCGGTCGCGATCACGGAGAAGTCGCGCAGCCCCTCGAGCGCCATCCCGAGCGTGCGCGGGATCGGCGTCGCGGTCAGCGTCAGCACGTCGACTTCCGCGCGCAGTGCCTTCAGCGCTTCCTTCTGGCGCACGCCGAAGCGGTGTTCCTCGTCGATGATCACGAGGCCGAGTCGCTTGAACTGCACGTCCGACGACAGCAGCTTGTGCGTGCCGATCACGATGTCGACGCTGCCTTCGTTGATCTGCGCGATCGCCGCGTTGACTTCCTTCGCGGTCTTGAAGCGCGACAGCTCGACGATGCGCACCGGCCAGTCCGCGAAGCGGTCGGCGAAGGTCTGCGTGTGCTGCTCGGCGAGCAGTGTGGTCGGCGACAGCAGCGCCACCTGCTTGCCGCCCATCACCGCGATGAACGCGGCGCGCAGCGCGACTTCCGTTTTGCCGAAGCCGACGTCGCCGCACACGAGGCGGTCCATCGGCTTGCCGCTCGTCATGTCGCCGATCACGGCCGCGATCGCCGCGGCCTGGTCGGGCGTCTCCTCGAAGCCGAAGCTCTCCGCGAACTTCACGTAGTCGCGCGGCTCGAGTGCGAACGCATGGCCTTCGCGGGCCGCGCGGCGCGCGTACAGGTTCAGCAGCTCGGCCGCCGTGTCGCGGATCTGCTGCGCGGCCTTGCGCTTCGCGCGCTCCCACTGGCCCGAGCCGAGCGCGTGCAGCGGAGCGCTGTCGGGATCGGCGCCGCTGTAGCGCGAGATCACGTGCAGTTGAGCGACCGGCACGTAGAGCTTGCTGTCGCCGGCGTATTCGAGATGCAGGAATTCGGTTTCGCCTTCGCCGAGATCCATCGACACGAGGCCCATGTAGCGGCCGATGCCGTGCTGCGCATGGACGACCGGATCGCCGACCTTCAGTTCCGACAGGTCGCGCACCATCGCGTCGACGTTGCTCGCCTGCTCCTGGCGGCGGCGCCCGGCGCGGCGGCCGAGCGCACCGTACAGCTCGGTCTCGGTGACGATCGCGTAGCCTTCGCCCGGCACCGCGAAACCGCTCGCGAGCGGCGCGACACCGAGCGCGAAGGGCGCGTCGCTTTCGAGCCAGCCCGCGAAGTGGTCGTTCGACGCGGGGCGCAGGCGATGTTCGGCGAGCAGTTGCAGGATCGTTTCGCGGCGGCCGGCCGATTCGACCGTCAGCAGCACGCGCTTGCCCGACGATTCGACGAACGTGCGCAGCGCGGCGAGCGGATCGTCGGCATGGCGGTCAACGGTGAGCTCGGGCAGGCCCGTCGCCCAGCCGCCGGCCGGCTGCGCGGGCAGCACGACGCGCGCGAACGGCTTCGCTAACGCGAAGAAATCCTCGTCGGACAGGAACAGGCGCTGCGGCTCGAGGATCGGCCGCTCGCGATCGTGCGCGAGGAACGCGTGACGCTGCTTCGTATCGGCCGTGAAGCGGCGGATCGACGCCTCGAGGTCACCGGCGAACACGAGGTGCGCATCCTGCGGCAGGTAGTGGAACAGCGTGGCCGTCTCGTCGAAGAACAGCGGCAGGTAGTACTCGATGCCGGCCGACGGCACGCCGTTGCCGATGTCCTTGTAGATCGGCGCGCGGCTCGGGTCGCCTTCGAAGGTTTCGCGCCAGCGGCTGCGGAAGGCCGTGCGCGCGGCTTCGTCGAACGGGAACTCGCGGCCGGGCAACAGGCGCACGTCGCGCACCGGGTAGAGGCTGCGCTGCGTATCGGGATCGAACGCGCGGATCGAGTCGACCTGGTCGTCGAACAGGTCGATCCGGTACGGCAGCGGCGAGCCCATCGGGTACAGGTCGATCAGCGAGCCGCGCACGCAGTATTCGCCGGGCCGCACGACCTGGCTCACGTGCTCGTAGCCGGCCAGCGTGAGCTGCGCCTTCAGCTTCGCCTCGTCGAGCCGCTCGCCCTGCGCGAACGCGAAGGTATACGCGGCCATGAACGATGCCGGTGGCATCCGGTACAGCGCGGTGGTCGCGGGCACCAGCAGGATGTCGCAGCGGCCCTCGCCGAGGTCGTGCAGCGTCGCGAGGCGCTCGGAAACGAGATCCTGGTGCGGCGAGAACGTGTCGTACGGCAGCGTTTCCCAGTCCGGCAGCAGGCGCACGCGCGCATCGGGCGAAAAGTAGCGGAGTTCCTGCGACAGCCGCTGCGCGTCGACCGCGTTTGCGCAGATCACCGCAAGGAGCGGGACCGCGTCGCGGTTGTCGGCGAGATAGCGGGCGATGGCGAGTGCGTCGGCGGAGCCGTGCGCGCCGTCGAAGGCGAACCGCTGGCCCGGTTTGACGCGGGCGACGGGCGAGGCGAACGGGGTGGAAGCGTTGTCTGGCATAGGGACGGCAGGGTTGGCGGGCACGGGCGCGGCGCGGCGCGCCGGTCGAGACGAAAGACCTATTATAAAATCCGCTTCTCGATTTCATCTTTCCGGCGTTTCCCTTTCGTGACTCCCCGACTTTTCGCCCTGATTCCCTGCGCCGGCACGGGCAGCCGTTCCGGTTCGGCCGTGCCGAAGCAATACCGCACGCTGGCCGGCCGCGCGCTCCTGCACTACACGCTCGCCGCGTTCGACGCGTGCAGCGAATTCGCGCAGACGCTCGTCGTCCTCGCGCCCGACGACACGCACTTCGACCCGCGCCGCTTCGCGGGCCTGCGCTTCGCGGTGCGCCGCTGCGGCGGAGGCTCGCGGCAGGCGTCGGTGCTGAACGGGCTGCTCGGGCTGGCCGAATTCGGCGCGACCGACCAGGACTGGGTGCTCGTGCACGACGCCGCGCGCCCCGGCATCACGCCGGAGCTGATCCGCACGCTGGTCGCGACGCTGAAGGACGATCCGGTCGGCGGCATCGTCGCGCTGCCGGTGGCCGATACGCTCAAGCGCGTGCCGGCCGGCGGCGACGCGATCGCGCGCACCGAGTCGCGCGACGCGCTGTGGCAGGCGCAGACCCCGCAGATGTTCCGCATCGGCATGCTGCGCGACGCGATCCTGCGCGCGCAGCGCGAAGGGCACGACTTGACCGACGAGGCCAGCGCGATCGAATGGGCCGGCCATACGCCGCGCGTCGTGCAGGGCAGCCTGCGCAACTTCAAGGTCACGTACCCGGAAGATTTCGCGCTCGCAGAAGCGATCCTCGCGCGCCCCGCGAACGCTTCCTGACTTTCACTTCATCTCAAACCGGATTACGCATGGACTTCAGAATCGGACAAGGCTACGACGTGCACCAGCTCGTCCCGGGGCGTCCCCTCATCATCGGCGGCGTGACGATTCCGTACGAGCGCGGCCTGCTCGGCCACTCGGACGCGGACGTGCTGCTGCACGCGATCACCGACGCGCTGTTCGGCGCGGCGGCGCTCGGCGACATCGGCCGCCATTTCTCCGACACCGACGCGGCGTTCAAGGGCGCGGACAGCCGCGTGCTGCTGCGCGAGTGCGTCGCCCGCGTGAAGGCGGCCGGCTTCACGATCCAGAACGTCGACAGCACGGTGATCGCGCAGGCGCCGAAGCTCGCGCCGCACATCGACGGGATGCGCGCGAACATCGCGGCCGATCTCGGCCTGCCGCTCGAGCGCGTGAACGTGAAGGCGAAGACCAACGAGAAGCTCGGCTACCTCGGCCGCGGCGAGGGCATCGAGGCGCAGGCCGCCGCGTTGCTGGTGAAGCAGGGCGCGTGAACGCCTGATGCCGGTCCGAAGCGGCGTGCAGGCACGCCGCCGGAATGAAAAATGCCACGCGCTTGCGTGGCATTTTCGTTGTTGCGGCCCGATGTGGTGCGCATGGCCGCCGACCGGGCTGTTGCTTGCGCGAGCGCTTATCCGGCTTCGGCGGCGATCACCTGCGCGGCGGCGTTGATTACCGACGCGATGCGGCCGACGTCGCGCAGCTGCGTCGTCGTCATCCCTTGCTCGTTCTTCAGCAGCGCATAGTGCGACTTCACGCAGAAGTGGCACTTGCCGACGATCGACGCGGCGAGCGCGTACATCTCGAACCTGCGCTTGTCGACGCCGCCGTGCGACGCATACGCGCCCATCCGCAGCTCGGCGCGCTGCGTCTTCAGGTCGGCGTCGTCGGCCATCTCGACATACGGATACCAGGTGTTGTTCATCCCCATCAGCGCGGCCGCCGTCAGCACGGCGTTCGTCTCTTCGGGCGACAGCACGCCGGCTTCGCGGATCGTGTTCACGAGCACGGTGCTCTTCGCCGCGACCGCCGCCGCCAGCGCGACGCCGACCGCATCGTTGCCTTCGAGCGACGAGCGCGAGATCGTGCCGTCGAGGTTCAGGCGAATGTCCTTCGCGTAGTCGGGGATACGTGCCTTAATCGAGTCGATGAATTCCATTGATATCTCCTATGGGTTGGCCGTTAAAAAAGCCCGCAGGCAGAGGTGCGCCGCGGGCTTCGTGCATCGATGCGCTTACAGCGTTGCGCCGCCGACTGCACGGTTGCACGGGCACAGTTCGTCCGTTTGCAGGCCGTCCAGAATGCGCAGGACTTCTTCCGGGCTACGGCCGACGTTCAGGTTGTTCACCGAAACGTGCTGGATCGTGTTGTCCGGATCGACGATGAACGTCGCGCGCAGGGCCACGCCGGCTTCCTTGTCGCGCACGCCGAGCTGGTCGATCAGCTCGCCCTTGACGTCGCCGAACGAGTAGTGGTTCAGCTTGTTCAGGTCCTTGTGCTCACGGCGCCATGCGAGCTTCACGAATTCGTTGTCCGAGCTGCCGCCGAGCAGGACGGCGTCGCGCTCTTCGAACTGCTTCGTCAGCTTCGCGAACTCGACGATTTCCGTCGGGCACACGAACGTGAAATCCTTCGGATAGAAGTAGATGATCTTCCACTTGCCCGGGAACGATGCTTCGGTGACGGTCTCGAATGCCGACTGGCCGTTTTCCTCGTGATTGTTGAAGCCCGGCTTCGCGGCTACGACGGTGAATGCTTCGAGTTTATCGCCCACGGTTTTCATGCGGATACTCCTGTGTGAGTTGGGAAGAAGACTGAGTCAAGCTACCTCGGTGCTGCAACGGTGATGTGACAGCATGGGCACGACTATAACACTATTAGCAAGGCGCTTCAATAGTTTTTGACTAACGACTTCCATAGTTTTTTTCAACCGCGCCGATAGTGTGACGCGCAAGAAGCGTGCGCGAACGCGTCACGCGGTCGCACGCGCCTTGCCGGCGCCGGGGAATTCGAGCGTGACTTCGAGGCCCGCATCGGGGCTGCGGTTGCGCAGGCGCAGCGCGCCGCGATAGCGGCCGACGAGGCGCAGCACGATCGCCATGCCGAGCCCCGTTCCGTCCGCCTTGGTGCGCGCCGTGTCGACGCGGTAGAACGGCCGCATCACGAGCGGCAGCTGGTCCTCGGGGATGCCGGGGCCCTCGTCGCTCACCGACAGCTCGACGCGCGCGTGGGTCACGCGTGTCTCGAGCGTGATGCGCGACACGCCGTCGTCGCGGCTCTGGCCGTATTTGCGCGCGTTCTCGACGAGGTTGCCGATCACGCGGCGCATGTCCGTCTCGTCGGCTTCGATCACGGCGGTCGGGGCGAGCCGCGTGCGGATCTCGACGCCGTCCTCGCCCGACACGCGCGCGGCGACTTCCTGCGCGATCGACGACAGGTCGACCGGCTCCGGCTTGCGCTGGGTCGGACGCGCGTAGTCGATGAAGGCCGCGATGATGCGGTCCATCTGCTCGATGTCGTCGACCATCGCATCCTTGGTCGCCTGGTCGGACGGGCTCATCTCGGTCTCGAGCCGCAGCCGCGCGAGCGGCGTGCGCAGGTCGTGCGAGATGCCCGCGAGCATCAGCGCGCGATCGGCCTCGAGCTGTTCGAGGTCGCGCACCATCTGGTTGAAGCTGCGGTTGGTATCGGCCGCGACGCCCATCCCGCGCTCGGGCAGCGGATCGGGCGCCTGGCCCGAACCGACCTGGCGTGCGGCGAGCGCGAGCCGCGAGAACGGCCGGTTCACGAGGCTCGTGATGAACGCGGAGCCGAACAGCGACAGCGCGAGCGCGAACAGGCCCCAGCCGGCCCACTGCAGGCCCGTGACGCTGTCGAGCTGGTCGCGGTCGAGCGCGACCCAGTAATCGTCGTCGTCGATCTTGAAGCTGATCCACACGCCCGGGATGTCGTTGACCGACTGCGCGATCACGGTATCGTCGCCGAGACGGCTGCGGATGTCGTGTTCGATCAGGCGGTTCAGCGATTCGTCGGGCTGCAGCTTGAACTTGTCGGTTTTTTCGCGCGGATACACGCGCACGCCCTCGTTGCTCTCGAGATCCTGCAGCAGCGCGCGCCGCAAATCGGGATCGGAATAGAGCAGGGCGGTGCGGGTGAGCTTCACGATCGCGACGAGCTGGAGCGCGACGCGCTGCGCGCGCGGCTCGCGCTCGATCACGCGAAAGCTCTGGAACCACGCGGCGAGGCTGACCGAGATCAGCAGCGCGATCAGCAGGAAGGTGCGCCAGAACAGCCCGCCGAACGCGAGCTGCAGGAGGCGCCGGTCGATACGCATGGGACGGGCCGTGGACGGGCGAAACCGGAAAGGAAAAAGATCAGGCGGCGCCGTCCGGGATGAACACGTAGCCGAGGCCCCAGACGGTCTGGATGAAGCGCGGGCTGCCCGGATCCGGTTCGATCAGCTTGCGCAGGCGCGAGATCTGCACGTCGAGGCTGCGGTCGAACACTTCGTATTCACGGCCGCGCGCGAGTTCCATCAGCTTTTCGCGCGACAGCGGCTGGCGCGGATGGCGGGCGAACACCTTCAGCACGGAGAATTCGCCGGTCGTCAGCGGAATTTCCTGGCCCGACTTCGTCAGCGTGCGCGTCGCGAGGTTCAGCGAGAACTCGCCGAACTCGAACACCTCGGTGGTTTCCGACGGTGCGCCCGGCAGTTCGGCCGGCGCCTGGCGGCGCAGCACCGCGTGAATGCGCGCGACGAGCTCGCGCGGGTTGAACGGCTTCGGCAGGTAGTCGTCGGCGCCCATCTCGAGGCCGACGATGCGGTCGACGTCCTCGCCCTTCGCGGTGAGCATGATGATCGGCGTGCGATCGTTGCTGCCGCGCAGGCGGCGGCAGATCGACAGGCCGTCTTCGCCCGGCAGCATCAGGTCGAGCACGAGCAGGTCGAAGCGCTCGCGCACCCAGAGCTTGTTCATCGCGGTCGCGTTCTCCGCGACGTATACGTTGAAACCCTGCTCGCCGAGATAGCGGCGCAGCAGATCGCGCAGGCGCGGGTCGTCGTCGACGACGAGAATCTTGGAGGGGTTTTTCGTTTCCATGAGCGGCATCTTATCGCGAATGGGAAATCACGCATGGTCGCGCAATTTCGCACGTTACAGTCCGTTACAAAATTTACCCGTAGTGTCGTGCGGAGTAAAGGCAGGCTATAGAGATTCCTTTACTCGAAGCCGAAATTCGGTAGATACTCCCCTGCACTCCATCTTTCATCTTTGTACACCCGAATTCCGCAGGGTTTTTCAAGTACCAGAGGTAACCGGTTGCCGCGTGACGAAGGGAACAAATCGACCAAAGAAGCGAGGACGGTCATGCGATCTGCCCGGATTGCACTGATGCTGACGATCGCACTTGCCGGTCCATATGCGTCGAACTTCGCGTATGCGCAGCGCCCCGAGCAGGGCGCCCCGTCGCGCAAGCTGCAGCGCGGCAAGGCGCCGCAGTCCGACCGCGCCGCCGACATGGCGGTCCGTTCCGCCGTGCCTCCCGATCTCGAACAGCACCGCCGCGACGGGCACATGACGCCCGAGGAGCGCCACCTGCTGCGCCAGCATATCGAGGACGCCGTTCGCGAGCTGTACAAGCGCTGACACGCACGCGCCTTCGCACGTCGGAAAGATTCCGTAGCAATTTTTCCGTCAACTTTCGAATGCGTGCTGGCGTTGAACCGGCATCCGCACCGCCGGTGCGTTCCGGGAGCCCACGACGATGAAAGCGAACGCTGCCGCCCCGGCATCGCCCGCGATGCAGGCGCCACTCGACGCCGACGACGCGCTGTTCTTCCTGAGCCGTACCGGCTTTTCTCCCGCACCGGCCGAGGTTGCCCGCATCGTCGGGTTGACGCGCGCGCAAGTCGTGGCCGATACGCTCGGCAACATTCGTCGCGAGCCCGTGACGACCTGGCCGGACTGGCTCGCCGAGTTGCCGCCGACCCGCGCGCAGCGACAGGCGCTGACGCCCGACATGCGGCGCGACGAGCAGCGCGAACGCAATCGCCGCTACGATGCGTTGCGCGCGGCGTGGGTCAGCGAGATGATCGTGACGCCGTCGCCGCTCACCGAACGCATGACGCTGTTCTGGCACGGTCACTTCACGTCAGGCCAGGACAAGGTTCCGTATCCGCAGACGATGGCCGTGCAAAATGCGCTGTTGCGCCGCGAGGCGCTCGGCAACTTCGGCACGCTGCTACATGCGATCGCGAAGGATCCGGCGATGCTCCAGTATCTCGACGGCGCGAGCAACCGCAAGGGCCGCCCGAACGAGAATTTCGCGCGCGAGGTGATGGAGCTGTTCACGCTCGGCGAAGGGCATTACACGCAGCACGACGTGACCGAGGCCGCGCGCGCGATGACCGGCTGGAGCGTCGATCCCGATACGCTGCGCTTCGTGGTGCGGCCCGAATGGCACGACGCGGGCGACAAGACGATACTCGGCGAGACCGGCGCGTTCGACGGCGACGGGTTTCTCGACATCCTGTTGAAGCGGCCCGATACCGCACGCTTCATCGCCGGCAAGCTGTGGCGCGAGTTCGTCTCCGATACACCCGACGCCGGTGTGCTCGATGTCCTGGCCGAACGGTTTCGCGCGAGCGGCTACGACATCCGCGCGGCGCTCGCCGCGCTATGGTCCACCGATGCATTCTGGGATCCGCGCAATCGCGGCGTGCTCGTGAAGTCGCCGGCCGAGTTCGTCGTCGGGTCGGTGCGGCTGTTCGACGTCGCGTACGGCGATCCGCAGATGCTTGCGAACACCGTGCGCACGCTTGGGCAGAACCTGTTCTATCCGCCGAACGTGAAGGGCTGGCCGGGCGGCGCGATGTGGATCAACAGCACCACGCTGCTGGCGCGCAAGCAGTTCGTCGAGCAGTTGTTCCGCGCGACCGAGACGGCCGGCATGCGGCCGCCTGCGCATGCGATGGCGGCGCCGTCGCCGAATGCGCGTGCGATGCCGGTTGCGGACGCCGCGTCGGTTGCCGGCGTGCGCGGCGCGCCGCTCAAGGCCGCGCGCGGCGGCCTGCGATTCGACCTCGAACGCTGGCTTGCGCAGTATCGGGCGCGGCCGCAGGCGATTGCGGGATTGTCGACCGAACTCCAACTGCAGCACGCGGTGCTGCCGGTGTCGCCGGTTGCGGCGATCGACACGGACTCGACCGGCAGCGCGTATCTCGAGGCGCTGCTGATGGATCCAGCCTATCAACTGAAATGACCGAAATGACGACGAACAGGCGCGCTGCCGCGGACGCCATACCGCACGGCGAACCGAAGGATGCACGATGAACCGACGTGATTTTCTGACGCTGACGGGCGCCGCGGCCGCGGCGGGCGTGTCGTTGTGGCAGCCGCCCGCGCAGGCGGCGTCGATGGCCGCGGCGGGGCGGCAGCCGGCGGCCGGCTATGCGAACGTGCTGATCCTCGTCGAGCTGAAGGGCGGCAACGACGGCCTCAACACGGTGGTGCCGTATTCCGATCCGCTCTACTACCAGTTCCGCCGCGGCATCGGCATCAAGCGCGACCAGGTGCTGCAGCTTAATGCGCAGACTGGGCTGCACCCGTCGCTCGCGCCGTTGATGCCGCTATGGCGCGACGGACAGGTCGCGATCGTGCAGGGCGTCGGTTATCCGCAGCCGAACCTGTCGCATTTCCGCTCGATCGAGATCTGGGATACCGCGTCGCGCTCGGATCAGTACCTGCACGAAGGCTGGCTCACGCGCACGTTCGCGCAGGCGCCGGTGCCGCCCGGCTTCGCGGCGGACGGCGTCGTGCTCGGCAGTGCGGAGATGGGACCGCTCGCGAACGGCGCGCGCGCGATCGCGCTCGTCAATCCCGCGCAGTTCATCCGCGCGGCACGGTTGGCCGAACCGTCGTCGCTGCGCGAACGGAACCCGGCGCTCGCGCATATCATCGACGTCGAGAACGACATCGTGAAGGCGGCCGACCGGCTGCGCCCGCGCGGCGGGATGCGCGAGTTCAGGACGGCATTTCCGGCCGGTACGTTCGGTACCTCGGTGAAGACCGCGATGCAGGTGCTCGCGGCCTGCGAGGCGTCGGGGCCCGGCGCGCAGGACGGCGTCGCGGTGCTGCGGCTCACGCTCAACGGTTTCGATACGCACCAGAACCAGCCGGGGCAGCAGGCTGCGCTGCTCAAGCAGTTCGCGGAAGGGATGAGTGCGATGCGAGGCGCGCTGGCCGAGCTCGGTCGCTGGAACCAGACGCTCGTGATGACGTATGCGGAATTCGGGCGGCGCGTGCGCGAGAACCAGAGCAACGGCACCGATCACGGTACCGCCGCACCGCATTTCGTGATGGGCGGCCGCGTGGCCGGCGGGCTGTACGGCGCGGCGCCGGCACTCGGGCGTCTCGACGGCAACGGCAACCTGCCGGTCGCGGTCGATTTTCGCCAGCTCTATGCGACCGTGCTCGGGCCGTGGTGGGGGCTCGATGCCACGCACGTGCTGCAGCAGCGCTTCGACACGCTGCCGCTGCTGAAGGTGTGAGGTGTATGTGCGTGACGGGACGGATCAGCGGCGGCGTGCGGCGCGCCACGCGATCCACAGCTTGCGGATCGGCGTCAGCGCGATGCGCTGGTGCAGCACCTGGTAGCCGTCGCGTTCGATTTCGTCGAGCAGCGCGCCGGCCAGCGCGAGCTGCGCACGCAGCGTGCGTTGCGCGCGGCGTTCGGAAGCGGGGATCGCGGCGTCGGCGGCGGCGAGCGCTTCGCGCGCGCGGGCGGTCTGAAACTGCAGCAGCTCGGTGAAGGCCGGGCTGTAGCGGCGATTCAGCAGGTCGGCCGCGGTCACGTTGTAGCGTTGCAGTTCGTCGATCGGCAGATAGATGCGGCCATGGCGCGCATCATTGCCGAGTTCCTGCACGAATTGCGCGAGCATCAGCGCGTGGCCGGCATCCGCGGCCCACGGTTGCGGTTCGGCCGGATTCGCGGCGCTTGCGCGCGCGACCAGCGACGCGAAGGTGCCGCCGACCTGCGCGATGTAGCGCTGCAGGTTCGCAAAATCCAGGTAACGCGCCTGTTCGAGATCCATTCCGTAACCGTTGACGAGCGTGCGCAGCGCGTCGGTTTCGGCCCCGATCGCCGGGTGATGCTGCGCGAGCGCCTTCGTGACCGGGTGCGACGGTTCGCCGGCGGCGAGCGCCGCGAGTTCCTTGTGCCACCACGCGAGCTTCGTGTGTCCGACGGTCGGATCGCTGGTTTCCTTGACGGTTTCCTCGAGTTCGCGGCGCAGCGCGAACAGGGCCGTCAGGCGCGGTTCGGCGGCGAGCGGCGCCTGGCGCAGCGCGTAGTAGACGCTGGAGCCCGCGGGGGCGGCCTTTTGCTGACAGTAGTCGTCGAAGTTCACGGGTGGGATCGTGGCGGAGGCGGGTTCGGGGACGCGCGCCGGCGCGTGGCCGGCACGTCGAGCGCGGCATTCTAGCACCGCTCTCGGACGGACGCCGGCGGGGCGAGACAATGCTGCGCAGATCGGGTAGAATCTCGCGCTCGCCTGATCGGGTGTGTCGGTTTTCGGGCCGGCATGACGTCCCGGGCGCGTGGAGAACGCGTTTTGCGCGCCGCGCGGTCAGGCAACGGAAATGCGCGTGAGTGGCGAAATTGGTAGACGCACCAGGTTTAGGTCCTGACGCCCGCAAGGGTGTGCCGGTTCGAGTCCGGCCTCACGCACCAACACAAGTTCCGGTTTGTTCCCGAGAACTCTTGAAACCCGCGATAGCTAAAGGCTTCGCGGGTTTTTTCATTCTGCGATGTTCCCGTCATTACCGGTTGAAGCTGGGGGCAAGTTGGGGCAACATTGGGGATAACATAGAAGTGCGTCCCGTCCCAGTCATGGAGTTGCCCCCATGCCGCTGACCGATACCGCTATCAAGAATGCCAAGCCTGCCGCGAAGCCTACGCGCTTGTTCGACGGTGGCGGCTTGTACCTGGAAATTTCTCCTGCTGGCGGGAAGTGGTGGCGATTGAAGTACCGCTTCGGCGGCAAGGAAAAGCGGATTTCTCTTGGGGTCTATCCCGATGTCTCGCTAAAAACGGCGCGCAAGCGACGCGCCGAGGCCCGCGAACGTCTCGCGGCAGGGACCGATCCGGGAGAGGTGAAGAAGGCGGACAAGCGCGCCGCCAAGCTGGCAGCGTCGAATTCATTCGAGGCTGTCGCGCTCGCTTGGATGGAGGAGCGCCGCGTTTCGGTCGAACCCGCGCAGTACCTTCGTCTCAGGCGGTGCTGAAGCTCAATTGCGAGCGGCCACATTCAGCGCGGTGAGAGGCGAGGGCCTGCACCGTGAAATTGTTGTGGTTGTGGCTCCACGCGCGCGGCAGCTGCCCGCAGAGTGAACGAGCTGAACATTGCTCAATACACATCCGTTAGTTCGCTGCACGCCCGGATAGGCTGGCAAAACCGAAAGCCAGGAGTGTTACGAATAGACGAGTCAGGCCACTTCGAACAATCCGGCCGCCCCCATGCCGCCGCCGACACACATCGAAACGACTACATAACGCGCGCCCCGTCGCTTGCCTTCGATCAGCGCGTGGCCGACTAGCCGGGCCCCTGTCATGCCGTACGGGTGCCCAATCGCTATGCTGCCGCCGTTCACGTTGTACAGCATTGGATCGATGCCGAGCTTGTCGCGGCAGTACAGCACCTGGCAAGCGAACGCTTCGTTGAGCTCCCACAGGCCGATATCCTGCACCGTCAGTCCGTGCAGCTTCAGCAGCTTGGGAATCGCGTACATGGGACCGATGCCCATTTCTTCCGGCGCGTTACCGACGACGGTCATTCCTCGATAAATGCCTAGCGGTTCGAGGCCGAGCTGTTGCGCCGCTTTGCCGTTCATCAACACGCAGGCACTGGCGCCGTCTGACAGTTGGCTGGCATTGCCGGCAGTGACGACTCCGCCTTCCATAACGGGCGCCAGTTCGCCGAGCGAAGCGAGCGTCGTGCCGGGACGATTGCCTTCGTCGCGTGCGAGAGTGATCTCCTTGAGCGACGTCTGCCCGGTGACCTTGTCGGTGACTGACATCTGCGTAGTGATCGGTACGATCTCGTCCGCAAAGCGGCCTTCCGCCTGGGCCTCGGCAGTGCGCTGTTGCGACTCGAGCGCGTACTCGTCCTGTGCGTCTCGCGAGATGCCGTACTTGCGCGCCACGAATTCGGCGGTTTCCAGCATCGGCATATAGGCCGTCGGCTGCGCGAACACCACGTTGGGGTCCCGCTCTGCGCTCACCCACTCGAAGTAGCGGGCCTGCACTGCCGAGATGTTTTCCTGCCCGCCCGCGACGACGACCTGCATGCCATCGCACATGATCTGCTTGGCGGCGGTGGCAATCGCCATCAGGCCGGACGCGCATTGCCGGTCGAGCGTTTGCGCTCCCACTGAATCAGGCAGCCCGGCTGCGAACACGCCATGCCGGGCGAGATTGCCGCCGGCGGTGCCGGCGTTGAGCACGGAGCCGATCACGGCATCCTCGATACGGTCGGGCTCGATGCCGGCACGCAATACCGCGTGCCGGATCGCGTGACCCAGCAGCGTGGGCGAACGCGTGGCGTTGAATGCGCCGCGAAAAGCTTTGCCGATCGGCGTGCGGGCGGTGGAAACGATGACTGCGTCGATCATGATGCGTCCTTGGTCGAATGGAAATGGGCGAACCTGGCCATGCGGATAACAGTGCGGCGGCGCCGCTCAGAGCCATTCCACGGGCGTATTCAGCGGGGTTGTCTCGACGGGGTCCAGCACCGCGAGCCATGCGGGAACTTTGGGCATCTCCCAACCGAAAAAGTAATCGCAGGCGGCGAGCTTGCCGCGATGGAAGTCGCTTGCTTGCACCTCGGACGCCAGCGCGTTGACGGCAACCGCCTGGTCGAGCCACAGCCAGCCGACTACGACGTGGCCGAATGCTTCGAGGTAGGACGCAGCATTGGCGAGCTGCAGTTCGCTGTTGTCGATGGCGTGCAGCGCGCCCGTCACCATGCGGATTCGAGACCACGCGGCTTCGAGCGTGAGGGCGTGCCGCTGCAGTGACCTACTCGCCTGGCAGGTAACGCCGGGCATCACGTTCTCCGACGGGCTCTACGGCTACACGCCGACGTTCACGGGAAATTACTTGCAGGGCGCGAAATCGGTGAACGTCTACGTGCTGTTCAACAAGAATCCGCCCACCTGGCAGGCGGGCATCAACTTCACGGCGTTCTTCGGCGGGCACCAGACGGTCGGGCAGCCGTACGCGGATCGCAATTTCGTCGGATTGTTCGTCACGCGAAACTTCTGACTTGAAGGGGTCATGCTGTGCTCAATCGTCTAGTCAGCCGTCTGGAAGGATTCTTCTTCGGACATCGTGCGATCGTGCTCGTCGCGATCGGCCTCTTCACCGCCGCGATGGGTGTGTTCGCCGTGCAGTTGCGGATGGACGCCGGCTTCGAGAAGCAGATGCCGATCGGCCATGAATACATCCAGACGTTTCAGAAATACCGGAACGATCTGCTTGGCGCGAACCGGATCACAGTTGTCGTGCGCGCTCGCAACGGATCGATCTGGACGCCAGAGGGATTGACGCGGCTGTACAAAGTGACGCAGGCGGTCACGTACTTGCCGAACGTCGACCGGATCGGTGTGCGATCGCTGTGGACGCCGAACGCATTCGTCAACGAAATCACCGATGAAGGGTTCCGCGCCGAGCCGATCATCTCGGGCAACATCACCCCCGATCAGTTGACGCCCGCGATCGTCGCGAAGATCCGTCGTGCGACGACGGCGGGCGGTTACACCGGCATGCTGATCATGGACTGGCTGATCGACCAGAACATTCCGTTCACCGCCGTGGCACGCAACGCTGCCAGAGCGAAGGAAATGATGGCGCAGCGCGTCGTGCGCCTTGAGTCGGCGAACTACGAAATCATCGAGGCGGAACATGACGTCGACGCACTCGCGAATGCATTCCGTGGCGCCAAAGTTGTGTGTGCCACCGTCGGGCCGTTCTTCGATTTCGGGCTGGTCGCGGTGGAGGCGGCACTCAAGGCTGGCTGCCACTACCTCGACACCACCGGCGAACAGCACTACATGCGCCAGGTGCGTGAGCAGTTTGGTGACCTGTACCGGGAGGCCGGCTTGCTGGTTTCGCCGTCGAATGCGTACATGTACTCGTTCGCAGAAATCGCCGCCGAACTGGCGCTCGAGACGCCGGGCGTCGATGCGCTGGAGACGGCTACATTGGCGCGCGGCCCGCGTGGCGCCGGCGCCGGTGTGAGCGTGGGCTCCACTGCAACCATCTTCGGGGGCTACCGCCAGGAAGCGTGCTACCTGTGGGAAAAGAAGCTGGTGCCGCATGACAAGCACGCTTCGTTCAACGTTTC
>NZ_QTQF01000028.1:0-115693 GCF_003854235.1 Burkholderia sp. Bp8998
GCATACGAGATCGAGCGCATGCGTGCCGCCGTCGGTCAGCATGATCTGCGTGGGCTCCGCATGGACGCCGTGCTGCGCGAGCCGCCACGCGAGCTGCTGGCGCAATGCGGGCAACCCGAGCGGTGTCGCGTAGTCGGTCAGTGCATCGGCTTCGCCGCGCGACACCGCGCGCAGCGCACGTCGCAGGCTTTCGTCCGGCAGCCACGATGACGGCAGCCAGCCGCACCCGGGCTTGACGGAACTCGGCGCGGCTTCGAGCGCCTGGCGCGACAGCCACAGCGGATCGAGTTCGCGATCGAGCCGCGGGCCGAGTTCGGCGAGCGCGAGCGGCGGCGCGTGCCCCGACACGTAGAAGCCGGAGCCGCGCCGCGCGACGAGCACGCCTTCGCTCGCGAGCCGCTCGTAGGCGTCGACGACGGTCGATTTCGATACGTGCAGCGCGTCGGCCATCATCCGGATCGACGGCACGCGCGCGCCGGGCATCAGCGCGCGGCTCGCGATCCGTGCGCGCAGCGTATCCATCACGGTTTCCACGCGCGTGCGCGACGGCGCGGGCGGAGCAGGGTCTGGCGCGGAGCGGTTCATGGCGAGAATGAACTGTACGGCCGGTTGTCCAGTACAGTTTGTCCAAATTGTATTGGGCTGTAGCTTACGCGCTTTTCGCGGGCGGCGGATCATCGGACATCCACCTTTTTCCGATCAGGATTTCCCGTGCACAAGACGACCGACGGATGGCTCAGCGGCCTGCTGGGCGTGATCATCTTCAGTGGCTCGCTGCCCGCGACGCGCGTCGCGGTGCAGGGCCTCGACCCGCTGTTCCTCACGTTCGCGCGCGCGACGATCGCCGGCGTGCTCGGCCTGATCCTGCTCGTCGCGCTGAAGCAGAGGCGGCCGACGCGTGCGGAAACCGTATCGCTGGTCGTCGTCGCGCTCGGGGTCGTGGTCGGCTTTCCGTTGCTGACCGCGCTCGCGCTCAAGCACGTGACGTCCGCGCATGCGATCGTGTTCGTCGGGCTGCTGCCGCTCGCGACCGCGCTGTTCGGTGTCTGGCGCGGCGGCGAACGGCCGCGGCTGCCGTTCTGGATCTTCTCGCTGGTCGGCAGCGGCGCGGTGGCCGCGTTCGCGCTGCGCAACGGCGGCGGCGCGTCGGTGGTGGGCGACACGCTGATGCTGGCCGCGATCGTTGCGTGCGGTCTCGGTTACGCGGAAGGCGCGCGCCTGTCGCGCCAGCTCGGCGGCTGGCAGGTGATCTCGTGGGCGCTCGTGCTGTCGCTGCCGGTGATGCTGCCGCTCGCGTGGTTCACATGGCCCGCGACGTTCGACGGCGTCGACGCCGCCGCGCTGTGGGGGCTCGCGTACGTGTCGCTGTTCAGCATGCTGATCGGCTTCGTGTTCTGGTATCGCGGCCTCGCGCTCGGCGGGATCGCGGGCGTCGGCCAGCTGCAGCTGCTGCAGCCGTTCTTCGGCTTCCTGCTCGCGGCCGGGCTGCTGCACGAGACGGTGCCGCCGTCGATGCTCGTGGTGACGATCGTCGTCGTCGGCTGCGTGGCAGGTGCGAAGTACTTCTCGAGGATGGCGCCCGTGCAGCGCGCGAGCTGATTCACGCACCGCGGCCGCGCGACGACGTGACGGGTGCAGCCCGTTCGCCGTCGCGCGTGTGCCGTTTACCCCATCACCACGTTCGCGAGCCGGAACTGGTACGCGGTCGCGGTGGTGCCGCCGCCGCCGCCCGTCATCACGATGTCGGCACTCTTGATCCCCAGCAGCGACAGTTCGGTGTTGATGTCGGACAGCACGGCCGAATTCATCACCGCACCCTGTTCGATCTGCGACGCGGTGCCGATCCACAGCGTCGGCTTGAACTCGAACACGGCCTTCTGGCCCGGCACGATGCCCGTCTTGTGCGCGAGCAGCCGGTTGTCCTTGAAGACCGACGCGGTGATCGCCCCCTGGCTCAAGTCGTTGCGCAGCTGGATCTCGCGCGACGTCGGCGCCGGGCCGGCCAGCGCGAGCACGTTGCCCGACGTCGAGCGCGACACGTTGAAGACCTGTCCGTTGTCCGCGCGCTTTTGCGGCATGTAGTTGCCGTCGGCATCGCTCGCGGAGACGGTCGTCAGCAGCGGGAACACGAACGGATGGTTGTCGCCGCGTCCGCAGTTGGTGATCACCTTCCACGCGATCGCGAGCTCGTCGAAGTCCGTCGACACGTTCTTCTGGAAGATCACGATCTGGCTGTTGTTGACGTCGTTCGACAGGTTGACGAAGTTGAGATTGATGTCCATGAGTCACCTTGATTCGATTCGGATAACTGATTGAAACGGCGCCGGCCGTGCATCGCCGGCGCACGAACCGTTACGCCATCACCACGTTTTCCAGCCGGAACGTGAACGGCATCGAGCGCGGGCCGGGGCCGCCGCCGGTCATCACGATGTCGGCGCTCGCGATGCCGAGCAGCGACAGTTCCGTGTTGATGTCGGAGATCACCGCGGAATTCATCAGCGCGCCCTGTTCGATCTGCGACGCGACGCCGATCCAGATCGTCGGCTTGAACTGGAACACGGCCTTCTGGCCCGGTGCGACGGACGTCTTGCGCGCGAGCGCGCTGCCGTCCTTGTAGATCGTCGCGTTGATCGCGCCGGCCGGCAGGTCGTTGCGCACCTGCACCTCGGAACTCGCGCCCGGGTCGCCGCCGAGCTGCAGCACGTCGCCCGAGCTGGAGCGCACGACCTGGAACACCTGGCCGTTCGCCGCGACCTGCTGCGGCATGTAGTTGCCCCAGCTGTCGCTCGCGCTCACGCTCATCGTCATCGGGAACTTGAACGGATGGTTGTCGCCCTGGCCGCAATTGCGGATCACCTTCCACGCGATCGCGAGTTCGTCGAAGTCGGTCGCCACGTTCTTCTGGAAGATCACGACGCTCGAGTTGTTCGCGTCGTTCGAGCGGTTGATCAGGTTCAGTTGGATATCCACGTCGTTGCTCCTTGAGTTTGAAAGAACGGCAGTCGGTCTGCCGCACACCTTTCCCGCCGGCCCGGCCGTGAAGCCGTGCCGTCAAGCCGGTTCAATCCGTGTCGGGCGACGCTACGCGCGCACGATATGTTCGAGCGCGAACGCAAACGGCTGCGCGTCGGCGCCGGTGCCGCCGCCCGTCATCACGATGTCGGCCGCGGCGACGCCTGCCAGCGGCAGCAGCGTGTTCGCGCTCGACATCACCGCCGCGTGCAGCGCGCGGCTTTCCTGTATCTGCGACGCCACGCCGATCCACAGCGTCGGCGTGAAGCGGAACACGGCCTTCTGCCCGGGCGCGACCGCTTCCTTCACCGCGATCAGCCGGCCCGCGCTGAACGCGTTGACGTTCACCGCGCCGCGCCGCATCCGGTTGACGACCTCGATGTTGCCGCCCGGCGCATCGGCCGGGTCGGGCACGAGCCGGCCGCGTCCGGTCGGCTGCGCGTCCACCACGAGGCGCACGCCGGCGGGCGCCGCGATGCGCGGCGAGAAGTTGCCGTGTTCGTCGCCGAGCGCGACGTCGATGTCGGTCGAGTAGTCGAACGGATGGAAGCAGTCGCGCCCGCAATAGCGGATCACCTTCCATGCGATCGCGAACGCGTCGAGATCGGGGATCACGTCGCGCTGGAACAGCACGACCTCGCTGTTGCCGCAGTCGTTCGAGCGATTGATGAAGCGGAGCTTGATGTTCATGACGTGTGCTCCTGATCGGGGGTGCCGCGATCGTCGCGCAGCGTGCGGTCGGCCCACTGCGCAAGCGCGGGTGCGACGCCGTTCGCGAGCGACGCGACGTGCAGCGCATGCGCACGCGCCTGGGCCTGCAGGTCGCCGGCGAAGCGGCCGAGCGCCATCGCGGCATCGGCCGGGCCGCGCGTGCGGCCGAGATCGTCGAGGTATTGCGCGGCCGCATCGGCCATCGCGCCCGCATGCTGCAGATGGCTTTGCGTGAAGCGCGTCGCGAGATCCGCGTTCAGGGCCGCCAGCTCCTTGACCGCGGCGGCCGAACCGCCGAGCGCGAATCGCTCGAGCTGGCCGCGCCACCACGCGTCGGTCGCGGCCTGGCATGCATCCGTGTAGCGGTGGCCGGCGAGCAGCGCGGTGTGCGCGAACGCGCGCCACGCGGGGCCGCCGGGCGTGCCGCCGGGGTCGGTCGTCTGCGCGGCGACCTTGCCGAACAGCTGGAGCGCGTCGGCGTGCGCGCGTTCCCATTGGGCGATGAACGTCGAGAACATGGCGATTCCTCGTGAAGAAGGGGCGATGACGGCGTGACGGCGGCCGATACGCGGATTACTGGCGCGCGGCACCGAGGCGCTGCACCATCCGCATCACGGCGGCCATCTGCGGCGCGTCGCGGCGATAGAAGCCGGGGTGGAGCGGATCCGTGCTCGTATAGCCCCAGAAATCCCAGCAGCCGAGCGGATTGACGGCCGATTTCTCGACCTGCGGATAGAGCACGATCAGCCGGTTCGTATCGGCGATCTCGTTGTAGCCGACGCCGCGAATCATCTTCTCGCCGACGGCCGCGACGTTCTGCACGCAGCCGTGGAACACCACGTGCACCGCGCAGGTCACGCGCTCGCAATCGGCCGGCACGTACGCGTAGCCGGTATCGCCGAGCGACGCATTGCGCCGCGGATCGAACGCGCGCTGGTCGAACTTCAGCAGCTTGCCGCCTGCCCGCGCGGCCGGCGGATTGAGCGGCTTGTCGGGCGTGCCGTAGATCCAGCGCACGATGTCGTGCGCCTGCTCGAAGCCGCAGTTGTCGATATACGGGCTCGCGTTCGCACTGCACGCGTTGTCCTCGGGGCGGTTCGTGATGAACGCATGCCCGGCTTCCGGCGATTCGCGGTACTGGAGGTTCGCGGCCGGGACCTGGGCGAGCGTGTAGAAGCGCGCGGTCTGGTCGACGACGCGCGTCGACACCACCGTATCCTTCGCGCCGCTGAACACGTAGATGCGCTGACCGCGCAACGCGGCCGGATCGTCGATCTCGCCACGCTGCGCGAACGTGCGCGCGGCGCGCCACGCATCGGCCGCGGACGGTGCGGGGCCGATCGGCTGCATGCACAGCGTGGTCGCGGCCACCGCCGGCGGGATCAGCGCGTTCACGCCCGCGCAATAGAACGGGCCGCCCGCGACGATACCGGCGCCGATCAGCCGGCTCGAGTACGCGACGTCGAACTGCGCGGCCATGAAGCCGCCGGACGACAGCCCGGACACCGACGTGCGCTGCAGGTCGGCCGCATAAGCAGGCAACGGATCGGCGGTGGCGGCGACGGCGGGTTGCGGCGCGACCGTCGCCGCGGCGGTAACGGCGACGCAGGCGGCGCCCAGCGCGCGGCGCACCGCATGCGAAACGGCGAGGCGGGGCGGCATCGTGCGGCCGGGCGAGCGAGTGACGTTCATGTGGGCTCCTATTGTGACGAGTGGCGGATGACGGATGATTGGAACGGATCGGGTGCGGCAAGGCTTCGGCGACGGTTTCAGCTTACGGGCAGCCGACGACATGCGAAATGGCGCGAACGGCATGCGCGGCGACCCGTGACGTTCGGCCGGTGCGGCGTCGCGGCGCTCATGACAGAAACAGCGCGCGCTCGGCCTGGCGGCGCTTCGTGAGCCCCGCGAACGGCTTGCCGCCCGCCTTGTTCCAGACGAGGAACTGGTCGGCCGCCCGCGCGCTCGCGCCGGCGTTCAGGTAGCGCAGCAGCGTGGACGAGCGCAGCCGTCCCGCGCCGAGATTGAAGACGAACGACATCAGCGCATCGAACTGCTGCTGCGTGACCGGCACGTGAAGCAGCTTGCGCAGGTTCAGCTCGGCGCCGCGCAGGTCGCGCCGCAGCAGCGCCTCGGCTTCGGCCGGCGTGAGCGGGCGCGTGAAGCGCTCGTTCGGCAGGATCAGGTGCCCGTAGCCGATCGTCGGCTTGCCGACCGCATCGAGATAGCGCGCGAGCCGTAGCCCCTCGAACTGCTTGATCAGCGCGATGCCTTGCTCACCGGTGCGTTCAGGCTGGTTCGCCATCGTCGTTCTCCTTGCTGCCCGGCCGTGCGCGCGGCACCAGGCGATGCGTGTATTCGTCGATCACGCGCATGATCGCTTCGGGCGGCGGCAGCGCCGCGAACTGCATTTCGATGTCGATGTGCTCGGTGTCACGCTGCCGCGCATTGCCCTGCGCGTCCTTCTTTGCGGAGCGCGGCGCGAACGTCACGTAGAAGCGGCCGCGCTGGTCGTCGTCGCCCGCGATGCCGCCGGCCGGCAGCGCCTCGGTGAAGTCGCCGCGCACGGTCAGGTGCACGATCATCCGGTCGAGCGCGAGCCCGCGCGGCGTGGCGAGCGCGACGAGCGGCACCGGCATCGTGTGCTCCGCGTCGAGCGCGACCGTGACCTCGCGCGGCGCGAGCAGGCCGTCGTCGCGCAGGTCGAAGAACTGGTCGAGCACGGCCGTGTACTGGTGCGCGAGCAGCTGGTTCGCGGCGGCGGCGGCGTGCTGCATCCCGCGCGCGATCTCGTCGAGCGCGATGCCGCGCGGCGGCGGGCGCTCATCGTCGGCCGGCGTGCCGGGCGGAGCGGCGGGCGGCGCCGGTGGGCCGGGCGGAGCGGGCGGCAAGCCGCCGGCGGACGCGCCGGGCGGGGCGGTCGATGTGTCGTTCGTGCCCGGCACGGCACCGGCCGGCCATCCGGCGGCATCGGGCGACGCGTGGCGTGCCGGATCGGCGGTTACCGACACCGGTGCAGCGGCGCCCGCGACCGCACCGGTAAGGCCCGCTGCCGGCGCGGCCGGCGGCGGGACCGGCCCGTCCGGTTCAAGCCGGGCCGTGCCGCCGCCCGGGCGCGTATCCCCGTCGTCCTGCCCGCCGCCGCCCGCGCGGCGCGACCGTCTGAAGAGCCTGAACATGGCCGGTCCTCGCGCTTACGCGTGCGCCGGCTGCTGGGCATCCGCACCCGCGCCGGCAGGCGCGGTCGCGCTACCGCCCGACCCCGATGCGTCGCCGACCAGCTTGCCGTCGGTCGGCGTCGACGGCAGCGGCTTCACGGCCTTCGCGTTGCCTTCGGTGACGACCGGCTTGGTCGCGGCTTCGGTCAGGAAGTCGATCACGCGCATCAGCGCCTCGGGCGGCGACTGGCGCTTCACCTGCGTGTGGATCGAGTATTTCGCGCGCGTGTCGGTGCTGCGCGTCTGCTCCGCCTTGTGCGACACGCGCCCGGACACGCTGACGCTGATCGGCCCCCAGCCGAACTTCGCCTGGAACTCACCGCCGGCCTCGGTCGACGACGACGACTTCTCCGACTGCGTGATTTCCATCTCGAAGTCGATCGTGCCTTCCTCGATCGCGATGATCGGGTGCACGATCGCCGCGAGCAACGGGATGCGCATCGTCTTCTGCACGACGCCTTTCGACACGCCGCTTTCGTCGACCAGCGTCTCGTCGTAGTCGAACTGGACGGCCACGGCCTTGCCGCCCTGGATACAGACCTGCATCAGGAAATCCGCGTAGCTCTTCGCGGCCTGCGTCTGCGCGCTGATCATCGCTTTTAACGGGCCGGCGATCATTTGGTCCATGGGTAAAGCGTTAATCACCGAGCCGATGAAATTCGCGTCCATGAATAAACTCCTCTTCGCGTTGAAGACAACGGAAATTCGCTGTCGTTATTCACGTTACGAAATTGAAGACGTTTACCAAATATGACGTCCGTCACGTCCGGCGGCCCGGGCCGGCCCGCGACGGGCATCGGCACACGTGGCGGGGCGCGGCGTGGACGAATTAGGCCATTCGTCACGGAGCGACGGGCCTAGTGCGCGGTGCGTGAAACAGCGGTAAAAAAAACGCCGGGTAGGGAAGCAAAAAAGACCTAAACCGAGCATCCCGATTTCGAGGAAACCGCGCAATGAACGTTCTGATGATCGATAGCCCGCCGTTATTCGTCGCGGGTGTGGCGGACGTACTGTGTAAACGCGACGTCAGCTGGCATGTCTGGTCGGCCCGCCGTCCGGAGGACGTCTTGCGCTTGCGCGACGCGTTGCTTCCCGAGACGGTCGAGGCCATCACGATCGAATGCGACGAGCACGCCGCACGGCCGAGCTGGCCGAGCGTGCTGAACGAGGCGTTCGCCGGCGCGCCGTGGCTGTGCGTGGTGGCCGCCGTGTGCCGCCGCACGATCGCCGATGCACTGCTGGCGGGGGCGGCCGGCATCATCGACCGGCACGCGAGTGCCGACGAGTTCGCGGATGCGCTCGGCCGGGTCGCGGCCGGTGCGATCTACGTGCCGCCGAACGACGGCGGCGCGACGCAGGCGCGCCCGGGCGGCGTGCCGGCCGGCGACGATCGCGCATTCGAGCGCCTCACGCCGCGCCAGCGCGACGTGCTGCGGCTGCTGGCCGAAGGCAAGTCGAACAAGCAGATCTGCCGCGTGCTGAACGTCGCGGAAGGCACGATCAAGAACCACCTGTATGCGCTGTTCCGCCAGATCGGCGTGAGCAACCGGACCGAGGCCGCGTTGTGGCTTGCGCGCCACGTGCCGTCCGAGCCGGCGGCATTCGCGTTCGCGCCTGCCTGCAGTTCGCCCGGCTGACGCCGGTCGCGACAGGCCCCGGTGTGTGCCGGCATCCGGTGTCGCGTTGCGTTGAGGTTCATACGGTCGAGGGTGGGGTGCCCGGGCCGGTCATCGGTAGCGGCGAATCCGCGTGGCCGAGTACATGGCACGCGCGTGGCGACGTGCATGCCGGAGACGGCGAACGGGACGCGCTTGCCGCACGCCCCGTTTGGTGGCGCCCGTCGAGATCGGGCGCCGGCGTGCTTACGCGACGTGCGCGACGCCGTATTGCGAGGACAGGTAGCGCCGGATATCGGCCGGGGAATCGATGAAGCGGCGGCCGTTGTGTTCGCGAATCCCGATCGCGTCGTCCTTCGGCGCCTGCCCGTCGCCGAGCACGAGCACCGGCGCGGACTGGTTGTCCTCGCCGATCAGCGCGACGATCGGCCGGCGCGGCCGCGGCGCGTCGACGTACTCGACCGCGACGGCGTCGCGCAACTGCGGATAGAAGCTCAGCAGCCCTTCAACGGCAACCGAATCGCCGCAGTAGAACGGACCTTCGGAGTCCTTGAAAAAGCCCGGACGGAGGATGAACAGCGTGTCTTTCATGATGGCCTCGCTATCAGTGGTGGTCGAACGTTGAAGAAACAGGGTCGTGTGGGGTGCTGCGTGCGACGTGCCCGCGGTCAGGCTTCCGCGAGCGCGGCCACGGCGGCGCGCAGTCTCGCGAACCCGGCGTCGAGGTCGGCGATCATGTCGTCCGGATGCTCGAGCCCCGCGTGGATGCGCAGCAGCGGGCCGGCCGCCGCCCATTGCGTCGCGGAGCGGTGGCGCGACGGATTCGACGGGATGATCAGGCTTTCGAAGCCGCCCCAGCTGTAGCCCATGCCGAAGCACGTCATGCCGTCGAGCAGCGCGCGCACCGCATCGTCGGGCTGCGGATGCAGCACCAGGCCGAACAATCCGCATGCGCCCGTGAAGTCGCGCTGCCACAGCGCATGGCCGGCATCGCCCGGCCGCGCCGGATACAGGATCTGCGCGACTTCCGGCTGCCGCGCGAGCCATTCGGTCAGCACGTGCGCGTTGCGCTGGTGGCGTTCGAGGCGCACCGAAAGCGTGCGCAGGCCGCGCAGCGCGAGATACGCATCGTCGCCGCTGACGGTCATCCCGAGCTGCCGGTAGCAGCGCGTGACCTTCTGCGCGAGTGCTTCGGTGGTCAGGATCACGCCCATCAGCACGTCGGAGTGTCCGGCGATGTATTTGGTCGCCGCGTGAATCGACACGTCGACGCCGTGCGAGAACGAGCGGAAATTCAGCGGCGTGCCCCACGTGTTGTCGAGCAGCACGACCGCATCGTGCTGGTGCGCGACGCGGCAGATCGCGGGAATGTCCTGTACCTCGAAGGTCAGCGAGCCCGGCGATTCGGTAAAGACCGCGCGCGTGTTCGGCCGCATCAGCGACGCGATGCCGGCGCCGATCGACGGATCGTAGTAGGTCGTCTCGATGCCGAGGCGGGCGAGCGTCTCGTCGCAGAACGAGCGGGTCGGGTCGTACACCGAATCGGCCATCAGCAGATGGTCGCCGGGATTCAGCACCGCGAGCAGCGCGGTCGTGATCGCGCTGAGCCCGCTCGGCGTCAGCAGCGCGGCGTGCGCGCCTTCGAGGCGCGCGAGCGCCTTCTCGAGCGCCCGCGTGGTCGGGCTGCCGTGGCGTCCGTACGCGAGCGGCGTGCCGCGCACCGCGTCGAGCGCGTCGGTGCCGTGAAAGAGCAGCGTCGACTGGCGATACACGGGCGGATTCACCGGCAAGCCGGGCTGGCCGTGCGTGCGGCCTTCGTGTGCGAGCAGGGTGTCGGTCGAGTGCGGTTGGTTCAAGATGTCGTCCTTTGAAAGTCGGTCAATTCGGAGCGAAGCCGTCGCGCGGTCAGTGCAGGATCTTGTCGAGGAAGTCGCGCGCGCGTTCGGAGCGCGGCGCGGCGAAGAACGCATCGCTCGCCGCATCCTCGACCACCGCGCCCTGGTCCATGAAGATCACGCGATGCGCGACCTTCCTCGCGAAGCCCATCTCGTGCGTGACGCACACCATCGTCATGCCGTCGCGCGCGAGTTCGACCATCACGTCGAGCACTTCGTTGATCATCTCGGGGTCGAGCGCGGAGGTCGGCTCGTCGAACAGCATCGCGACCGGGTTCATCGACAGCGCGCGCGCGATCGCGACGCGTTGCTGCTGGCCGCCGGACAACTGCCCCGGATACTTGTTCGCATGCGCCTTCAGGCCGACGCGATCGAGCAGCTTCATCGCGTTCTCGATCGCTTCGTCCTTGCAGCGGCCGAGCACCTTGACCTGCGCGAGCGTCAGGTTGTCGGTGATCGACAGGTGCGGAAACAGCTCGAAATGCTGGAACACCATGCCGACCCGCGCGCGCAGTTGCGCGAGCTTCGCGGCCGGATCGCCGAGCCGCATGCCGTCGACGACGATGCTGCCCTTCTGGAACGGCTCGAGGCCGTTGATCGTCTTGATCAGCGTCGACTTGCCGGAGCCCGACGGCCCGCAGACGACGACCACTTCGCCTTTCGATACCGCCGCGCTGCAGGCGGAAAGGACCTGATGCTTGCCATACCACTTCGAGACGTTGTCGAGCGTAATCATGGGTTGTCCGTGGTTGAGGTTCGGGTTGAATGACGCGCGCATGCTTAGTGCGTGGACGGCAGCGAGAGGCGTGTCTCGACGCGGCCCTGCAGTCGCGTGAGCAGCGTGCTCAGCACCCAGTAGATCGCGGCGGCCGCGAGGTAGAGCGGCAGCGGCTGGAACGTCGCGGCGATCACTTCCTGCGTCGAGCGCAGCAGCTCGGTGACGGTGATCACGGACACGAGCGACGTGTCCTTGATCAGGCTGATCAGCGTGTTGCCGAGGCTCGGCACCGCGAGGCGCAGCGCCTGCGGGCAGACGATGTAGCGCAGCGTCTGCACGTGCGTGAGGCCGAGACTGTGCGCGGCCGCCCATTGCCCGCGGCCGATGCCGAGGATCGCGCCGCGCATGCTTTCCGACAGGTACGCACCGGCGTTGAGCGTGAGCGTGAAGATGCCGGCCGTCGTCGGGTCGAGCGTGATGCCGAGATCCGGCAACCCGTAGTAGACGACGAACATCTGCACGAGCAGCGGCGTGCCGCGCATCAGGCTGACGTAGCCCTGCGCGAGACCGGACGCGAACCGGTTGCTGCCGATCCGCAGGATCGCGACGACGAGCCCGACGACGAGGCCGAGCGCCATCGACGCCACCGCGAACTTCAGCGTGAGCAGCGCGCCCTTCACCATCACGGGCAGGGTTTGAATGACCAGATCGAGTGCTTCCATCGCGTGTCTCCTGATTGTGTGTCGTGTGCCGCTTGTGTATCGGCTGTGTGGCGGCCGGCCCGCGCGTGCGTGCGCGCGGGCGCGTGGCGGCTGCGTTATTGCGTGATGGGCTTCGTCGTGTCCGAGCCGAACCACTGCATCGAGATCTTCTTCAGCGTGCCGTCCTGCTGCAGCGACGCGACCGCGTCGTCGATCGCCTTCGCGAACTTCGGATTGCCCTTGCGGAACGGGATGCCCATCCGGTCCTCGCCGCCGGCGAGCATGGAACCCGGGCGCAGCGGCAGGTGCGAGTTCTTGATCAGGTAGCTCAGCATCAGGCGGTCGTTGACCGCCGCGTCGATACGGCCGGCCGCGAGGTCGCGCAGGTTCTCCGGCGTGCCCGGATAGACCTGCAGATCGATCGCGGGCACCGTCTTCACGAGATCGACGTAGTTGCTGCCCATCGTCACGCCGACCTTCTTGCCCCTGAGCTCGTCGAGCGACTTGAATGCACGCGTGTCGTTCTGGCGTTGCAGCAGCTGCGCGGACGAATACACATACGGCGTGCTGAAGTCGAGCGCCTGCTGGCGCGACGGCGTGATCGCGACCTGGTTGACGATCACGTCGAACTTGCCGGCCTGCAGCCCGGCGAGAATCCCGCTCCATTCGGTCGTGACGAACTGCGGCTTCACGCCGAGCCGCGCGGCGACCGCCTTCGCGACGTCGACGTCGAACCCTTCGAGTTGTCCTTCGGCATTGCGATAGTCGAACGGCGGGTAGGTGCCTTCGAGCGCGATCTTCAGCACGCCGGCCTGCTTGACGGTGTCGAGCAGGTCCGCCGCATGCGATGCCGTGGCCGCCACGCAGAGGAGGGCGGCGGCGAGGGTTTGCTTGAGCGTCGGGGTGAAGGGCTTCATGGTTGTCTCCGGGTGTTGTCGAAACGTCGTTGTCGAAAAGTCAGGGTGAGCGCATCCGCGGCGACGGGCGGCGTCGCCGTGGGCGGGAAGCGGGCCGCAGTGGAATGCGGCGCGGGAAAAGGTGCGGCGAGAGACGGCGCGAGCCGTGTGCCGCGACGCGTTACGGCAGGCGTTCGCGCACGGTGGCGTAGCGGTGCGCGGCGAAGCGTTCAAGCATCGTGTTCATGGGTGCCCGTGCGGCGTGCGAGTAAGGGAGACCGGCTGCATCGTCGATGCGTATCCGGTGACGCAAATGCTGAACGACTGAGGGCAATCTTAGTTTTGTCAAAAAGGAAAGTGCTTCCAAAAATGCATGGACTTTCCACGCGGCGTGGAATGTTTTTCTCCGTGCATGAAAGCCGGTGCAAGCGATCTGCTGCGGTTGCACGGGGTGCGCAGCATCAGGTGCTACGACGTGGTCGAGCGGTTGCTCCGAGGGCAACCGCCGAAAAGCAAAACGGCCAGGCATGCCGGTAGCGGCAAGCCTGGCCGTTGGCGTTCGAGTCGTCGAACGCGCGTGCGCGTGTGATGCGTGTTACTCGAACGTTTCGAGCGCGAGCAGTTCGCCGATCGTCTGCCGGCGGCGGATCAGCCGCGGCGTGCCGCGATCGACGAGCACTTCCGGCGCGAGCGGCCGGCTGTTGTAGTTCGAGGACATCGACGCGCCGTACGCGCCCGCATCGTGCAGGAACAGCAGGTCGCCGATCTGCGGCTGCGCGAGCTTGCGGTGCGTGACCACGCCGCCCGCGTCCTGCGTGAACACGTCGCCGGATTCGCACAGCGGCCCCGCGATCGCGATGTCGACGAGCGGCCGGCCGGCCGGCAGCGCGCCATCTGGTGCGTGCACGGATACCGCGTGGTAGCTGCCGTACATCGACGGACGCATCAGGTCGTTGAAGCCCGCGTCGATCAGCACGAAGTCGTGCTTCGGCCGACGGTTCACGGCCTGCACTTCGGTGACGAGCGTGCCGGCCTCGGCGACGAGGAAGCGGCCCGGCTCGATCTCGATGCGCACCGCGTGGCCGAGATGCCGTTCGATCCGCTTGCGCGCGGCATCCCACTGGCTGAAGTAGTGACCGACGTCGACGCGCGGCTCGCCGTCGCGATACGGAATCGACAGCCCGCCACCGGCGGAGATCGCTTCGATGTCGTGGCCGAGCGACGTGACGAGGTCGACCATCGCGTCGCACACCTGCGACAGGTGCCCGTAGTCGACGCCCGAGCCGATATGCATGTGGATGCCCACCAGCTTCAGCCCGTACCGGCGCACGATCTCGATCGCGCGCGGCACGTCGTCGATCCAGATTCCGTGCTTGCTCTGCGGGCCGCCGGTGTTGGTCTTGTTGCTGTGGCCGTGGCCGAAGCCGGGATTCACGCGCAGCCACACGCGATGGCCGGGCGCGTGCTCGCCGACGCGCGCGAGCATGTCGAGCGAGCCGGCGTTCACGGTCACGCCATGCTTCAGCACGGCCGCGAGCGTCGGGCGATCGATCAGGTCGGCCGTGAACACGACGCCTTCCGGCTCGCCCGCTGGACTGAATCCCGCCGCGAGGCTGCGCTCGATCTCGCCGAGCGACACGGCGTCGACGCACGCGCCTTCTTCGCGCATCAGCTTCAGGATGTGCAGGTTCGAGTTCGCCTTCTGCGCATAGCGGATCACGTCGAACTGGCGCAGTTGGGCGATGCGGTCGCGGATGACGTCGGCGTCGTACACCCATAGTGGGGTGCCGTATTGCTGCGCGAGCGTCGCGAGCTGGCGGGAATCGAGGGACATGGCGGAGAAATCGGATCGAATGAACGGATAGCGTGAATGATGCGCCCGAATATCTATACAGTAAAATGCCTTCTTATCGATATTCGATTCATTTTTGATATATATGGTCATGCTCACACACCGGCACATCGAGGTCTTCCGCGCGCTGATGGTCACCGGCAGCACGACGCGTGCGGCCGAGATGCTCTATACGTCGCAGCCCACGATCAGCCGCGAGCTCGCGCGGATGGAGCAGGTGGTCGGCTTCGCGCTGTTCGAGCGCTCGCACGGCCGGCTGCGGCCGACGATGGCCGCGCTCACGCTGTTCGACGACGTGCGGCTCGCGTATGTGGGGCTCGAGCGTGTCGCGGCGACGGCCGCGCGGCTGCGCGAGTTTCGTGACGGCCAGTTGTCGGTGATCGCGCTGCCGGCGTTTTCGCACGCGATCCTGCCTGGCGCCTGCCGGCGTTTTCACGAGGCGCACGCGGGCGTCAGCGTGTCGGTCGCGACGCAGGAGTCGCCGGTGCTCGAGGAGTGGCTGACCGCGCAGCGCTACGATCTCGGGCTGACCGAACACGACGTCGCGCCGGCCGGCACCGTGCTCACGCCGCTGCTCGAAGTCGACGAGGTCTGCGTGCTGCCCGACGGCCATCCGCTGCTCGCGCGGCGCGCGATCGATCTCGCGGATCTCGCCGATCGTCCATTCGTGAGCCTGTCGCTGAACGACCCGTACCGGATCCTGATCGACGAGGCGTTCGCGCAGCTCGGTGTCGCGCCGCGTTCGGTGGTCGAAACGCCGTCGGCCGTATCGGTGTGCGCGTTCGTGCGGCAGGGGCTCGGCGCCGCGATCGTCAATCCGCTGACCGCGCTCGATTTCGTCGGGCGCGACCTGCACGTGCGGCCGCTCACACGCTCGTTTCCGTACCGCGTCAGCGTGATCGTGCCCGAGCACCGGCCGAAGAGCCTGCTCGTCGATGCATTCGCGGATGCGCTGCGCGGCGAAGCGAAGGCGATTCGCCAGCGGCTCGCCGCGCTTCCGGGCTGACGCGGGTCGTATGATGGGTGTTTCGTCGCGCGCATCCTGCTCGCCACTTTCACGGAAACGGAACCCGTCATGACCGACGCTGCATCTTCTGTCGAACAACCGACTCTCACCGGCGAGCGCGTCGAACTGCGGCCGCTCGAGGCAGCCGACCGGCAGGCGCTGCTCGATGCCGCGGCGGACGGCCAATTGTGGAATCTGAAGGTCACGGTCGTGCCTGGAGCGGATACGGTCGACGCCTATATCGATACCGCGCTGCAAGGCCGTGCGGCCGGCACCGTGATGCCGTTCGTGATCGTCGAGCGTGCGTCGGGCCGCGCGATCGGCAGCACGCGTTTCTGGAAGATCGACCGCACGAATCGCAAGCTCGAGATCGGCCATACGTGGCTGAGCGAATCGGCGCAGCGCACGCGCGCGAATACCGAAGCGAAATGGCTGCTGCTCGCGTACGCGTTCGACACGCTGCACTGTGTGCGCGTGCAGTTCACGACCGACGAACTGAACGAGAAGTCACGCGCGGCGATTCTGCGGCTCGGCGCGAAGCAGGAAGGGATCGTGCGTCACGAGCGGATCATGCCCGACGGGCGCAAGCGCAATTCGGTGCGCTTCAGCATCATCGACGACGAATGGCCCGAGGTAAGCGAGCGGTTGCGGGCGAAGCTCGCGACGTAACGCGAGGCAGGTGCCGCAGGCGTCGCGCCGCCGGAGAGGGGGGCGGCGGCGCGACGAGGGGGGAGCGGCGTGCCGCGCGCGATGCGCGCGGGTCATCGCGTTACTGCGCCGATGCGAGGTGATGACGTTCCGCGAGCTTCTGCGCGGCCGCGTAGTGCGCCTGCAGGATCGGCAGCGCCTGGCGTGCGACTTCCTTCAGCTTCGTGTCGCGGCCCGACGCGATTTCGGCCTGGAATGCGGAGATCGTCTTCTGCTGGCCGGCGAGCGCGACCTGCTCGATGTACGCCTTGTCGAATTCCGCGCCGCGCAGGGTCTTGATGCTGTCCAGCACGGCCGTGTCGGGATCGTTGGCCGGCACGTCGACGCCGCGCGGGCTGGCCGCGCGCATCGCCTGGATGATCTTCTCATCGTCGGTCGACACGCGTTGCGCGAACGCCTTCACCTGGCTGTCCGACGTGCGCGAATCGGCGATGCGTGCGGCGTCGTGCTGGGTCGACACGGTTTTCGTGCCGTCGGTGATGAAGGTCTGGTCGGCTTCGTGGATGCGCGTCTGCGTGGCGGCGGCCGGTGCGGACGGTGCCGGTTGCGCCGTTTGCGCGGTCGCCGTCACGGCGACGAGAAGCAGGCCAGCGGCAGACAATGCAAGGCGCGAGACTTGGGGAAAGCGGTTCATGGGACCTCCTTTCGATCGGGGCTCTGATTAACGGACGGATCGCGTGATCCGTAGCTGTGCGAGAGAGACCGGGCGCGCCCGGGCCGGGCTCGATCGCCGCTCTGCCGCGGCGGCGTTCGAAGTGTTTCCCGGCCCGACTGATTCTAGGAGAGCGCTCCGGTAGCAGGTGCAACCGCGCTGTGGTTTGTGTAACGGTTGGTAAGACGAATCGATGGGTGCGTGTGCGGACAGGTAGGGCGTACCTGTCGCGTGTATCGCGGCGGCAATTTTTGCGTGCGCGGGGCGCATGCAATCGATGCGACGTGCTCGCGTGTCATCGGCGTTTCATCGTCGTGCGGGCAGCGCGTCGCGTGCTCGCTTCACGACGCGTCGAATCGACCGCACGATTCGCGCGGCACGCTCACACGCGATCGAGCAGTGCGTCGAGACGCGGCAGCAGCGGCGTTGCGCAATGCGACTGCAGCGCGTCGGGGGCTGTGTAACCCCATGCGACGCCTTGAAAGGCGATACGCGCGCGGCGTGCCGCTTCGGCATCGCGGATTTCGTCGCCGACGTACAGCACGTCGGCAGGCGGGATTCCGGCTTCGCGCACGAGCGCGCGCAGCCGGCGCGCCTTGCCGAACAGCGGAATGCCGCACGCGAACGTGTCGACGCAGCGGCTCGCGTGCGGGCCGAGCCGATCGCGCACGATGTCCTCGGTGTTCGACGTCGCGATCGCGATGCGGATGCCGCGCGCGGCGAGCGCGTCGAAGGTCGCGTCGACGCCGGGGAACAGCTTCACGTGCGCGATGCGCGGCCGCATGAGCCGCCGCATGTCGAGCGTCACGCGCGGCACCTTCCACATCGGCACCTCGAGCGCGCGGATGATCTCGCGCGCCGACATGCCGCGCAGCGCGGGGCGCAGTTCGGGCGTCGCGTCGCGAAAGCCGTGCAGGCGCGATGCCTCCGTCAGCGCGGCGAGAAAGCAGTCGAGCGAATCGGCGAGGGTGCCGTCGAAGTCGAATGCGATGAGTCGATAGGGCATGGGGCGATGCGAGAGGTTGATCGAGCAGGAGCAGGCGACGATATCATCGAATCGAGCCTCGTTGGCCGCACGATTCCTTGCTGTGCAGGTCAGGTCGGGCGTCGCTTGTGGCCCGGCCCACACCGCGCTATCGTTGCTGCTCCGCCCGATCCGACCGGAGAGCCGACGTGTCCGCAGCCACCCCCGCCACGCTGAGATTTTCCACCGACAAGCGCGAACTCGACATCGACGCGATCTTCGATTTCCTGCATCGCGATGCGTACTGGTCGCAGGGCATTCCGCGCGACGTCGTCGAGCGAGCGATCGAAGGCTCGCTGTGCTTCGGCGCGTATGTCGGCGACCGGCTCGTCGGGTTCGCGCGGCTCGTGACCGACCACGCGACGTTCGCGTACCTGTGCGACGTGTTCGTCTTGCCGGCTGAACGCGGCAACGGCCATGGCCGTGCGCTGATCGACCACGTGTTCGCGCAGCCGATGGTGCAGAGCCTGCGCCGCATCATGCTCGTGACGACCGACGCGCACGACCTGTACCGGCCGGTCGGTTTCGGACCGTCCGCGAATCCCGAGCGGCTGATGGAGATCCGCCGTCCCGATATCTACGCGAAACGCTGACGCGCGGCGAGCACATACGAGCGCATACAATACGCGCTTTCGTTTTTGCCGAAAGGAAGCAGATCATGACCGAACAGGAAGCCGAACAGCTCGCCACGCATCGTCACTACAAGGGCGGGCTGTATCGCTACATCGGCGTCGCCCGTCATTCCGAAACCGAGGAATCGGTGGTCGTGTACGAGCATCTGTGGCCGCATGCGCGCGGCCTGTGGGTACGGCCGGAAGCGATGTTCAACGAGAACCTGCCGGACGGCACGCCGCGGTTTCGCAAGCTGCGCGACTGAGCGGCAGCAAGCGGCACGCGCACCGTCACCGCCCGGCGCGAATCGGCCGGCATTACGCGCCGGCCAGCGCCTTCGTCAATTCGGGCGGCGCGTGCGCGACCGTCACCTCCGGCGTGCCATGCCACGCCGCGAGCTTCTTCACGGCCTTCGCGACGTCGGCCGCGAGCCCCGTGCCGAACCGCACGCCCGGCTCGACATGCACCGCCTTCAATTCGAACGTGCCGAGCGCGCGATGCGCTTTCGCGTCGACGCGCCCGATCAGCCGGCCGCGATGCAGCACCGGCAGGCAGAAATAGCCGTAGCGCCGCTTGTGCGCGGGCGTGTAGCACTCGATCGTATAGTCGAAGCCGAACAGCGTCGATGCGCGCCGCCGGTCCCACACCACCGGGTCGAACGGCGACAGCAGCGTGGTGACCGTCGAGCGCAGCGTGTCGGCCGCGGCGGCCGGCAGCAGCGCTTCGAGCGAGCGATGCACGTAGGCCGGCTCCTTCCAGTCGGCGATCTCCATACGAATCAGCTCGCCCGCGTCCGCAAGTTGCTCGAGTTCCGCACGGTACGAACGGCGCGGCAGCCGGTAGTAATCGGCCACCCAGTCCGCGCGCACGATGCCGAGCGCGCGGCACGTATAGTCGAGCAACGCGGGCAGCACCGCGTCGCGCGGCGGCAGGTCGCGCGCATCGTCCCAGCCGGGCAGCACACGCTCCCGCACGTCGTAGATGCGCTGGAAATTGCGGCGCTCGGACACCATCAGGTGGCCGGTCGTGAACAGCACTTCCAGATGTTTTTTCTCGGGCTTGCGGTCCCACCATCCGTTGCCTTTCGCACCGTCTTCGCGAATGAAATCGGCCGACCGCACGGGGCCTTCGTCGCGAATCCTCGCGAGCAGCCGCTCGATGTCCGCGCGGTTCTGCGCGTGCCAGTCGGCCGCGTATTTCCAGCCCATCCCCGACGGATCGAGCATCTTGTAGCGCATCAGCCCGAATTGCTCGACCGGCAGGAAGCACGCTTCGTGCGACCAGTATTCGAACAGGCGTGCCTCGGCGAGATGTTCGTCGAGCCACTGCGGGGCGAAGTCGCCGAGACGGCTGAACAGCACGAGATACGGGCTGCGCGCGACGACGTGAATCGTATCGATCTGTAACTGCGCCATCCGGCGGATCGTGTCGAGCACGTCGGCCTTGGTGGCCTTGCGGCGGGGCGGGGTCAGCAGGCCCTGCGCGGCGAGATGCAGCGCGCGGGCGGCGGCGGGCGAGAGCGTAAGCATCGGAGCGGCAGCTGAGGGTGGCAGGCGGGCACCACTTTAGCGCGAAAGCGGCACACGTGTGCGGCGTGCGCCCGCGACGCGTCTGACAATGGTTGACAGATGCGCGACGTGACTTTCCTTATAGTGCAGTCATGGCGCGACGAAATATGCGCGCAACGATTCGGCTTCCGACGCACATATGTCAATGGCACGCAGGAAGCAGATCCGGGATTCTCAACCCCCAATGAGAGACCCGGAGCCCTGAGCGGACATCCATGCGGCTGTGCACCGGCCCCGTGTGGATGTCCGCTGATTTTTTTGTTGTTCCGGTTTTTCCGCCGCCTGCCTGTTCCCCGCCAGACTGCCCGTTTATTGCCGCTTGCCGCGCGCGACTTCGTCGCCGGCGCCGGGCGGCAACCGCCGCGTGATCGGAATCGACGCGAACGAACACAGCCCGACCACGACGAACGCGGGCCAGAAATCCGACCACACCATCGTCTGATGCCCCTGCAGCCAGTGCGACAGGTGCAGCACGAGGCCGGCGACCGTCACGCCGAGCCCGAGCGACATCTGCTGCACGACGCTGCCGAGGCTCGTCGCGCGGCCCGCGTCGGCCTGCGAGATATCCGCGTAGATCATCGAATTCAGGCTCGTGAACTGCAGCGCGGGGAAGATGCCGCCGACCAGCACGATCGTCCAGATCGCCCAGGTCGCCATGCCCGGATGGAACAGGCCGTACGCGGCGATCGCGAGCCCCGCGAACGCGGCGTTGTAGATCAGCACCGTGCGAAAACCGAAGCGGCGCAGCGTATGGGTGGCCGTCGAGCGGCTCACCGCGCCGCCGAGCGCGGATGCGCAGGTGATCAGCCCGGAGTGGAACGCGCTCATCCCGAGGCCTTCCTGCAGCGCGAGCGGCAGCAGGAACGGCACCGCACCGAGGCCGATACGGAACAGCGACCCACCGACCACGCTCGCGTGGTAGGTCGGAATCTTCAGGAAACTGAGGTCGAGCACCGGCCGTTCCTTGCGGCGCGCGTACGGCACGTAGAGCGCGAGCATCACCGCGCCGGCCACGCACATCATGATCGCGTTGCCGCGCGACGTGAGCGAGCCGTCGATCAGCGTGAGGCCCATCAGCAGCAGCGCGGCGCCGCTCGCCGACAGCAGGAAGCCGAACCAGTCGAGCGGGCCGGGATCGGCCTCGTGCGTGTTCGCGATGTGCTTGCTCGCGAGGTAGATCCCGTAGATGCCGATCGGCACGTTGATGAAGAAGATCATCCGCCAGTGCAGGTAGGTCGTGATGAAGCCGCCGACGAGCGGCCCGACCGTGGGCCCGAACAGTGCGGGAATCGCGAGGTAGTTCATCGCGCGTACGAGTTCGGAGCGCGGCACCGCGCGGAAGATGATGATCCGGCCGACCGGCACCATCATTGCGCCGCCGACGCCCTGCACGAAGCGCGCGAACGTGAGCACGCCGAGGGAGTTGGCGGCCGCGCACATCAGCGAGCCGGCGACGAAGATGCCGATCGCGGTGCGGAAGACGGAGCGTGCGCTGAAGCGGTCGGCAAGCCATCCGCAGATCGGGATGAATACGCCGAGGCCGACCACGTAGGCCGTGATCGCAATGTTCAGTGTGACGGGATTGTGCCCGAAGTCCCTCGCCATCGCGGGCAGTGCGGTGACGATGATGTTGGCGTCGACGCTTTCCATGAACAACGCACAGGCAACGATGAGCGGTGCTAGAAAGACGGGCGACATGGGCAGGGCGCGCGGTAAAGACGCCATTATGCCCACAATGTGGTCGTTGCGTCACGTGAGACAACGCTTGTTCCGCATGTTGCAACAGTCGTTCCTGTTGCCGTGCGCGGAAAGAGAGACGACTGCGGCGGATGACATGACCCATGACGCGCGCCTGCGGGCCCGGCCGCGAAACTTGCGTGCGATGCGCGTTTCGTGCGACAGTCGGAGCTCATCTGCGGAATACAACGACGCGCATCGATCGACGGCCATCGAGACGAGCGCACGCGCGAACGAGACCCCTGCCGATCCACTCACCATCGAAAGGAGGGGACACGTCATGACGTCACGTCGTGCCGCATCGATCGCATCAACCGCATCGCATCCTGCCTCGCATCCGCCCGTGCCCGCGCCGCGTCTGCGCTGGGCCGCCATTCTCGCCGTTGCTTACCTCGCCGTCGCCGGTTGCGCCGCGCAAGCCGACAGTGCAAATCAAGCCGCGATGCAGGCGGCCAGCCAGTCCGCCGCGCCCGCCACGGCGGCGCACGCGAGCCCGGCCTCCGGCACGCTGCTGCCGCCGCCGAGCCAGCTCTACGGCGACCTGTTCGTCGCGGTGCAGGCCGCCCGGCTCTATCCCGACCAGAAGACCTTCGTCGACGCGACACCCAACGCCGATCCGGCGACGATCGTGCAGTTGTATCAGCAACAGAAGTCGCAGCCGGGCTTCTCGCTGAAGGCGTTCGTCGACCAGTACTTCACGCCGCCGCCGGAGGGCGGGGTCACGCCGCCCGCGAACCAGACGCTGCGCCAGCACATCGACTGGCTGTGGCCGCAGCTCACGCGCACCAGTACGACGGTGCCGCCATACAGCTCGCTGATCCCGATGCCGAAGCCGTACGTGGTGCCGGGCGGCCGCTTCCGCGAAGGCTACTACTGGGATACCTATTTCACGATGCTCGGGCTGCAGGTGTCGGGGCGCGAGGATCTCGTCGACGACATGCTCGACAACTTCGCGCATCTGCTCGACACGGTCGGCCACATCCCGAACGGCAACCGCACGTACTACGCAAGCCGCTCGCAGCCGCCGTTCTTCGCTTACATGGTCACGCTCGCCGCGCAGGCGGAAGGCGACAAGGTCTACCAGAAGTACCTGCCGGCGCTGCGCAACGAGCATGCGTACTGGATGCAGGGCGAAACCACGACGCCGCGCGGGCAGGCCGCGCGCCACGTGGTCGCGATGCCGGACGGCGCGGTGCTGAACCGCTACTGGGACGCGAGCGACACGCCGCGCGACGAGTCGTATCTCGAGGATGTGACGACCGCGAAGGCCGTGACGAATCGCCCCGCGAACGAGGTGTACCGCGACCTGCGCGCGGGCGCCGAAAGCGGCTGGGACTACAGCTCGCGCTGGTTCGGCGACGGCAGGACGCTCGCGACGATCCGCACGACGTCGATCGTGCCGGTGGACCTGAACAGCCTGATGTTCCATCTCGAGACGACGATCGCGAAGGGCTGCACGGTCACGCACGACATCGCGTGCGTGGCGGACTTTTCCGGACGGGCGGCGCGGCGCGCGGCCGCGATCAACCACTATCTGTGGAACCGTCGCGGCTATTACGGCGACTACGACTGGCAGATGCGCAAGCCGCGCGACGGCGTGACGGCCGCCGCGCTGTATCCGCTGTTCGCGGGTGTCGCGTGGCCCGAGCGCGCGAAGGCGACCGCGCGCGAGGTGCGCAAGACGCTGCTGCAGCCGGGCGGCCTCGCGACGACGACCGAGAACACGGGCCAGCAGTGGGACGCGCCGAACGGCTGGGCGCCGCTGCAGTGGATCGCGAGCGACGGGCTGCGCCGTTACGGCGAGCCGGCGCTCGCGAAAGACATCGGCACGCGCTTCCTGGCCGACGTGAAGCATGTGTATGCAACCGAAGGCAAGCTCGTCGAGAAGTACGTGGTCGAAGGCGCCGGCGCGGGCGGCGGCGGGGGCGGCGAATATCCGCTGCAGGACGGTTTCGGCTGGACCAACGGCGTCACGCTGAAACTGCTCGGGCTGTATGGCGAGTGACGCGCGGCGTGCGTTGCTCGCAAGCACGTGAATGCACACGGGCCGGACCGCCGCTGGAAGCGGTGGCCCGGCCCGTGTCGCATCCGTGGTGCGTCAGAACGTGATCGTCGTACGCACACCCACCACCGTTTCGTCGCCGATGCGCGCGCCGACCGCATTCGGGTTCGGGATGCCGCCGCCCGGCCGGAAGAAGTGCTGCAGGTCGGCCTGCAGCTGCCACCACGGCGCGACCTGGTACTGGTAAGTCGCCTCGATCACCGTTTCCGCGCGGCGCACCGGATAGCCGGGCGTCGTATAGGTGCCGGTGTCGCCGTCGAGCGCACGGGCATGCGAGCCGATCTTCGCGTAGCCGACCGCGATGCCGGCCGTATCGTCGTCGCGGCCCTTGAACGGCGCCTTGAGCGTCACGCCCGCATTTGCCGCGAAATCGACGACGTTGCGATCGCCCGGCGCGCCCATCACGCGCGCGAACACGCCGACCGAGCGCGGGCTGTCGGCCGACGGCCGCCACACCATCTGATCCGCGACCGCATAGAAACCGTAGTTGCCTCGGTGCGTGGCGGGAATCCCGTTGCTGCCCGGATTCGCGAGCGACAGCCCGTCCGTGCCGACGCGCGGATCGTTCGCGTGCTGCGACTGATACCAGAAGCCGAGCTTGTACGTGCCCGGCAGGCCGGCTGGTTGCGGCGCCTTAGGATCGGCGGGCGGCGCGTTCAGCGCGTACTGGAGCTCGCCGATCACGAACGCGCCGCTGCGCAGGTTGAAGTTGGTGCCGTGCGCATTCAGCACCTGGGCATCGCCGTCGCCGCGGCCGGCCGGATTGCCGTCGAACACGCCGACCAGCGCGGTCCACGCGTTGGCCGGCTTCACGCGCAGCCGCACGCCGAGCGACGACAGCGGATACGCGGGGCCGCCGGACGGCAGGTCGGTCGACGGCAGCACGGGCCAGCCGAACGTCGCGTTCATGAACGTCGCCGCGTACTGGCTCACCATGAATTCCTGGTCGACGCTCTGCTGGCCGACCTTCACGTCGGCCTTGCCGTCGAGGAACGCCTGCTGGTACCAGAGCTCCCACAGCCGCGTGGTCGAATTCGCCTCGATGCCGGTCGCGGTCTGCAGCGTCTGCAGATAGCGCTGCGTGAGGTTGGTGCCGTGGATTTGCAGCGCCGACACGTTGAACGTGCCGCCCGGCAGTCCGATCGCCTTCTCCGTGTCGACGTTGAAGCCGAATTGCGTGAGGCCCTGATAGGCGCCGCCGCGCTGCGTGCCGCCCGCGGCGTTGTACAGGTATTCGCTGGTTTCCTGCAGGTTCAGCGTGACGCCGTGATCGCCGAGCACGTCGCGCAGGCCGCCCATGTTGCCGAACAGGTTCGAACGTTCCCATAGACCGGTGGGAGCGGGCGTGGCAGCATCGGCGGCCGGTGCGGGGGCGGCGGCGGTGTCGCTGGCACCGGTCGCCGGTTCGGCCGAGGCGGCCGGCGCCGACGATTGCGCGAACGCGGGGGCGGCCGCGAGCCACAGCAGCAGCATCGCGAGCGCATCGAGACGTGGCTTGCGCAGTGCGGGTTCGAAACGATCCTTCATGTTGGTTCCGTTGCTTGATTGATTAGTTAGGCTGAAGAAATGGTAGTGTGAGGCGATGGCGCGGGTGCGGCTGGTGCGTGGGTACGCAGCCGCTTCGCGCCGCAACGCCGCTTACGGCAGCCAGCCGCCGATCCGCCCTACCTGCGCGAAGCCGAGGCGCGACGCGACCGTGCAGAGCAGCGCGACCAGCGCGACGGCGGCCGCCATTGCACCGGCCAGCACGCAGTCGAGCGGGCGCGGTGCCGGCGGCAGGTGCACGAGCGCGCTGCCGCGCCAGTTGCTGAACGTATGGGCGAGCGGTGAAAGGGCCGAAACGAACGCGCGGTTGGACGCGACGTGAGCGAGTCGCCTGAGTTTGACCGCGAACGATTGAAAGAACATGACGTACCTCCGTCCGGTCCGGCGCGTGCCGGACGACGTGATCGAGCGCGGGCGCATGACGCGGCCTGCGGTCGGAGGGTGGAACGTAACGGAGCGTGCAACGGACGAACCGGTAATGGCCGGCCCGGGAGAAGCGCGCTAACCCGACGAATGCGAGCTAGCGGCGAATGACATGCGTCTGGCTGCTATCTCGCGACGGCTTGGCCGGCCTGGACCGGCATCGAACTGCAACTGGAGCATGTGTCCACGGAGGGACTCCCTTGATGAATCGGGGCGGATTGTATTCGCGTCGTTTGCTGCGGTGCAAGTAAAAAACGCATAAAAAACGATCAGTGTGGCGTGCGCGTCGCAACGAGCGGCACGGCACGGCCGCGGCGCGAGAATGGCGTGGGGTGTCGCGCCGTTGCTCGGATGCATCGATCCGTGATCGCACCATGACGCACTGAAAGGTTTCGGCGCGTCTTTTCAGGGGCAAATCTTTCAGTGCTGCAAAGCCGGAAATTTATTTCGAGAAATGGGGTTTCAAGGGGTTGACTACACTTTCGGCCGGTCCATAAAATCCGCCATCTTTACTCTTGGGGCCGCCGCCTTGGACGCCTGCAGTAGTCGATCTTCGAACGAAATTTCCGCCTGAGCGACCGACGTCCGCGCCTCATCGAAGCCGCCGTTTGTCTCCCAGGCAAACGGTGCGCGCAGCAGTATTCCGCAGCAAATCCCTACGTGCACCCTGATTCGCGCCGGTTAGCGTGATGCGTTTGCGCATGCGCCATCCGGTTTCGCCGCCGCCCGGTGCGCGGCCGCGTTCGCGCATGCGTGTCGCATGCACCCGAACGACGGCCCGCGCGCCGCGCGGCGGCCAACCGTGTTCTCCGGAACACCGCACAGGAGCCGCCATGAACGACAGTGACAGTTGTCCCTTATGCCCGTTGCAGCCACAGACCCTTTTGAACCCGGGTCGCAGGGACATTCCGGCCGACTAGCCTGACACGTCGTTCAGGCCCCGGCCTGGCCCCGCGCCCACCACGCGGCCGGCACGCATGCCGTTGCCGCCAGGAGCCAGACCATGAACTTCGGCCTTCTGCTGTCGAATCTTCCGCACGTCACGGAATCGCGCCCGCGCTACGACGCGATGCTGATGCTCGACGCCCGTCCGCGGGTGTTCTCCCGGTTGTTCACCCGATTGAAATCGCTGCTCTACTGAACCGAAACGCCGAGCGCGTCTCGGCATGCGCGCACGGGCCCGTTCCGCGCGCGTATTCCAAGACCACACGCTTGACCGGATAAAAAAACCAGCCGTACGGAATTCATCATGTCCACGCCATCCAACGTCTCTCCACCGATCGCCGTCGAACGCACCGCCGTGCTCGACGAAGCCCACCTGGGCGACATCCGCGGCGCGCTCGGCACCATCGCGCATCACGATACCGCCGCGCGCGGCACGTGGTGGGCGCGCCTGCGCACGCTGCTCGCGATCATCGGCCCCGGCCTGATCGTGATGGTCGGCGACAACGACGCCGGTGCATTCGGCACCTACACGCAGGCCGGCCAGAACTACGGCACGACGCTGCTGTGGACGCTGCTGCTGCTCGTGCCGGTGCTGTACGTGAACCAGGAAATGGTGCTGCGGCTCGGCGCGGTCACGGGCGTCGGCCATGCGCGCCTGATCTTCGAGCGCTTCGGCAAGTTCTGGGGCGCGTTCAGCGTGATCGACCTGTTCCTGCTCAATGCGCTGACGATCGTCACCGAGTTCATCGGCATCACGTTCGTGCTGGCTTTCTTCGGGCTCCCGAAGGTCGCGGGCGTGTGCGTGGCGGCCGCGCTGACGATGGCGGCGGTGAGTACCGGGGATTTCCGGCGCTTCGAGCGATTCGCGATCGTGCTGTGCGTGCTGAGCCTGCTGCTCGTGCCGGTGCTCGTGTCGATCCACCCGCCGGTGGCGCAGATGTCGCGCGATTTCTTCGTGCCGAACTGGCCCGCGCACGCGAAGCTGTCCGACGTGATGCTGCTCGTGATCGGTGTCGTCGGCACGACGGTCGCGCCGTGGCAGCTGTTCTTCCAGCAGAGCTACGTGATCGACAAGCGCATTACGCCGCGCTTCATGAAGTACGAGAAGGTCGACCTGTGGATCGGTATCGCGTTCGTGCTGATCGGCGCGGTCGCGATGATCGGCTTCAGCGCCGCGCTGTTCGGCGGTCATCCGGAAGCGGGCAACTTCACCGACGCGGGCGGCATCATCGCGGGCCTCGAGAAGTATGCGGGCCGCACGAGCGCGACGCTGTTCGCGGTCGCGCTGCTCGACGCGTGCATCATCGGCGCGGCGGCGGTATCGCTGTCGACCGCGTACGCGATCGGCGACGTGTTCAAGATCCGCCACTCGCTGCATCGCGGCGTGTCCGATGCGAAGGGCTTCTATCTCGTCTACTTCGGGATCGTCGCGGCCGCGGCCGCGCTCGTGCTGATCCCGGGCAGCCCGCTCGGCCTGCTGACCGAAGCGGTGCAGACGCTCGCCGGCGTGCTGCTGCCGAGCGCGACGGTGTTCCTGCTCGTGCTGTGCAACGATCGCCAGGTGCTCGGCCCGTGGGTCAACTCGACGAAGCTCAACATCTTCACCGGCGCGGTGATCTGGGTGCTCGTGCTGCTGTCGATCATCCTGACCGCGTCGGTGATGTATCCCGACATCAGCGGCGAAGCGATCGTCGACGTGCTGGTCGGCGGCACGGTGCTCGCGATTGCCGGTTATCTCGCGACGGTGCTGATCCGCCGCAACAAGCGCGTCGTCGAGCCGGGCATCGATCGCGCGCTGCGCGCCACGTGGCGCATGCCGCCGCTCGACACGCTCGAGCCGCAGAACATGACGGTCGCGACGCGCGTCTGGATGGCCGTGCTGCGCGGCTACCTGGTGATCGCGGTCGGTCTCGTGATCGTCAAGGTCGTGCAGATGACGCTGCTGAAGTAACGCAGCACATTTGACAGGAAGCGGCGCCGAACCCGGCACCGCGCCCCAACCCGCACGTGCCGGCCTTCGTGGCCGGCATGTGCAGGTGCGCGTCCGATCACGGCACGCTGCACGCGCCGCCGTCAGATCAGTTCGAGCTTCGACGTCAGGTACGTGAGCTGGATCCGGTTCGCGACGCCGAAGCGCTTGCGCAGCTTGCGAAGGTGATAGTCGACGTTGTGCGCGCTGGTGTCGAGGCGCCGGCCGATCTCCTTGTCCGACGCGCCTTCCGCGATGCCCAGCAGCAGCTCCTGCTCGAACGGCGTGAGCCCGTTCACGGCGCGTTCGCGCGACGTCGCGATCAGTTGCGGCGACGCGAACTTGTGCACCGACAGCCCGATCGACAACGCCTGCTCGATCGTCGCCGGCGTGATCCACTCGCGCGTGCGGCGCGGTGCGGTGAAGCTCATGAACGCATGCAGCCGCGTGCCGGGCACGGCCATCGAATACATGATGCCGCTGCACATGCCGTCGTCCTGCATCGTCTGCAGGAAACCGTCGAGCGCGGCCGGCGTCACGCACGGGCCGTTGTCGCGCTCGCGGTGTTCGCGGCGCAGTTGCTGCAGATCCCACACGATCGGCATGTTGCACACGCGCGCGTCGAGCGTGCGCGGATCGATGTCGTGATGGTTGTGTCGCACGTAGTCGCCGCGATAGGTGGTCGGCGTGAACGCCTCGTGCAGGTAGAGACTTTCGACGCGCTCCCGCGAGAATTCGAGCGCGAAATACGCGAACGTCGAGAAGCCCGTCAGGTGCAGCAGGCTTGCGACGATCCGGTTGCGCTCCGCGGTGCTCTGCGCGTGCGCGAGCGTATCGGCGACGCCGAGCTTCGGCGCGTGCGGCTGCGCGATGTCGCCGCGCTTGACGTCGTCGCACCAGACGACCTGCACCGGGCGCGCTTTCGACGCGTCGGCGCAGGCGACCGTCCGCCGCGGCGGACGGGACAAGGTTGGGGCGACCGCTTCTTCTTGCAATGCAATATCGGACATGAGCCATCCCTCGGAATCGACGCGCATCGCGCGGCGGCAACCGTGTCGTGCACGGCGCGCGCGACGATGCGATCGAGCATCTTTATGATATGCGCCGATCGTCATCCAGACGAAACGCGGGGGCATTGTACAAAAATGCCTGTGTGCGCGTAATATGCCGTAATACTAATTCGGGCGAAAGGTTCATATTCGCACCGGTATAGAGACCACCAGAAAATCATAAAGAAAAGACCAGATCGTGACGGGGCGGTTTCACATATTGGGAAAGGGTGAGCTCCTCATGACATATGCTGACGACGCGCCCCGCGTCGAGTGGTTTTCGCAAGCCGAGATCGCGGCCGCTGCCGCTTATTCGAAGGAAATTCATCCATTCGAGCGCGACGTTTTTACCGGCATTCAAATTGCATCCGGTAAATCCGACGCGACTCCCGTCGATTTCGCCCAATGCCATGCCCGATTGCGGCAGATCGGTTTCAGCACGCTCGGCTACGGCGCGTACGAAATGATCGGGCGGCGCATCCTGTGCGCGCATCTGCTGCGCGACCTCGCGCCCGCGACGTTCATGCAGCCGTATATCGAGGGCATGCTCTACGAGAGCGACCCGCGCTTCGCGCAGGTGCGGCAGAGCGGCTTTCCGGTCGCGTGGCGGCTCGACGAGATCGAGTCGTCCGCGCAGGGCAGCGGCGACCGCAAGGTGCTCGCGCTGGCGGGCCATCTGCGTGCGCACGCAATGAACAGCGGTGTGATCTTCAGCCTGTCGGCGCCGCGGCTCGACCTGCGCGTCGCGGTGAACGTGACGTCGGAAGCCCATGGCACCGACTGGATCGACGATCGCGTGATCGGCGGCGCACTGTCGGTGAGCCTCGCCGTGCATCGCGTCGCGCTGCCGTTTCTCGAGGCGCGCATCGCGCGCATGCGCGGCTTCGCGCTCGGCGACGAGCAGCAGCAGGTGCTCGAGCGCCTCGTGCATGGGCTGTCCGACCAGGAGATCGCGAGCGCGCTGCGCACGTCGCTGCACAAGGTCGGCCACCATATCCGCTCGCTCGAAAAGCTCTTCAACGTCCAGAACCGCGCGCAGCTCGCATATCTCGCCGCACGCCGTCTGGAGTCCTGACCCTGTCTGCGCGCGCGGCGCCCGCCGCGCGATGGAAGCGGTTCCGGCGCGGCGCGCGGGCAGGCGCCGGCGGGTTTCGTAGTCCGATCCGATCGTCGCCGGAAAACCGCCGCGACGCTACGAGGCGCGTGCCTTTTTACGCGGTTTCGCGTCGCTACACTCGTCCCATTCAACGGTCCGCGCGACGCGGGGCATGACGGCCCGCGCCCGCTGGCGACAATGACAGGACGACGGCACGATGGCAGAACCGAAGGCGCTCCCTCGCGACTGGCAGCGGATCTTTTCCGCCGGGCGCGGCGTGTCCGGGCGACGTCTCGGGGCATCGCCGCGCGCCGACCTGTTTCTCGCCGCGTTCATCGTGTCGGTGGTCGCGCTGTTCATCCTGCCGCTGCCCCAGGCCGCGCTGGACGGGATGATCTCGCTGAACCTCGCCGCGAGCGTCGTGCTGCTGACGGTGTCGACCTACGTGCCGTCGGCGGTCAGCTTCTCGTCGTTTCCCGCGCTGCTGCTGTTCACCACGCTGTTCCGGCTCGCGCTGAACATCGCGTCGTGCAAGCTGATCCTGCTGCACGCGAACGCGGGCCACGTGATCGACGCATTCGGCCGGCTCGTGGTCGGCAACAACGTCGTGGTGGGCGGCGTGGTGTTCCTCGTGATCGCCGTCGTGCAGTTCATCGTGATCGCGAAGGGCTCGGAACGGGTCGCCGAAGTCGGCGCGCGCTTCTCGCTCGACGCGATGCCGGGCAAGCAGATGAGCATCGACGCGGATTTGCGCGCGGGCATCATCAGCGCCGACGAAGCGCGCGAGCGCCGCGAGAAGCTCGAACAGGAATCGCAGATGCACGGCGCGATGGACGGCGCGATGAAGTTCGTGAAGGGCGACGCGATCGCGGGTCTCGTGATCGCGTTCATCAACATCGTCGCGGGCATCGCGGTCGGCACGCTGATGCACGGGATGGATATCGGCGAGGCGCTGCAGCGCTACGCGATCCTGACGGTCGGCGACGGGATGGCGTCGCAGATCCCGTCGCTGCTGGTGTCGATCGCGGCCGGCATCGTGACGACGCGGGTCGCGACACGCGACACGCGGCAGCGCCAGCTCGGCGAACAGCTGGGCGAGCAGCTTGGCGCGCACCCGCGCGCGCTGCTGATCGCGGCGCTGGTGCTGGCCGGCTTCCTCGTCGTGCCGGGTTTTCCGAAATGGTCGTTCGCGCTGATCGCGTTCGGCCTCGGCGCGTTCGCCTTCACGCAGCTGAAGCGCAAGACGACCGCGCCGAGCTTCAACCTGATTCATATCGCGGGCCGCATCGGCGCGACCGACGACGGCCAGCCCGCGAAGGTGCCGCATGCGGCGGGCGTCACGTCGCTGATCGCGGTGTCGCTGTCGGACGACCTGCGCACGACGCTGAACCTCGCGCAGCTGCAGACCGCGCTGTCGAGCGCGAAGGCGCGCGTCGACGCGGATATCGGCACGGTGTTTCCGCGCATCACGCTGAACGATGACGAAGAGGCGGCGGCCGGCACGTACCGGATCTATCTGCAGGACGTGCTCGCCGCGCATGGCGCGCTGAAGCCGGGCTGGCTGCTGTGGGACGGCGTCGCGCCGCTGCCGGAGCGCGCGGAGCGCCAGCCGGCCGAGGCGTTCGGCCCGTTCGCGACCGCGCTGTGGATCAAGCCGGACGGTGCGGCGCCGGACGGCAAGTGGCTGACGAGCGAGGGCGCGCTCGCCGCGCACGTCGAGCAGATCGTGCGCCAGCACGCGGACGAGCTGCTCGGCATCCAGGAAACGCAGGCGCTCGTGCACCTGGTGCGCCGCGAGCACCCCGAACTCGTCGGCGAACTGACGCGGCTCGTGCCGCTGCAGCGCGTGACCGAGGTCCTGCGCCGGCTGCTCGCCGAACAGGTGCCGATCCGCAACCTGCGCGTGATCTTCGAGAGCCTGATCACGTGGGCGCCGAACGAGCCGGACGACGTGATCGCGCTGGTCGAGCTGGTGCGCGTCGACCTGCGCCGGATGATTACCGATCGTCATGCGGGCGCGACGCGGCAACTGCGCGTCGTGCTGTTCGAGCAGAACCTGCAGGAGCGGATCGAGAGCGCGGTGATGCGCACGAAGCAGGGCAATTTCCTCGCGCTGTCGAGCGCGATCAAGCAGGACATCGGCGAACAGGTGCGCGCGATCGTGCAGGCCGCAACGGCAGCGCAGACGGCCGGCACCGGCGGCCACGGCAACCCGCAAGGCGCCGCGCGGCTCGCGGTGATGGTCGCGCTCGGCGCGCGCCGCTACGTGAAGACGATCCTGCAGCCGGTGCTGCCGGAACTCGCGGTGCTGTCGTACCAGGAGGTCGAGGAGGACGTGCAGCTTCATACCGTCGGCTGGGTCAAGAACCCGCCCGACGACGGCACGCTCGGCGCGGGCGCCGGTGTACGTGCGCCGGGTGTCGCGCAATGACGAGCTCGACGATCCTCGACCTGACCCGGCAGGCGCTGATGCTGGTGCTGCTGCTGTCGCTGCCGATCGTGCTGATCGCCACCGTCACGGGCCTCGTCGTCGCGATGCTGCAGGCGGTCACGCAGGTGCAGGACGCCAACATCGGCATCGCGGTGCGGCTGATCGCCGTGATGGTCGCGCTCGTGCTGCTGTCCGGCTGGCTCGGCAGCGAGGTGCTGCGCTTCGCGCAGCAGGCGCTGGAACGCATGTTCGTTTCTTCCACAGGAGTGTTTTGATGCGTCGACGCGTCGCCCCGATCCGGTTTCAACCGCGCCGCCTGCAACGGGCCGCGCTCGCCATGTGCGCGACCGCGCTGCTCACGGCATCGCTGTGCATGACGGTCGCGCAGCCGGCGCGCGCGGCGGACCTGCGCTGGCGCAACAAGCCGTTCACGATCGTCGCGAACGGCAAGAAGATCGGCGACTTCATTCGCGAGCTCGCATCGTCGCAGGGCGTGACGGCCGTGGTCGACCCGAAGGTCGACGGCGTGATCAGCGGCCGCTTCTCCGGCACCCCGCAGCAGACGCTCGACACGATCTGCTCGACCTACGGGCTCACGTGGTACTACGACGGCTCGTTCCTGTACGTCGACCCGGCCGACCAGTCGCAGACGCAGATGATCCCTATCCCGCCGAACGCGGCCGGCGAGATCGGCCGCGCGCTGCAGGCGATGCAGATTCCCGACAAGCGCTACACGCTCGTGATCAACGATCGCGCGAACAGCGTGTACGTGGCCGGCCCGCGCCGCTATGTGGAGCTCGTGCGGCAGGCGGTCGGCTCGGTCGGCGATCCGTCGGCGAACGGCGCGCATGCGGACATCCGCGCGTTCCGGCTCAGGTACGGCTGGGCGTCCGACTTCACGATCAACCGCTCGGGCAAGGAAGTGACGGTGCCGGGCGTCGCGACGATCCTGCGCCGGTTGTTCGGCAAGGGCGGCGGGACGAACGAGCTGCCGTCGAGCACGCCGCTCGGGCAGGCCGCGCGCCAGGTGAAGCTCGGCTCGGGGCTGACGATCGCGGTGCCGCGGCTCGATTTCCCCGATATTTCCGGCGGCCCGCGGCAGGGCGGCTATGGCGGCGCCGACAGCACTGCCGGCGGCTTCTCGCCGTTCTCGAACGGAGGCGGCGGCGACACGCTGCCGCAGATCGTCGCCGATCCGGCGATCAACGCGGTGATCGTGCGCGACCTGCCGGAGAACATGTACCGCTACCAGTCGCTGATCAACCAGCTCGACGAGCGGCCGCGCATCGTCGAGATCAACGTGACGATCATCGACATCAACGAGGATTCGCTCGACAGCCTCGGGATCGACTGGCGCCTGCACACGACGCACGGCGACGTGCAGATCGGCAACGGCCAGAACCCGCTGAACGGCAACACGCAGTTCAACGGCGCCGGCAATCCGCCGCTGACGTTCGGCATCGGCACGTCGGAGGCGGGGCAGACCGGCACCTTCTTGCCGACCGGCATCGCGCTGACCGCGTCGATCGGCGGCTCGCTGCGCAACTACCTGCTTACGCGCGTGAACGCGCTCGCGCAGAAAGGGCAGGCGCAGCTGCGCTCGAAGCCGAAGGTGCTCGCGCTCGACAACACCGAGGCCATTCTCGAGAACCTCACGCAGTTCTACGTGCAGGTGCAGGGCTACCAGGATTCGTCGCTGTACAGCGTGACGACGGGCACCAGCATCAAGGTGACGCCGATGATCGTCGACGAGGCGATCCGCAACGCGGCCGCCGTATCGGGCAATCCGCAGAGCGTGATGATGTCGATCGACATCCAGGACGGCAACATCGTGCCGGGGCAGGCCGTGTCGAACGTGCCGGTGATCCAGCAGCGCAACATCGTCACCAAGACGATGATCGACGAAGGCAAGAGCCTGCTGATCGCGGGCTTCAACGACGACGAGGTGCGGCTGAACAAGAGCGGCGTGCCGTGGCTGTCGGACATCCCGCTGATCGGCAACCTGTTCAAGTACACCGACAAGTCGGGCAACCACATGGAGCGGTTCTACCTGCTGACGCCGCGCGTGGTGACGACCGCGTCGATGTACGCGCCGGACGGCTCGCCCGTGAACCCGGGCGCGGACGGGCCGGCCGGCTCGAACGGCACGTCGATGTATCGCCCGCCGGACAACGACATCGCGGTGCCGCTCACGCCCGCGCCGCTGCCCGGCACGAAGTTCGGTCCGCCCGCGCTGCCGCCGCCGAAGGATTCGGCGTCGCAGCCCGTGGCGACGACCGCAGGAGCGTCCACCCATGTCGACGACCATCATTGACCCGCACGGCGACGGCGCATTGGCGGGCGGCGCGGCGGGCGCCGCGGCCGGGGCGGCCGCGCTCGCGTCGCCGTGGAACCTGTGCTTCCTCAGCGGACCGATGTACGGCCGCACGATGTCGCTCGCGCGCGGCGCGAACTGGGTCGGCACCGCGGCCGACTGCGAAGTGATCCTGCCCGATCGCGAGATCGGTGCGAAACAGGTGTGCCTGCAGGTCGGCGCGCTCGCGGTGACGGTGCAGAACCACGGCGGCGACGGCGGCGCACCGGTGCTGTTCAACGACGAGCCGCTCGACGCGGGCCGCCGCTCGATGACGCCGCAGGACGTCGTGACGGTCGGCTCGATCAAGCTCGGCATCGCGCGTCACGCGCAGGCGAGCGTCGCGGTGCCCGACGAGGCCGACGCGACGGACGCCGTGCGCGAGGCCGCGTGGCTCGGCTGGCTTACCGGCGGCCTGCGCCGTCTCGGCAGCCGGCGGCTCGTGATCGCGGTCGTCGCGCTGTGGATCGGCGTGCTGCTCGGCGCGCTCGGCTACGGCTTCGTCGCGTGGTCGGGGCGACTGCCGTGGCAGCACGAGTCGGTGCTCGCGCGCACGCACCGGCTGCAGCAGCTGCTGCATGCGTATCCGGAGCTCGCCGTCGCGCCGCGCGACGACGGCGTGATCGTGTCGGGCTACGTGAGCGATCCGGCCGCGCGGGAACGCGTCGCGCAGATCGTCGCGGGCGTGGACAACGCGGCGCTCGGCAACATCTACGTGGTCAGCGATCTCGTCGCGACCGCGCAGACGTATTTCAGCGACACGGCGCTGACCGTCACCTATCTCGGCCGCGGCCGGATCGAATTGACGGGCGCGGCCGAGCGCGCGCAGATCGAGCCGCGCATCCGCAACTACATGAAGGATGCGCGTCCGGCGCTCGAGGTGGTCGACCATGTGCGCGACGCCGATGCCGCCGCGCCGCGCACCGCGACGACGCTCGGCGGCGTCGCGGGGATTCCGGAGATCACGACCGTGTTCGCGGGCGACGGCGACCAGCGCTATATCGAGACAGCCGACGGCAGCCGCTATTTCGAAGGCGCGCGGCTGAAGGAAGGGCCGACCGTCGTGTCGATCGGCGCGGACGAAGTGGTGTTCGAACGCAATGGCCAGCGCATCACGATGCCGCTCGGCGGCCCGTCCGCGAACGTGCCCGGGCAGGCGCCGGCGCCGCCCGTGCCGCCGCTCGCGAGCGGCGCGGCGGCCGGCGTCGCGCAGCCGGTGCCGGGGCCGACACTGTTGCCGGATGCGCCGGCGGTACCGGCGGTTGCCGCGGCCGGCGCATCGAAGGAGGCGGCGCGCTAGCGCCGCGACAGGACCTGCGCATCGCGTGTCGCGCGGTGCGCGCAATACGCGACACGTCGCGCGCATGCGGCGCGTCACGTCGCCGGCGGGGCATGGGGCCGCCGCCGGAAGAGGGAAGCAGTTCACTGACGTTCACGCAAAGGAGCGAAACATGAGTACCCCCCCGACTGGTGCCAACAACACGAACCAGGTCCAGCAACAGGCGGACGACCTGACCAAGACGCAGCTCGAACTGACGAAGATCAACTTCCAGGTCCAGCAGTCGACCGCGACGTTCGAAACCAGCAACGCAGTGACCGCGCAGGAAGGGACGGCGAACGCCCAGGTTGCGCAACACCTGAGTTCCGCCGGCCGCGCATGACGCCGGTCGCCGGCCGGGCCGCGCGACGCCAGATGCCGGGGCCGCCCGTGACGGGCGCCCGGCGGGGCGGGTGCGCGTGCCGGCCGGCAAGTTCCCGGCGCTGCCGGTCAAGGAGGACACGATCATGTCGGTAACAGGCGTAGGCGCGGCACCGCCAGGCGCGGCCGCGCTCGCGGGTGCCGTGCAGCAGGCGGGCACGGCGTCCGATCCGGCGCAGGTGCGCCAGTTCGATGCGTTGATGCAGCCGGGTGCGGCCGCGGCGTCGCCGTCGGCCTCGGGCGTCGCGATGTCGCGCGCGCCGGCCGATGCGGCGCCGGCGGTGCAGATGACGCCCGCGACGCCCGCGCAGGCGAACCATTCGTCGCTCGTCGAGCGCTTGCGCACGTACGGCAACGATCTCGACACGCGGTACGCGAACATCGACAAGCATCGCACCGAGATGCTGACGTCGATGGCGGACCACCGCAGCGATCCGCTGATGACGATGGTGCAGGCGATGGATTTCCAGTGGACGGCGACCACCACGATTTCGGAATACCAGTTGAGCCTGTCGGTCGCGCAGGCGGCGAACGGCTTCACGCACACGGTGCTGAAGACGCAGGAGTGACGAGCGCGCAGGCCGCCAACGGCCGCGCGCGCGATGAAGCGGACAAACGATGACGACGATCGATTCGACGCCGCGCAGGCATGCGTGGCGCAGCCGGGCGGCGCGTGCGCTGCTCGCGGCGCTGCTCGCGCTGCTGGCCGGCTGCCAGAAGGAGCTTTACTCCGGCCTGTCGGAGCGCGACGCGAACCAGATGGTTGCCGTGCTCGGCGACGCGGGCATCAGCGCGTCGAAGGACAACGACGCGCGCGACACGTCGGATCGCAGCGCATGGCAGGTGAGCGTCGCGGACGGCGACATGCAGTCGGCGCTCACCGTGCTGCAGGCGAACGGGCTGCCGAAGCCGAGCTATGCGAGCCTCGGCGAGCTGTTCCAGAAGCAGGGGCTCGTGTCGACGCCGGCCGAGGAGCGCGTGCGCTACCTGTACGGTGTGTCGCAGGACCTGTCGCGCACGCTGCAGGACATCGAGGGCGTGGTGGTCGCGCGCGTGCAGGTCGTGATTCCGGAGAACGATCCGCTCGCGGACAAGATCAAGCCGTCGTCGGCCGCCGTGTACATCCGCTACCGGCCCGGCGTGGACCTGCGCGCGATGGCGCCGATGGTCAAGGATCTCGTCGCGCACAGCATCGAGGGGCTGCAGTACGACAACGTATCGCTGTTCCTGCAGCCGGCCGCCGCGCGCACGGCGCGCGTGGACGGCATCGGCAGCGCGGTGTCGGACATCCTGCGGCTGCGCTCGCCGCTCGGCTGGCTGGTGTTCGCGCTGATCCTGCTGACCTGCGCGGTGATCGCGCTGTCGGCCGCGCGGCGCGGGATGTTCGGCGCCCGGCTGGCCGGGCTGGTCGGCACCCCGCGCGGCGCGAACGGGGCAGGCGGTGCGTCCGCGCAGTCGGGCGGCGGCAGCCTGCGCACGCCGGACGGCGCGCGCGACGGCGCATGAGCGAGCCCCGTGCGCTGCCGCCGGGCGCCACGCCCGACGCCGCGCCGCTGCCGTGGCTGCAGCCGCTTGCGCTGCCGCCCGCCGGGCGGCGCGCGGTGTTTCATGCGCTCGTCTGCGAATTCAACCTGCGGCCCGACCGCTATCTGCACGTGACGCGCGTGCCGACCGAGTGGCCCGCGGCCTATCGCTCGCCCGACGCATTCGGCCCGGCCGGCCGCAAGCTGCTGGCGCGCCACCTGCTCGACGCGAACGGCGTGGCCGGGCACCACGACTTCGACGTCGCCAGTCCGAGCGCGCGGCTCGCGCTGCTGCCCGGCGCGGCGCTCGAGCAGCTCGCGTCGTATGCGGGGCTGCTGCTGCATCGCGGCTGGCTGCGCGACGCATTGACCGTGCGCCGCATCCGCGTGGAAGTCGCGGCGAAGCTCGGCGGCGATGCGCTGGAGCTCGCGCTCGAGCGCGCGCCGGAATTCGGCGCGCTCGCGGACACGCTCGAACCGTGGCGTGCCGATCCGGCCGCGCTGCCGGTCGTGATTCGTGCGCGTGGCGGCCGGCTGCTCGCGGATTTCATCGGCGTGGCGGGCGACGCGGTCGCGCGGCGCGCGCGCCTGAAATTCAACCGCGCGATCGACGACGAAGCGCCGTACTGGCTGAACCGCGCGCAGCGCGATCAGTTCGGCGAATTGCTGTTCCTGTTTCTGATTCCCGAGAGGCTTGCGTCATGGGACTGGCTTTTCTGATCACGAGCGACAACCTGCAGTTGCTGTCGGAGCGCAAGGTGCTCAAGGAGCGCGAATACGCGGCGCTGCTCGACGCGTCCGCGGTGATCGCGACCGCGCGCGACGAGGCCGCGCGCATCGTCGCCGACGCGCAGCGCGAATTCGACAGGCGCCAGGCGGCCGGCTACGACGAAGGGATGCGCCGCGCGCAGCGCGAGCATGCGGCGCAGGCCTACACGCAGGCGCTGGCCGCCGCGCGCACGATGGAGTCGATGAAGGACTCGATGGCCGACATCGTTGTGAAGGCCGTGCGCGCGATCGTCGGCGAGATGGGCACGCAGAAGCTCTACGAGGCCGCGCTCGCGCGGATCGCGCCGCTCGTGCGCGACGAGGCGTTCCTGATCGTGCGGGTCGCGCCGGGCCGCGAGGACGAAATGCGCGATGCGCTCGAGCGCGCGTTCGCGGGCCAGTCGAACCGGCAACGGATCCGCATCGTCGAGGATGCGCAGCTCGAACGTCATGCGTGCACGGTCGAGACGCCGTCCGGGCGCATCGACGCGAGCCTCGACCTGCAGATCGACGCGCTGCGCCAGGCGATCCGCCGCGACGCGCTGAAGGGCACGACGCGATGAACGCGCCGCTCGACGATCCGCAGCCGTTCGGTGCCGGCAGCGACGACGATGCCGCGCCGTTCGATCGCGGCCGCCTCGTCGGCGATCTCGACGCGGGGCTCGCGTTCTTCTCGCCGGTGTCGGTGCAGGGCCGCGTCAATCACGCGGTCGGGCAGATCCTCAACGCGACCGGCATCCGTGCGCGGCTCGGCGAGATCTGCGAGTTGCGCACGCCGAACCAGCCGACGCTGCTTGCCGAAGTGGTCGGCTTCTCGCGGCAGACCACGCTGCTCACGCCGCTCGGCGACGTGGCCGGCCTGTCGCCGGAGACGACCGTCGTGCCGTCCGGGCGCGAGCACGTGTTCCCGGTCGGCGAAGCGCTGTTCGGCCGCGTGCTCGACGGGCTCGGCCGGCCGCTCGACGATCGCGGGCCGGTGACGGGCGCCGCGTGGGTGTCGACGCAGCAGGACCCGCCGAATCCGCTCGCGCGCAAGCTGATCGACACGCCGTTTCCGACCGGCGTGCGCGTGATCGACGGCCTGATGACGCTCGGCATCGGCCAGCGCGTCGGCATCTTCGCACCGTCCGGCGTCGGCAAGAGCACGCTGCTCGGGATGATCGCGCGCGGCGCGCAGGCCGACGTGAACGTGATCGCGCTGGTCGGCGAACGCGGCCGCGAAGTGCGCGAGTTCATCGAGCACAGCCTGTCGCCCGAGGTGCGCGCGCGCTCGATCGTCGTCGTGTCGACGTCCGACCGCCCCGCGATGGAGCGCGTGAAATCCGCGCTGGTCGCGACCGCGATCGCCGAGCACTTCCGCGATGCGGGCAAGCGCGTGCTGCTGCTGGTCGACTCGCTGACGCGTTTCGCGCGCGCGCAGCGCGAGGTCGGCCTCGCGAGCGGCGAGCCGCCGACGCGGCGCAGCTTCCCGCCGTCGACGTTCGCCGTGCTGCCGCGCCTGCTCGAACGCGCGGGGCAGGGCGCGACCGGCTCGATTACCGCGCTGTACACGGTGCTCGTCGAAGGCGATGAGGAATCCGATCCGATCGCCGAGGAAGTGCGCTCGATCCTCGACGGCCACATCGTGCTGTCGCGCAAGATCGCGCTCGCGAACCGCTATCCGGCGATCGACGTGCTCGCGAGCCTGTCGCGCGTGATGCCGCTCGTCGCGAGCCGTGCGCATCAGCAATCGGCCGCGCGCGTGCGCGAGCTGATCGCGAAGTACCAGGAAATCGAGCTGCTCGTGCAGATCGGCGAGTATCGCGAAGGCAGCGACCGGCTCGGCGATCTCGCGCTGCGTGCGCGCGATGCGATCGGTGCGTTCTGCGCGCAGGCGTCGCATGAGGACGTGCGTTTCGACGCGCTGCTCGCGAAGCTGACGACACTCGCGAACGACCATGTCTGAAGCCGACGACCGTCTCGTGCTCGCGACGCTCGCCCGCCTGAAGCGCGTGCGCGAGATGCGCAGCCAGATCGCGCGCGTGGCGGCCGCGCGCCAGCAAGGCATCGCCGCGCAGAGCCGGCGCGCGCTCGACACCGCGCACGCCCAGCTCGCGCAGCAGGTCGCCGCGAAGGCCGCAATCCAGACGCGGCTCGCCGACGACGTGCGCGAGGCGCGCGCGCTGCAGAACGCGGCCGCCGATACACGCACGTTCGACCGGCATATCGGTGTCGCGAGCGCGTCGGTGAGCGAGGCCGCGCACGTGCATCGCGATCACGAGGCGACGCTCGCCGACCTGCAGCGCGCCGCGCGCAAGGCGAAGGCCGCCGAGGACAAGCTCGACAAGGCCGGCGAGAAGGCGCTGCAGGCACGCGCCGCGCGGGTCGAGCGCGATGCCGACGAAGTCGCGGACGCGCATGCGGTGCGGCGCTTCGCGACGGCCGGCGTGTGGGCGGGCGATGCGGCGGGGCATGCAGCGGGGCAGCCGGACATGGCCGCCGCGTTCGACGCGGAGATGGTGTCGCGACCGGCGGATGCAGACACGACAGGCACGACAGGCACGACGGACGCCGCCGATACGATCGACTCGACCGCTGCGACTCTTCCCGCCGACGACCCGGCACCCGCCGCCGCGGAGCGTCGATGCTAGACCACGCGGCGAACTTCAACGATATCGCCGGCACGCTGCGTCCGCTGCTCTACGTGATGCCGCGCCTGCTGCCGATCATGTTCGTCGTGCCGGTGTTCAACGAGCAGATCGTCACGGGCCTCGTGCGCAACGGGATCGCGGTCGTGATCGCCGCGTTCGTCGCGCCGGTGATCGACCCGGCGCAGGTCGCCGCGCTGCCGTTCGTGATGTGGTGCCTGCTCGTCGCGAAGGAGGCGGTGGTCGGCATGCTGCTCGCGGGCGCGTTCAGCGCGGTGCTGTTCGCGATCCAGGGCGTGGGCTACCTGATCGATTTCCAGACCGGCAGCGGCAGCGCCGCGTTCTTCGATCCGATGGGCGGGCACGAGGGCGGCCCGACGTCGGGCTTCCTCAATTTCGTCGCGATTGCGCTGTTCGTCACCGCCGGCGGCCTGCAGGTGCTCGTGCAGCTGTTCGCGCAGTCGTATGCGTGGTGGCCGATCGGCTCGCTCGGCCCCGATTTCTCGTCGATGCTGGGGACCTTCGTCGTGCGGCAGACCGACACGATCTTCGAGTGGATGGTGAAGCTCGCCGCGCCGGTGATCATCGTGCTGGTGCTCGTCGAGCTTGGCATCGGCCTCGTCGGGCGCGCGGTGCCGCAGCTGAACATCTTCGTGTTCGCGCAGCCGCTGAAGAGCGCGCTCGCGCTGCTGATGATGGTGCTGTTCCTGCCGGTGGTGTACGCGTCGCTGCATGCGCTGCTGAGCCCCGACAGCGGGCTGATGGCGCTGCTGCGCGCGCTGTTCGCCGCGCACGGCGGCGCGTGACGGCCCGCCGGAACCGGAGCGCCCATGGCCGAAAAGAACCAGCAGCCGACCGCGAAGCGCCTGCGCGAGGCGCGGCAGAAGGGCGACGTGCCGAAGAGCGCGGAGACGATCTCGTCGGCGTTCTTCGTCGGCGTGTGCGTCGCGCTCGCGGTGGGGCTCGGCACGCTGTTCGCGCGGCTGCAGGCGCTGTTCCGGCTCGTGTTCGACGCGGCCGGCGCGGCCGATCCGTCCGCGCGGCTCGCGGTGCTGATCGACGGCGCCGCGCGCGACTGGGCCATGCTGTCCGCGCAGATCGTCGCGGCCGGGCTGCTGGCCGGCCTGCTCGCGGGCTTCGTGCAGGTCGGCGGCGTGATGGCGTGGAGCCGGCTCGTGCCGCAGCTGTCGCGGCTCAATCCGGCCGAGGGGCTGAAGAACATGGGGTCGATGCGCAACCTCGTGAACCTCGCGAAGATGCTGCTGAAGACCGTGCTGCTGGTCGCGACGCTCGGCTGGCTGATCGTCGAGTCGCTCGACCCGGCGGTGCAGTCCGGCTTCACGCGGCCGATGTCGATTCTCGCGCTGATCGTGAAGCTGCTGATGCTGCTGTTCGGCTGGGCCGCGCTGATCTATATCGTGATGGCGCTGATCGACATCGTGCACCAGCGACGCGAGTTCAGCCAGAAGATGAAGATGTCGATCGAGGAAGTGCGGCGCGAGCACAAGGAAGACGAGGGCGACCCGCATGTCGAGGCGAAGCGCCGGCAGCTCGCGCGCGAAGCGCAGTTCTCGTCGCTGCCCGACCGGATCGGCTTCGCGTCGGTGGTCGTCTATTCGTCGAGCGTCGCGGTCGCGCTCTATTACGGCGGACCCGGCACGCTGCCTTGGGTGCTCGCGCGCGGCGAGGGCGAGGCGGCCGAACGGATCGTGCGGCTCGCGCGCGACGCGCTGCGTCCGACACTCGCGAACGCCGGCCTCGCGCAGGCGCTGTACGAGAGCACGCCTGAAAAGGGGACGATCCAGCAGCAGCATTTCCGCGAGGTCGCGCAGTTGCTGAAGTGGGCGACCGGCGCGGCCTGACGCGCACGATCCGTCGGGGCCGGAACACAGGCATGCGCGCGGCCCGGCGATACATCGCGATGCGGACCTGTTTCCGGCTCACCGCGCCGATCGCACGCCGCGCTTGACGCCGTTTTTTTTCCGGAGCTGGCCGAGATTCACCCATGAATTATTGCTGATTTATTTCTTCGTAATATGGCTCGACCGTCAGCCGGACGGCGGGCTGCGAGGTTGCGCCGCCGCTGACGGAACAGGTCAACAGGGGCAGACAAATCAAATGTGCGGAATCGACGGCTTTCTGAATAGCGTCGCCTTCGATGAGGAGACAGCGCGCGGCACGCTCGCGCGAATGACCGCGAGCCTCGCGCATCGCGGGCCGGACGGGCAGGGCCTCTGGGTCGACCCGGAAGCCGGTATTGCGCTCGGCCACCGGCGACTTGCGATCGTCGATCTGTCGGTCCACGGCCGGCAGCCGATGGCATCCGCGTGCGGCCGCTACGTCATGGTCTTCAACGGCGAAATCTACAACCATCGCGAGTTGCGCGCGGCGCTTCAGCGCGCGGGCCGCGCACCGGCGTGGCGCGGGCACTCCGACAGCGAGGTGCTGATCGCGGCGATCGCCGCGTGGGGCGTCGACGCGACGCTGCGCCGCGCGACCGGCATGTTCGCGTTCGCGCTGTGGAATCGCGAATCGCGGGTGCTGACGCTCGCGCGCGACCGGATCGGCGAGAAGCCGCTCTACTACGGCCGGATCGGCGGCGCACTGGTGTTTGCGTCGGAGCTGAAGGCGCTGCGCGGCTATCCGGGCTTCGACGGCACGATCGATCGCGACGCGCTGTGCCTGTACCTGCGCCAGTCGAGCGTGCCCGCGCCGCACACGATCTATCGCGGCATCAGCAAGCTGCCGCCGGGCACCTTCATTCAGTTCGAGCATGCGCGCGACACGCCGCCCGTGCGCGCGTACTGGACGCTCGAGCAGGCGATCGAAGCCGGCCGCGAGCAACCGTTCGAAGGCAGCGCCGACGAGGCCGTCGGGCAGCTCGACGCGATCCTGCGCCAGGCCGTCGCGCGGCAGATGGAGGCCGACGTGCCGCTCGGCGCGTTCCTGTCGGGCGGCATCGATTCGTCGGCGATCGTCGCGCTGATGCAGGCGCAGTCGGCGAAGCCGGTCGACACGTTCACGATCGGCTTCCACGAAGCCGGCTACGACGAGGCCGGCTATGCGAAGGCGGTCGCGCGCCACCTCGGCACGCGGCATACCGAGCTCTACGTGACGGCGGACCATGCACTCGGCGTCGTGCCGAAACTGCCGACGATCTATGACGAGCCGTTCTCCGATGCGTCGCAGATTCCGACCTTCCTCGTGTCGGAGCTGACGCGCCGGCACGTGAAAGTGAGCCTGTCCGGCGACGGCGGCGACGAGCTGTTCGGCGGCTATACGCGCTACTTCCTGACGCCGCGCCTGTGGCGCAAGCTGCATCGCGTGCCGGCGGCGGTGCGCGCGCGGATCGCCGCCGCGCTGCATGCGCTGCGCCCCGATCATGCGGACCAGCTGGCGGCGGTCGCGCAGGGCGCATGGGGCGGCGTGGAGGCGCGCGATTCGGCGACGCGCATCGGCGACCGGCTGCACAAGCTCGGCCACGTGATGACGGCCGAGAGCCGCATCGGGCTGTACCGGCTGTTGATGTCGTCGGTGCATCATCCGGAGCGCCTCGCGCTCGCCGGACAGGAGCCGCCGACGCCGCTCGACACGGTGTCCGCGTGGCCCGCGCACCTGAGCTTCGCCGAGCAGGCGATGGCGATCGACACGCTCACGTACCTGCCGACCGATATTCTCGCGAAGGTCGATCGCGCGGCGATGGCGGTGAGTCTCGAAACGCGCATGCCGTTCCTCGATCATCACGTCGTCGAATTCGCGTGGCGCGTGCCTGCGTCGGTGCGCTTGCCGGAAGGGCAGTCGAAGGCGCTGCTGCGCCGGCTGCTGGACCAGTACGTGCCGTCGGCGCTGATCGACCGGCCGAAGCAGGGCTTCTGCGCGCCCGTCGATCACTGGCTGCGCGGCGCGCTGCGCGACTGGGCCGACGCGCTGCTGCAGCCGTCGCGGCTGCGCGACGAGGGCTTCTTCGACGCGCAGGCGGTCGAGCGTTTGTGGCGGCAGCATCAATCGGGCCGGATGAACTGGCAGCACCAGCTGTGGACGGTGCTGATGTTCCAGGCGTGGCTGGAACATCAGCGCGCCGCATGACGCGGGATGACGCGGCGCGACGCGTCATGCCATGCCTGTCGTGCCCGTCATCCCGGCCGCGTGCGGCCGCTCACTGATCGAGACACCGCACGCACAGCCGCTTCGCCTGGCTCGCCGGCAATCCCCGGCACATCATCACGACCGGGCGCGCATGGCACGACGGCGCGTCGGCGGATGCCGCGGGCGACGCGAGCCTGCGCGCGCGTTCGGGCGGCGTGGTCGCGGCCGCGTCCATGCGCCGTTGTCGCGCGGGTGGCAGCGTATCGCTGACCACCGGAATCGGCTCGACGCCGCCTTCGCGTGCGTTGCGCTGCGCGCTCGCGACGACGCGGCTCACATAGCCGCTCGAAAAGCCGGTCGTGAAGTTGCCGCTGTAGTAGCACGACAGCGCCGCGCGCAACGCGGCCTGCGCAGGACGGCCGGTGTTCGACGAGCGCGCGAAGCATTCGGTCAGGATCGCGCCGCCCGCCCGCAGGTTGCGGCACGGTTCGAACATCGTCGTGTCGTCGAGGCCGTATTTCGTGAAATTTCGTTCGTTGACCTGAGCGAGACCGACGCTGTAGCTGAGGCCGCGCGCGGCCAGCTCGCTCGCGGTGGCGCGCGCTTCGTCGAGCGACGCGGGCTGGCGTGCCAGGTGGCCGCCCACCACGCCGATCGCATACGGATTGAAACCGGATTCGGTGCGTACCAGCGCGGCGAGCGTGTCGGGATCGACGTTCGGCGCGCAGGCGCGCGCGAGCTGCGCGAAGCCTGCGGCGCTGCCTGCCGCGTGCGCGCCGCGCGGCTGCATGCCCGCGCATGCGAGTGCCAGTGCCAGTGCGATCGTCGCGCACAGGCCCGCGACGGCGCCGCGCAGGCCGCGCGCGTTCATCCCGCCCCCGACACGCGATACGACAGCACGAGCCCGTGCACGAGCAGCGACCAGCCGTCGAGCGCGACGAACAGCAGCAGCTTGAACGGCACGGAGATCGTCGTCGGCGAGATCATCTGCATCCCGAGCGCGAGCAGGATGTTCGCGATCAGCAGGTCGACGACGATGAACACGATATAGATCACGAAGCCGATCTGGAACGCCTTGGTCAGTTCCGCGAGCGTGAAGCTCGGCACCAGCACGAGCAGGTCGTCGTCCTTGATGCCGTCCGCGCGGTTCTTCGGCCAGACCGACGTCGCGGTGCGCACGAAGAATTCGCGGTCGCGCTGCCGCGTATGGGACACCAGGAAATCCTTGACCGGCGGCAGCGCGGCATCGGCGAGCGCGCCGATATCGGCGGTCGACAGTTGCCCGGACGCGTCGAAGTGGCGTGCCTGCAGCGCGTCGCGGATCGACATCCCGACCGGCGCCATGATGAACAGCGACAGGATCAGCGCGATGCCGTTCAGCACGAGGTTCGGCGGCACCTGCTGGATCCCGAGCGCGGAGCGCAGCAGGCCGAGCACGACCACGAGCTTCGTATAGCTCGTCACCATCAGCGCCGCGAACGGCGCGATGCCGAGCGCGGCGATCACCGCGATCAGCGCGACCGGATTCGGCAGGCTGCCCATCGTTCAGCGCTCGCGCGGCGCGGGCTGCGTCAGCGTGACGACGCGCACGCCGAGCTTCTGGCCGACCGCGATCAGGTGGCCGGTGCCGATCAGCATCCCGTTCGCGACGAGATGGATCACGCTCTGGTTGATACCTTGCTGCAGTTCGATCACCGCGCCGGGTTGCAGCGTGCCGAGTTCGCCGAGCGGGATCGACGTCGGCGGCAATTCGAAACGCAGGTCGACCGCGAGGCCGTCGAGGGAGCGCGGTGCATCGTCCGGCGACGCGTCGTGCGCGGTCGCGGGCGGGGTATCGGTGCGGGTCGGTTCCAAAGGCATCTCCCTGATTCGTTCGACGGTCAGCCGGTTGCCCGACGGCCGTCCGGTGATTTCCCACGCCGGCGCGGCCGGCACCCGCGCGACGCACAGCAGGTTCTGCTCGTGCGCGCGCCAGCGCTCGATCGCGATGATGTCGCCGCCGACGACGTCGGCCAGCTCGGCCATCGTCAACTCGGTCCGGCCGATCTCGAATACCAGCGGTACCGGCAGGCTCGCATACGCGCCAAGCGTGTCGAGCCGCGCGGCCGCCGGCGCCGCGAAGAACACGGCGAGCGCGTCCGGCGCATCGAACAGCAGCGCGCCGTGGCAACGCCATGCAGCGTCGGCGCGACGCAGCTCGAAGCGCAGCGCGGCCGGCGCGGTGCGCCACGCGGGCACGCTCGCCGGCGGCGGCAGCAGTTCCACGCGCTGCCGCGTCGCGGCCTGCAGCACGGCCGCGAGCGGCGCGGCGAGGTCGGCGAGCAGCGCCGCGCGGATCACGGCCGGCACGGCCGGGTCGGCCGCGTCGCCGAGCCATGCGGTTTCCGCGATCGGATCGACCCACAGCGTGCCGGCGGCCGGGCCGATGACGAAGCGGTATGCATGCGCGTCGGCGGCCGGTTCGGCATCGACGCGCCAGCGCACCTCGTACGCGTGTTCGCCGAGCGTGACCGGGACCGCGGCCGTCGCGCCGTATGCATGCGACAGTCCGCGCGCGGCTGCCGCGGACAGGCGCGGCAACCAGGGCGACGCGTCGAGCGCGATCGCGGCCGGCGGGGGCGGGATGGCGGGCGCCGCGGCGGCCGGGGTGGCGGCGGCGGGCAGGGCCCGGTTCGCGGCGTCGCCGGCGTCGGCATTCGTCAGGGACAGCGCAGGCACGGCGGGATCAGGGCGGATTCGGCGTTGGTACGACGGGTTGTGGTGGCCGGCGGCGCAGGAGGCGCGCGGCTGCTGCGTCGATTGTAGGGACGGCGCCGGCCGCGTGCCGCGCCGGAATCCGTAGTCGTGCGCGTCCGCCGGCCGCGCGGGCGGCGGCGAGCTACGAAGCCTGTCGCGCGGCGGCGTGGCCGCGTGCGGCGTCGCACGCACAAAAGCGGCCGCCGCCCGGAGGCGGCGGTCGTGGTGCGGCGGGGCAGGTGTGCCGGGCCGCGGGCGCTGCGCGTCGGACGCGCCGCGCGTGGGGGGGAACCTTGCCGGCGCGCCGCGCAGTGGCGGCGCGCGGGTGAGCCGTCGCGCGTTACGCGTAGTCGGCGGCCAGCGCCTGCTGTGGTGCGGCGCGCAGGAGCGGCGCCGCGTCGTGGCGCTCGACGTGCGTCATGGCCGCGCCGAACAGCACCAGCCGATAGCCGACCGCATAGATCGGGATGATCCGCAGGTTCTTGTCGTGATCGAGCTGCAGCTTCGAACGGATGCGCGAGATATGGGTGTCGAGCGTGCGCGACGACACGCCGAGCTCGCGGCCCCAGACCGCTTCCTGGATCGCTTGCCGCGGCACGATCTTGTTCATGTTGTCGAGCAGGAATTCGACGACATCGAATTCACGCGGCGTGACGTCGACCACTTTGTTGTCGATTTCGATCGTGCGGCGCACGAAGTTGATTTTTATGTTGTCGATGTACAGGTATTTGCAATCCATGTTGGCCCTCGCATGTCCGTAAAGGAGTGTTTGCAGGTCATGTATCGCAACTTCCGGGCCAGGGATGGGTTGTCAGGAATCGACGGGCGATGGGAGTGGGGCGGGCGGCGCGCCCGCGTTGAATCTAAAAGAATTTTTAACGCGGGACGTGCGGCGGGTTCGGAAGGGTCGGAGCAATAGTGAAGGATTGTTACGTAGCATCCGGCGGGAACGTTACGGACGTTACGGGCGGCGTAACGTAGGGTGATGCGCGCATTCCTCCCGGCGGGTCGGTGTCGGGTGGACTGCGAACCCTACATCGAACCCTGCTCGAATGAGTGGATTTCCATGCAAAATCAAAAGGTTGGCAGAGATTTTTGCCGACTTCGAACCCTGCATCGGAACCCGTTTCGCCGGCATGTCGACACTGCGCAGGCAACAAAAAACTGGCCGCGCGACGTTCCCGCCACGCGGCCGGCGTTTCGTGGCCCGTCAAGCCTTCGCCGTGTCGCCCGAATCGAACGGCAGCACGTAGTGCCGCTTGCCGGTCGCCGCGAAGATCGCGTTGGCGACCGCCGGCCCGATTGGCGCGACGCCCGGCTCGCCGACGCCGGTCGGTGCCTCCGCCGACGGCACGACATGCACCTCGACCTTCGGCATCTCCGCCATCCGCAGCACGTGATAGCCGTCGAAGTTGCGCTGCTCGACCTGGCCGTCCTTCAGCGTGATCGCGCTGTGCAGCGCCGCGCCGAGCCCGAAGCCGATGCCGCCTTCCATCTGCGCGGCGACGATGTCGGGGTTGATCGCGATCCCGCAGTCGACCGCGCACACCACGCGCTCGACCTTCACCTTGCCGTCGGCGTCGACCGACACCTCGGCCACCTGCGCGACATAGCTCTTGAACGCCTCGGCCACCGCGATCCCGCGCCCGCGGCCTTTCGGCAGCGGCTTCGCGGGATCCCAGCCGGCCTTCTGCGCGGCCAGCTCGAGCACCGCGCGCATCCGCGGCTCCTTCGCGAGCAGGTCGCGGCGGAACAGGTACGGATCCTTGCCCGCCGCGTGCGCGGCCTCGTCGATGAACGCCTCGACCGCATACGCGGTGTGCGAGCTGCCGACCACGCGCCACCACAGCACCGGCAGGCCGACCTTCGTGGTGGTGAGTTCGACCGACACGTTCGGCACCGCATACGGCAGGTTCGCCGCGCCCTCCACCGACGTCGCGTCGATCCCGTCCTTCACCATGAACGCCTCGAACGGCGTGCCCGCCAGGATCGACTGGCCGACGATCCGGTGGCGCCAGCCGACCAGCCGGCCGTCCGCGGTCAGCCCCGCGTCGAGCTTGTGGAAATACATCGGGCGATAGAAGCCGCCCTGGATGTCGTCCTCGCGCGTCCACTGCAGCTTGACCGGCTTGCCGTCCGCGCCGAGCGCCTTCGCGATCGACACGGCCTCGACCACGTAGTCCGACCACGCGTTCGCGCGCCGGCCGAAGCTGCCGCCCGCGTACAGCGTGTGGATCCGCACCTGCTCGGGCTTCAGGCCCGCGACCCTGGCCGCGTTAGCCTGGTCGACCGTCTGGAACTGGTCGCCGGCCCAGATCTCGCAGCCGTTCGCCGTCAGCTTGACGACCGCGTCGAGGGGTTCCATCGGCGCGTGCGCGAGATACGGGAATTCGTAGGTCGCGCTGATCTTGCGCGCGGCACCCGCAATCGCCGCGTCGGCATCGCCGTCCTTGCGGGCCGACGCGCCGGGCTTCGCGGCGAGCTGCCGGTACTCGCGCATGATCTCGTCCGAGCCGCGCTTTTCGGCGTTCGTTTCATCCCATTCGACCTTCAGCGCGTCGCGGCCCTGTTTCGCGGCCCAGAAGCCGTTCGCGACGACCGCGACGCCGCCCGGCACCTGCACGACCGACACGACGCCCGGCACGGCCTTCGCGGCCGTCGCGTCGAACGACCTGACCGTCGCGCCGAAGCGCGGCGGCCGCTGCAGCAGCGCGACGCGCATGCCGGGGAAGGTGGTGTCGAGCGTGAAATGCGCGGTGCCGTTCGACTTGGCCGATGCGTCGACGCGCGGAATGCGATGGCCGATCAGCTTGAAGTCGGCTGGCTGCTTCAGCGTGACCTTGTCGGGCACCGGCAGTTTCGACGCGTCGGCAACCAGCGTGCCGTAGGCGGCGGTCTTGCCGCTTTTCGGATGCGTGACGACGCCGTTGGCGGTGGTCAGCTCGCCCGCCGGCACCTTCCAGCGCGCCGCCGCGGCCGATACGAGCATCGCGCGGGCCTTGCCGCCCGCTTCGCGCAATTGCTGCCACGAGTTCGACATGGCCGAGCTGCCGCCCGTGCCCTGCATCGTGCCGAACGCGAGGTTCGCATAGCGCTTCGCATCGGCCGGTGCGCTTTCGACGCGCACGCTCGACCAGTCGGCGTCGAGCTCCTCGGCGACGATCGTCGCGATGCCTGTATAGGCACCCTGGCCCATTTCGACGTGCTTTGCGATGACCGTGACCGCGCCGTCGGGCGTGATGCGCAGGAACGCGTTCGGCGCGAAGTCGGCGGCGGGCGCCGTCGCGGCGAGCGCGCGGCGGCCGAGGCCGGCCCATTCGAAGCCGATCGTCAGGCTGACGGCGGCCGCGGCGCCCGCGGCCTTCAGGAACGTGCGGCGCGACGGTCGCACCGAACCGGGGTTGTCGAGTTCGATCGTCATGGTCAGGCTCCCAGCGTCGCGGCCGCGTCGTGGATCGCGGCCCGGATGCGGGCGTAGGTCGCACAGCGGCACAGGTTGCCGTTCATCGCGGCGTCGATGTCCGCGTCGGTCGGCTTCGGGTTCTGTTCGAGCAGCGCGGTGGCCGACATGATCTGGCCGGACTGGCAATAGCCGCACTGCGGCACCTGCAGCTTCACCCAGGCGGCCTGCACGGCCTGCGCGGGCTTGCTCTGCAGGCCTTCGATCGTCGTGATGTGCTTGCCCGCGATGCCGGCGAGCGGCAGCACGCACGAGCGCACGGCCTGGCCTTCGAGATGGACGGTGCACGCGCCGCACTGCGCCATGCCGCAGCCGAACTTCGTGCCGGTCAGCCCCGCATGCTCGCGGATCGCCCAGAGGACGGGCATCGACGGATCGGCGTCGAGCGTGACACTCTTGCCGTTCAGGACAAACGTGGTGGGCATTTTCTTGTCTCCATGGGGAAAACCCGGCATGCGCCGGATCAGGTGGCAGTGTGCGCGAACGGCCGATCTTTACGTCTACCCAATCCTGCAAATTTATTGAACAATCCTGCAAATCCCCGGCGCGGCGGCGAGCGATTCGCTATGCTCGCGCGACTCAGGGAAATGAAGCGAGGAATCCGTCATGGACATGACCGATATCGCGGCGTCGCGCGAATCCGGGCGGCGCGAACTGGCGTCGCTGATCGGCCGTTTCGCGCCGACGGACGGCTCCCACTCGACGGCCGTGCCGGCGCTGATGCTGCACCGGCATGCGCATCCGGTCGATCTCGGCTGCGGCGTGTCGCGCGCGGCGCTCGTGATCGCCGCGCAGGGCGCGAAGCGCGTGATCGTGGCCGGCCAGGCCTATGAATATGACGCGCAGCATTGCCTGATTACGTCGATCGACTTGCCGATCCTCTCGCGCGTCACGCAGGCGTCGCCCGACGCGCCTTACCTGTGCCTGTCGCTCACCCTCGACCTGCAGCGCATCGTCGAACTCGCGGCCGAGATGCGGCTGCCCGAGCACGAGGCGGGTCCGGAAGGCGAGGGCATCGCGCTCGCCGAGTTGACGCCGCCGCTGCTCGATGCCGCGCTGCGACTGTTGCGGCTGCTCGATACGCCGGCCGACATTCCGGTGGTCGCGCCGCTGATCGAAAAGGAACTGCTGTACCGGCTGATGACGAGCGGGCAGGGCACGCGGCTGCGGCACATGGCCGTCGCGAGCAGCCAGACGCACCGGATCGCACGGGCGATCGAATGGATCCGCGATCACTATGCGGAGCCGATGCGTGTCGACACGCTCGCGCAGGCGGTCAACATGAGCGTGTCGTCGCTGCACCATCACTTCAAGCACGTGACCACGCTGAGCCCGCTGCAATACCAGAAGCAGCTGCGGCTGCACGAGGCGCGACGGTTGCTGTTGCGGCAGGGCGGCGACGTCGGCTCGGTGGCCGCGACCGTCGGCTACGAAAGCGCGTCGCAGTTCAGCCGCGAATACAGCCGGCTGTTCGGCGCGCCGCCGTTGCGCGATGTCGTGCATCTGCGCAAGAAGGAGTTGCTCGGCACATAGCTGCGGGATGGGTCATGTCGCCGCGAGGCGCGTCCGCCGCATCCGGATTTTCTCTTCTTGGCCACGCGCCCGACCCGTCGATCGAAGTGTGATTCTGTCGACGGTTTCACGGTTGAATCAATTGCGCTTCGATTCCGCCGGCGCGGGCCGGTCCCCCCGGCATTGCTTCGTGGCATCCAACCGTCGGACGGCGCAGCCGGGCGTCGCGATACATTCGTGAAACGAAACATGCCGGCCCTCGGGCACTGACGGAGCATCGTCGCGGCGGGCGGCGCGTCGCCGTCGGTGGAATAACGCGTGGCATGCCGCTTGCATCAATGGACGCATCGGCGAGCGGTCGACGCGACGCAACGAAGATACGGGTTGGCCAACTCGTCAAACGCCAGTCGGGGGTCTCGGATCGGCCCGGCTATTCGTCCGTACAACACCGCATGCATGCGTGCCGATGATGGCGGCCGTCGTCGAACCGCAGATTCGTACGCATCGCATCGTGTTCGGCAGACAAGGAAACTTTCCTGCACGGACCACTCTACGCGACGAGGCGATCGTGAACCATTGCTGCTCCATCAGTCTGTCAGATCCGCACGACGGCGAACGCGCCACCTACCCGTCGCCGTTCGTCGCGGCCCGGCGTCACGATGTCGGGCTGTCGCGCCCGCTCGTCTACCTGTCGCAGCATCCTGACGCCGGTCTCGTCGACTGTCTGGCGGCGCGCGGCTGGGATGTGCGGCGCGCGAAATCCGTTGCGGACGCACTCAATCTCGTGAAGGCGAACCGCCTCCATGCGGGCATCGTCGATTTCGCCGACTTCGTGTCGCCCGACGTCGCGTCGTTCGAGGCGCTGCTGCGCGATGCGCGGATCGGCTGGGTCGCGCTCGCCGGCGGCGAGCGGCTGCGCGACGCCACCATCGCGCACCTGATCCGCCAGTGCTGCTTCGACTACGTGTGCAATGCGACGGCCTACACGACGATCGGTTATCTCGTCGGCCATGCATACGGGATGCTGAAACTGGCGGAAAGCGATCCGGCCGTCGATGCCGCGCCGCCCGGCGGCACGATGATCGGCGCGTGCGACGCGATGCGCCGCCTGTTCGCGACGATCCGCAAGGTCGCGAACACCGAGGCCGCCGTGTTCATCGCCGGCGAGTCCGGCACCGGCAAGGAGTTGACCGCGGCGGCGATCCACCAGCATTCGTCGCGCGCCGGGGCGCCGTTCGTCGTCGTGAATTGCGCGGCGATTCCGCCGACGCTGCTGCAGGCCGAACTGTTCGGTCATGAGCGCGGCGCGTTCACCGGCGCGCATCAGCGCAAGATCGGCCGCATCGAGTCCGCACACGGCGGCACGCTGTTTCTCGACGAAATCGGCGACATGCCGTTCGAGAGCCAGGCGAGCCTGCTGCGCTTCCTCCAGGAGGGCAAGATCGAGCGGCTCGGCGGGTGCGCGTCGATTCCGGTGGACGTGCGGATCGTGTCCGCGACGCACGTCGATCTCGAGTCCGCGATGCGGGCGGGGCGGTTCCGCCCGGACCTGTACTACCGGCTGTGCGTGCTGCGTATCGACGAGCCGCCGCTGCGCGCGCGCGGTCGCGACATCATGCTGCTTGCCGATCATGTGTTGCGGCGCTATCGCGGCGACAGTTCGCAGCGGATTCGCGGCTTCATGCCGTGCGCGATCGAGGCGATCCACAACTATGCGTGGCCCGGCAACGTGCGCGAGCTGATCAACCGGATCCGTTTCGCGGTCGTCATGACGACCGGCCCGCTGATCTCGGCCGCCGACCTCGAACTGGACCAGTACACGTCGCGCCGGCCGCCGACGCTCGCGGAATCGCGCCGGCAGGCCGAGCGGCGCACGATCGAGGAAACGCTGTTGCGGCATCGGCGCCAGCATGGCGACGCCGCGGCGGAACTCGGGATTTCGCGCGCGACGCTGTACCGCCTGATGACCTCGCATGGACTGCACGACTGACGCCGGTCGCACCCGCGCGCGCGGCCTGCGGCCCGCGTTGCGCGGCCGCGGCCGCGGCGGGCGGCGGGCCGCGTCAGGCCGGCCGTTCGAAGCCTGATTCGACCCAGCGTGCGGCGCTGGCCTTGTTGAGCTTGAACCCGGCGGACACCTTCGCGTCGGCCAGCAGGTCGCCGTACGGGTCGAACGCCTTCAGCTGCGCATATGGCTCGAACTCGTCCGGCACGATGTCGAGCGTGACCGACACATCCTGCCCGTCGCTGTCCTGCACCGTCACTTCCTTGTGCAGCATCGCGCGGCGCTGCTGCTCGTGACGCATCAGCACCTCGGTCGCGGTCTTCACCAGTGTGCGGAATGCGTTCGCGTCCATCGGCTTCGGGTTCTTCTTGTCGCGACCCATCGTCCACGGGCCGACGAGCGCCGGCTCGGCTTCGCCGTCCTTGATCATCTCGACGGCCCAGCCGTCGTCGTCTTCGTTCTTGATGATGCGGGCCGTCCAGCCGTTGTCGTGCCAGAGGCCGTCTTCGTGGATGGTGGTGTCGTCGGATTGCAGATCGGATTCGGTCATGGAGGAAGCGGTGAGTACGGGCCGCCGGCGAACGGGCGGGGCGCGCGGCCGGGAACGGCGCGCTGCCCCTGGCCGGTCGCCCGGAATGGCATGCAAGGGCCGCAATTTTACCCCGCGGGCCGTCCGTGCGGCCCGCACCACCCGCAACGTCGGCCGTCCGGCCGACTCCGGCTGCCGCCGAACGGTCGAATCGGCGCAAATATCAAACTCGTATTACGTTCCCGCAGGCCAATCTATACGCCGTCCGATATCCCGGTCGCGCGCCGCTTCCTAGAATAACGGTCGGGATAAAAATATCCCGAACGTCGATTCAACGCCGATCCGGCCGCGCACGCATTCCGTGTCGCGCGGCCCGGCGAACCTTCTGGAACTGCGCATGGGGAAATTCAGTATTCGCACTGTTTTCGCGTACGACTGGCCGCTGACGCTCGCCGGCATGGAACACATTGCCGGCGACGCGTGCGCGATCGATCTCGTCGGCGTCTCCCGGACCCCGGGCGAACTGGTCGAGGCGCTCGGCAGCCTCGACTGCGACATCGTGCTGGTCGACTACGCGATCCGCGGCGACGTGCAGATGGACGGCCTCGCGCTGTTCGACTGGCTGCGCCGCACGCGCCCGAACGTCGGGATCGTCGCGCTGGTCGGGAACGAGAATCCGTTGATCTTCCGTTCGATTCTCGCGCAAGGCGGCGCCAGCCTCGTCAGCAAGTTCGACGAAGTCGGCCACATCGTCACCGCGATCCATTCGAGTTACAGCGGCGGGCATTATCTGTCGCCGCTCGTCCGGCGCGCGCTCGATGCGCTCGCCGAACACGACCAGCCGCCGGTGAAACTGTCGACGCGCGAGATCGAGGTGATCCGTCTCTATCTGGCCGGCGTGCCGATCAAGACGATCGCGCAGCGGTTGAACAAGGGCAAGCAGACGGTCAGCGCGCAGAAGATCAGCGCGATGAAGAAACTCGGCGTGACCAACGACATCGAGCTGGTCCAGCGGGCAGCCGGGCTGGGGTTCGGTGGTGCCAAGACCGTGGGCCGGCCGGGCGGCGCGGGGTAGGCGCGGAAGGCGCGGAAGGCGCGGAAGGCGCGGAAGGCGCGCGAGGCGGGCAGGGGCCGGCACCCCGTGTTGTGCCGGCCCGTCAGGCGGAATCAGTCGGAATCAGTCGGATTCCGGGGGGATTTCGACGGGAATCCGACGGATGAGGCGACGTCAGGCCGGCAACGCGAACCGCGTGACCGCGTCGCGCAGCGCTTCGGCCTGGTCGCGCAGCGAATGCGCGGCGGCCGCGGCTTCCTCGACGAGTGCCGCGTTCTGCTGCGTGACCTGGTCCATCTCGCCCACCGCACGGTTGACCTGCTCGATCCCCGCGCTCTGCTCGCGCGACGCATGGCTGATCTCGTCGAGGATCTCGTTCACGCGCCGCACCGACTGCACGATCTCGGCCATCGTCTCGCCCGCGCGCGTGACGAGCGTCGCGCCGTGCTCGACGGTATCGTTCGACGACACGATCAGCGACTTGATTTCCTTCGCGGCCGTCGCCGAGCGTTGCGCGAGCGAGCGCACCTCGGCCGCGACCACCGCGAAGCCGCGGCCCTGTTCGCCCGCGCGCGCCGCTTCGACGGCCGCGTTCAGCGCGAGGATGTTGGTCTGGAACGCGATCCCGTCGATCACGCCGATGATGTCGCCGATCTTGTGCGAGCGGTCGGTGATCTCGTTCATCGTGCGCACGACATCGTCGACCACCTCACTGCCGCGCGTCGCGACCTGCGCGGCCTGGCCGGCGAGCGTCGCGGCCTGGGCGGCGCTGTCCGCGTTCTGCTTCACGTTCGCGGTCATCTGGTCCATGCTCGACGCGGTCTGCACGAGCGCGGCCGCCTGTTCCTCGGTGCGCTGCGACAGGTCGGTGTTGCCCGACGCGATCTCGCTCGCGCCGACGTTGATGTTCTCCGTGCCCATCCGCACGCGCGACACCATGTCGATCAACCCGCTCTGCATCGTATGCAGTGCATGCAGCAGGCTGCCGCGGTCGTCCTGCTTCACGTTCACGCGCGCGGTCAGGTCGCCCTGCGCGATGCGCTGCGCAGCATCGAGCGCTACTTCGAGTTCGCCGCCGAGGTTCGCGCGCACGCTTTTCAGCACGAGCACCATCACGGCGGACGCGATCGCGCCGAGCACGGCCGTCATCGCGAGCCAGCGGCCGATGCTCGCGAGCACCGCCGAACGCACGTCGTTCATGTACATGCCCGTCACCAGATACCAGTCCCACGGCGTGAAGCGCTGCACCGCGCTGGTCTTGTCCTGCGGCTTGTCGGCGCCCGGCTTCGGCCACAGATACTCGACGAAGCCCTTGCCGCCTTCCTCGTTGCCGGCCTTCACGATCTCGACGAACAGGTGCTTGCCGTTCGGGTCCGTGAAATTCGACACGTCCTTGCCGTTGAGCTCGGTCTTGATCGGATGCATCACGATCGCCGGCTTCGAATCGTTGATCGAGATGTAGCCGTCGGTGCCGTAGCGCATCGCGGCGATCGCCTCGAGCGCCTTCTGTTTTGCGTCGGCTTCCGGCAATGCGTTCTGTTGCGACAGCTTGTAGTAGTGGTCGGCGACGTTCGTCGCCTGCGCGACCAGCGATGCAAGCTGATCGCGGCGGTCGGTGATCATCGACGCGCGCGTCTGCCACGCGCCGATGCCGGCGATCACGAGCAGGCCGAGCCACAGAATGACGATCATCGAGGCGAGTTTCTGGTTCAGGGAAAGGGTGCGCATGGGTAGTGAGGTCGGTCGGTCGAACAGGCGCGCCGGAACGGCGTGACGGGATAACTCCTTGACGGCTCGCAACGGACGTTGCCGTAGACGGGAAATCCCTTAGAAGCGGCAGCAGCCCGATACCATCGGGGGTGGTACGGGCATCTATGCATATACATATTCGGCGTCGCTATACTGTCGGGCGATGGCGATGGCGATGGCGATGGCGATGGCGATGGCGATGGCGATGGCGATGGCGATGGCGATGGCGATGGCGCGTCGTGTCCGGACGGTCGGGCGCGGGGCGGCGGCGTCGAACGAACCTGAAAGGAGGCAACGATGCGAATTCTGGTGGTGGGGGCCGGCGCGGTCGGCGGATACTTCGGCGGCCGGCTCGCGGCGGCGGGGCGCGACGTGACGTTCCTGGTACGCGACGGTCGCGCGGCCGCGCTCGCGCGCGACGGGCTCCTGATCCGCAGCCCGCGCGGCGACCTGACGCTCGCGAACGTGCAGACGCTGCGCGCGAGCGATACGGCCGCGCCGTTCGACCTCGTGCTGCTGAGCTGCAAGGCCTACAGCCTCGACGATGCGATCGCGTCGTTCGCGCCGTTCGTCGGGCCATCGACGCTGATCCTGCCGATGCTCAACGGGATGCGCCATCTCGACGTGCTGCGCGACCGGTTCGGTGCCGCGCAGGTGCTGGGCGGCCTGTGCGTGATCGCGGCGACGCTCGATCGCGAGCAGCGGATCGTGCACCTGAACGACACACACGGGCTGTCGTTCGGCGAACTCGCCGGCGGCGAATCGGCGCGCGTGCGCGCGGTGGCCGACGTGCTTGGCGGCGCGGGCTTCGATGCGACGCTCAGCGACGACATCGCCGCGCGGATGTGGGACAAGTGGGTGTTCCTCGCGACGCTCGCGGCGAGCACGTCGCTGTTTCGCGGTTCGATCGGCGACATTCTTGCCGCGCCGGACGGCCGACACCTGCTCGAGACGATGCTCGACGAGTGCAGCGCGATCGCCGCGCACAACGGTTACCGGCCCGAGCCCGCCGCGGTCGAGCGGATGCGGCGGATGGTGCTGACGCCGTCGCCGCTGACCGCGTCGATGCTGCGCGACGTCGAGAACCGCGCACGGGTCGAAGCTGATCACGTGATCGGCGACCTGCTCGCGCGCCGCGACCCGCAGGCGGCGGATGCGCTGTCGCTGTTGCGGATCGCGTACAACCACCTGAAGACGTACGAGGTGCGTGTGGCGCGGGAAGGCGCGGCGGCGTAGTGGCAGGCGCGTCCGGCGCGGGGTTCCGCAATCCGTCCGGAGAACGCGCCGACAAATGCGCCAACAACCGCGCCAACAACCGCGCCAACAAATGCAACGCGTGCCGATGCGCGGTTAAATGGGGTCCTTGCTCGGCGGCCCGTCCGGTTGCTGCGGGTTGTCGTGAGGATGCCCCGGCGGCGGTGGTGACAGCGGATCGTCTTCCGGATCGCGGTTCGGGTCGGCCGGGGGCTCGGGCATCGGGGTCGTGTGGTCCATGGGGAACTCGCGCAATGCGTGACGGCGGTGGCGCGGCGGGCGCGCCTCGTCTCCTTTATAGGCAATCGGGCGGGTATTTGCAGCGCGATTCTCGCTGCGGCATGCGGATTGCCGGCGGCATGCGAGCCTCTGCAGGTATCGCGCCGGATCGCGCGACGACAGGCATCCGCGATGCGCGATGCGGCCGGCGCGCTCCGATGTCAGCGTAGATCGGCGGGCGTATCGACGTCGCGCAGGATGCCGGGATCGTCGACGTCGAGCAGGTTCACCGGCGCGCTGGCGAACAGCGCGCGGGCGCCGGCATCGCCGTCGAGCGCGGCGAGCGCATCGAAGTGGTGCGCGGCGAAACCGACCGGATGGCCGCGCATGCCGCGATGCACGGGGGCGACGATCGATGCGTCGTCGGCATCGAGGGCGCGTGTGACCGCTTCGTAGGTTGACGCCGCGATCCATGGCATGTCGCCGAGCGCGACCAGCCAGCCGGTCGCTTCCGGCGCGGTGCGGACACCGGCTGCCAGGCTGGCACCCATGCCGCGCGTCGCGTCGGGCGCGTAGACGACCTGGCAGCCGGCTTCGTTCAGCAGAATCGCGAGTTTTTCCGCGCCGGGGCGCACGACGGCGATCACGTCGGCCGTGGCCGCCGCGAGATGACGGGCGGCCGCGACTGCGACCGGCGTGCCGTCGGGAAGCAGCGCGAGCAGCTTGCTGTGCAGGCCGCTTGGGTCGAAGCGTTGACCGAGACCGCCGGCGAGCAGGACGCCGGTGGCGAGTGACGCATAGGACATCGGCGCGGGGGAGGGAGGCAGGTGGCCCGATTGTGCGGGAGCGGGCGGGGATCGGCAAGTGCGGATGTTACCGACGCATGCGCGTTACCGTCGGAAAGAATGTCGGCGAGCGGGTTCGCCGAGCATGGTTTTCTCGACAGGGTCGGAGATGGCGTGCGATTCACTCTGCATCCCGGGTCAATCTCGGCCGCCGCGTGGCCAATGCCACGATTCCGGCGGGTAATTCGTGAAGCTGATGCCGGTGAGTGCGCTAGAGCGGGCGTGGCGCGCCGAAGGTGATTTGATTAGATGAATCGGCTGGATACGATCGCCCGGCGGAAGCGTTGCTCGGCTTCGCCTGCCCGGCAGGTATGCGGCTTACCAGAGCGTCCTGACATGCGCGTAAGCGCGAATCTTTTCATCGCGGGTGACGAGCGGCGCGCCGAGCCGCCGTGCGGTCGCAACGATCATGCGGTCGGCCGGATCCTTGTGGAACGTGCCGGGCAGCGCGGTGGACTTCGCGGCGATGTCGGCGTCGACCGGCACGAAGCGCATGCCGTCGATTTGCGCGACCGTGGCGAGCCATGCATCGACGTCCATCGTCAGCGCGAGGCGCTCGTTGCGCACCAGCATCGCGATTTCCCATGCCGAGATCGCGGAAGCCGCGAGCCTCCCTTCGCCGCGCGCGCGATCGATCGCGCTGCGAGCCTTCTTGCTGAGCGACGGATCGCCCGCCACCCACCATACCAATGCATGCGTATCCAGCACGATCACCGTGACGCCTCCCAATCATCTTCCGCAATCGGATCGAGAGGATTGTCGTAGCGCATGACCGAGCCGCGCAATCTGTCCAACGGCTGAGCCTCGCGTGCGCGATACGGCCGGATCTCGAGCGTCGGCTTGCCGTGATCCGTGACGATGAGGCTTTCACCCGAAGCCTCGACGAGCCGGAAGTATTCGAGTGCGCGAGCCTTGAATTCGGATTTCGATACGGGAGCGTGCGGCATCATGATGTGAGCATGGTCATTTGACGATGGTCATTTTAGACGCGCGCGGCGATCCGATGCAAGCGACGGCGGGCCGCCCTCGGCCGATGTTGTTCCGCACGGGTGAAGCGTTATCGCTTCACCCTACGCATCTGCCCACTTCCTCAACAGGTTGTGATAAATCCCCGTCAGGGAAATGACCATCGGATCCTTCGCGCCTTTTTCCGCGGACAACGCCTGAATCTGCGAATCGAGCTGAAACAGCAGCGTGCGGTCGCCGTCGTCGCGCACCATGCTCTGGATCCAGAAGAACGACGCCACGCGTTCACCCCGCGTCACCGGCGTCACGTGATGCAGGCTCGACGCCGGATACAGCACGAGATCGCCTGCCGGCAGCTTCGCGCGATGCGTGCCGTACGTATCTTCCACGCACAGCTCGCCGCCGTCGTACGCATCCGGTTCCTCGAGAAACAACGTCGCCGACAGGTCGCTGCGCACGCGAAAATCCGTGCCGCGCAGCAGCCGGATCGCGTTGTCGACATGCGTGCCGAACGTCTCGCCGCCTTCGTAGCGATTGAACAGCGGCGGGAACACCTTCAACGGCAGCGCCGCCGAAAAGAACAGCGCATGCCGCGCCAGCGCATCCTGGATCGCATCGCCGACCACACGCGCGACCGGTGAGCCTTCCGGCAACTGCCGGTTGCGTTTCGCGAGCGCCGACTGCGCGCCGGACGTCGCGTTGCCGTCGACCCAGTCGGCGGCATCGAGCATCTCGCGGCATTGCGCGACCTGCGCCTGGGTCAGCACGCCGGGGATATGCAGCATCATGATTCGAATTCCACGCCGTGAGACGGCAACCGCATCGCCGCCGCGCGCAACGCGGCGAGCGGTGACGACGCGAGATACGCGCGCATCTTCGCGACGAACGCGGGGGTAGCGGTGGCCGGCACGCGCGCGAGCCAGGCGAGTGCATCGTCGATGCACCCGCGCTCCGCGAGCAGCCGCGCATAGTTGAACTGGCCGCGAAAATCGCCGGCCTCGGCCGCGCGGCGATAGTGGTCGAACGCGGCGTCGGCATCGACGTCCACGACCCAGCCGTCCTCGTAGAAGCCGCCGATCAGGTTGATCGATTTCGCATGGCCGAGCGCGGCGGCGCGGCGAAACCAGTCGAGCGCGGCGGCGCGATCCTCGTCGATGCCGTTGCCGAGCGCGAGCGCCGTCGCGTAGTTGTACATGCCCCAGTCGAGCCCTGCCTGCGCGGCGAGCCGGTACCAGTACACGGCCACCGGCGCGCATGCGGCCGTCCCCCAGCCGAACTCGTAGCAGCGGCCGAGCATGTTCATCGCCATCGGGTGACCGGCCCGGGCCGCATGCCGGAACCAGCCGAATGCGGCGGCCGGATCGCGCGCGACGCCGTGCCCGTCGAGCAGGTACTGGCCGTAGACGGCCTGCGCGTCGACGATCCCGTTATCGGCGGCCGCCGCGACCCACGCGGCGGCGCGCTCGGGCGGCCCGGCCAGGATGTCGGCGAACCCGCGCGGCGACACCGACGCGAGCGCCTTCAGCGAGACGGTCTCCATCGATCAGTAGCGTGCGTTCAGCGTGACGAACGCCGAGCGGCCCGGCGCGATCGACGCGTAGTGCGCCGGATACGCCTGATCGAAGTACGTGCGGTTGAACAGGTTGTTCACGTTCAACTGCAGGTCGAGCTTCTTGTTGATCCGGTATTGCGCCATCGCGTCGAAACGCCAGTACGACGGCACCGCACGCAGGTTCGCGGGATCGCCGAACACTTCCGACATGTAGAACGCGCCGCCGCCGACGGTGAATTTCGGCGTGACGTCGTAGTTCGACCACATCGTCAGGCTGTGCTTCGGCGTGTTCGGGAAGCGGTGGCCGTTGTTCGCGCTGTCCCTGCCGTTGTCGCGCAGCGCGCTCTTCATGTACGTATAGCCGCCGAATACCTGCCACTGCTTCGTGACCTGCCCGGCGACGCCGAGTTCGAGACCCTGCACGCGCTTGTTGCCGACCATCGCGTACTGGTTGTTCGGCAGCGTCACGCGCGCATTCGTCGTGTCGATCTGGAACAGCGCGGCGGTCAGCGACAGCTTGTCGTTCAGCACGTTCCACTTCGTGCCGAGCTCGATGCTGCGGTTCTTCTCGGGGGCCATCTGATCGGCGTTCGGGCCGACGCCGCCGCGGCCCGGCGTGAGCGACTGCGTTTCGCTGCCTTCGCCGAGCAGCATGCCGGCCGGCGTCGACGACGTCGCATACGACGCGTAGATGCTGCCGTTCCGCGCGGGCTTGAACACGAGGCCGGCTTGCCAGTTCACGAGCGTGTCGTCGCGCGTGGTGGTCTTGCCGCCGTTCGCCCGGGTGTCGGTGAAGCGGGTCGAGTAATCGTCGACTCGCACGCCGGCGTTCACCTGCCAGCGCGGCGTGAGCTCGATCGTGTCGAAGCCGTAGATCGATTTGGTGGTGGTGCGCGCATGCGCATAATCGTTGTTGCCCGTGACGGAACCGGCCCACGGATCGTTCGGGTTCGGCGACCACAGGCTCGTGCAGTTGTAGCCGGACGGCGCGCCAATGCCGTTCCGGCAGATCGTGCCCTTGTCGGTCGCGACCGTGTACGAATCGCGCTTGCCCCATTCGCGCGAGAGCTCGATGCCGGTCGTGAAGCTGTGCTTGAACGGGCCGGTGCGGAATTCGCCGAACAATTCCGTCAGGTTCGCGAGGCTGTTGATCGAGCTGTTGCGGTTGTTGTTGCGGCGCCAGACCTTGCCGTTGACCACGTTGCCCTGGCTGTCGTCGGGCTGCGTCCAGATGTAGTCCTGCGTCGATTCCGTGTAGCGCGTGGTGTTGCGCACCGTCAGGCCCGGCGTGATGTCGTGCTCGATCCTGATCGTGCTGATGTCCGACGTGGTCTTGCGGAAGTCGCGGTCGATCAGCCCGTAGAAGTTGTGGCGGTCGACGGGCGCCGGATAGATCGTGTCGACGTTCGCGGGCTTGTTCGACGTCGTGTAGAAGTACGGAATGCCGCCGTCGGGCATGTCGTCGGTCGACAGGTGGTAGTAGCTTGCGGTCACGCGGGTCGGCGTGCCGAGGCCGAACGCGATCGACGGCGCGACGCCCCAGCGCGCGTTGTTGACGGCGTCGCGGCCGGCGACGTCGTTGTTGTGGCTCATCAGGTTCAGGCGGAACGCCGCGTGATCGGCGAACTGCCAGTTGCCGTCGGCGGTGAAGCGGCGATAGCGGTCAGTGCCGAAACCTGCGCTCGCGGCGGCCGTCGTGCCGAGGTGCGGCGCCTTGGTGATCAGGTTGATGCTGCCGCCTGCACCGCCGCGGCCGCCGTACGCGCCGTCGGAGCCCTTGGTGATCTCGACGCGCTCGGTATTGAAGATCTCGCGCGTGGTCGCGCCCGTGTCGCGCATCCCGTCGACGAACATGCTGCCCTGCGTGTCGTAGCCGCGGATGAACGGGCGATCGCCGAGCGGGTTGCCGCCTTCGCCGGCACCGAACGTGATGCCGGGCACGGTGCGCAGCGCTTCGGTCAGCGTTGCCGCACCGCTGTTCCGGATCAGCTCCTGCGGGATCACGGTCACCGACTTCGGCGTGTCGACGAGCGGCGCGGTGAATTTCATGGATGCGGAAAAGTCGGCCTTGTAGCTGTGCTCGGTCTTGCCCTGGACCTCGATCGGTGCGAGATGGCCTTCGGTGCTGACCGGGGCGGGCGGCGGCGTGCCGTCGGCGAACGCGGGGGTCGCGGCGAGCACGCTGCACAGGGTGGTGAATTTGCCGAGCTTCTGCTCTTCAGGACGGGACTTCATGGTGCGCTTCGACCTCGCAGTGTGGCCCCGGGAACGACGCGCTACGGAAATGTGCATGCCGCCGGGAATTATTACGATTTGTTTTCAGGAGGTATTCTATGTAATTTTTTATTGAATGAGAAGCGTTCTTGTTTGCGATTGTGGGGGGATTGTTGACGAATGTTACGGAGGCTTTCCGGGCTGGCGGGGCGGGAGGATGGCCAACTGGCCGAGTGTGAAGGCCTTGCCGAGCGCGCTACAGTGTTTGCGTCTTCATTCGTCCGGCGTGACAGCAAGGTGATAGGGTGCATGCATTGAAAGCAATTGTGGCGGGGTGCATCATGCCTGTGATTACCGTCCGAAAATTGCCCGACGAGGTCCATCGCGCGCTGCGAATCCGTGCGGCGCAACACGGCCGCAGTACCGAAGCCGAGGTGCGCGACATCTTCGAGCAGGCCGTTCGGCCTGGCGGGCGGCCCAAGCTGGGAACGCTGCTGGCTGAAATCGGGCGTGAGGCTGGCGGTATCGATTTCGAAGTTCCGCGCGACAGGTCGCCGACCGATCCGATGAGTTTCGAATGATCCTGGTCGATACCAATGTCATTTCCGAGCCGCTGCGACGCGAGCCGAGCCCGGCCGTGATCGAATGGCTCGACGCGCAGAACGTCGAGACGCTGTTTCTTGCCGCGATCAGTCTCGCGGAAATGCGCTTCGGCGTGGCCGCCTTGCCGGAAGGGCGACGGCGTGACTGGCTGGAACAAAGCATCAAGCAGCGCGTGGTGCCGTTGTTTCGTGGCCGGATCCTGCCGTTCGACGATGCGGCCAGCAAAGTGTATGCGAGCCTTCGCGCGAAGGCGCGTGCCGCGGGCAACGCGATGGCGTCTGCCGATCGCTTTATCGCTGCAACCGCCGCGGCGAACGGCTTGATCGTGGCCGCGCGCGACGTCGCGCCGTTCGAGGCGGCGGGCCTGCGCGTGATCGATCCGTGGGCTCGCTAACGCGGGGCTGGCCGCCCCCGCGTCATCCGCACCGAAAATGAAAACGCGCCGTCCAAGGCGGCGCGTTGTGCGTCAGGTCGGCGCGTGCCCGCGAACTGAAGCAGTCGAGGGGGCCGCGTGACACCGGATGCGGGTCAATCGATCCCGTGAAACACCGCATCCTCCGGCCCGAGGTATGCCGGCGGGCGCCACGTCGCGTCGCGCATCGAATGCTGGACGAGGTTCTCGACGCCGAGCAGCACCGCGAAGATCGCCATCCGCACCGGAATGCCGTTGTCGGTCTGCCGGAAGATCGCGAGGCGCGGATCGCGGTTCAGGTCGACCGACAGGTCGTTCGCGCCGGGCCGGCTGTCGCGTGGCAGCGGGTGCATGATCAGCGTGTCGGGCTTGCAGACGGAGTCGACGAGCGCCTGGTTGATCTGGAAATCCGGCGTGTAGCCCTCGAACGACTCGTCGGTGAAGCGCTCCTTCTGGATCCGCGTCGCATAGACGACGTCCGCGCCGCGCAGCCCGGCCGCGAGGTCGTTCGTCTGCTCGATCACGTGGCCGTTGGTCGCGATCTGGTCGATGATGTACGCCGGCATTTCGAGCGTCGGCGGCGACACGAGCGTGAACTTCAGCCCGCGGTACAGCGCGAGCAGCTTGACGAGCGAGTGCACGGTGCGGCCGTATTTCAGGTCGCCGACGAGCGCGATATGCGCGCCATCGACGATCTTGCCGAGCCGCGAGAACTCGCGCTGGATCGTATAGAGATCGAGCAGTGCCTGGCTCGGGTGCTCGCCCGGGCCGTCGCCGCCGTTGATCACCGGCAGGTTGGTCGCGCGCGCGAATTCGGCAACCGAGCCTTTCTCCGGGTGGCGGATCACGAGTGCGTCGACGTAGCCGGCCATCACGCGGCTCGTGTCGTAGATCGATTCGCCCTTGGCCATCGACGAGAACGTGAAGCCGGTCGTGTCGCACACCGAGCCGCCGAGCCGGCAGAAGGCCGCGCCGAACGACACGCGCGTGCGCGTGCTGGCCTCGAAGAACAGGTTGCCGAGCACCGCGCCTTCGAGCACGCGCGAGATCTTGTGGCGGCGTGCGATCGGCTGCATGACGTCGGCGACGCGGAACAGCGCCTCGACCGAGTCGCGCGAGAACTGGTCCACCGAGATCAGCTGGGGCTTGCCTTCGAACAGGAATTGCTTCGCGAGCCCCTGTTTGTCTACGCTTTGCGTATAGTCTCCGCCATCCGGTGCCGCGCGCTCGACGATTTCCGACACGAAGCGCTCGACGATCTCGGGCATCCCGCGCGACTCCTGCGAGTCGTCGGGCAACAGCCATGTATCCAGTGCACGGCGGCTTACGCCGATGCGGCTCGCGAACGCTTCGCGGGTCATGTTGAGGCGACGCATCGCGTCGCGCAGGAAGGCTTGCTGGGGAACGGTCATCGGCGGCACCTGATGAAAAATATACGCGATGCGTATATTAGTTCGCGTGCCGACGAAGTCAAGGGAAATCTGTGCGATCGGCCATGTGGTGCGCGGGACCGCACTGGCACACGGCGGCCGTCTCCGTATAATCAGGTCAGGCCCCGTGTCCTGCGCACCGCAGAGCACCACGCCGCATACGATTCGCCCGGTCGGGCTTGTTGACTCGAAGGAGAATGAGAATGACGCGTACGATTGCTGCAGTGCTGCTGGTGGTGACCGCCGCGCTCGCCGGTTGCAATACCGTTGCAGGCATGGGGCAGGACATTTCGAAGGGTGGGCAGGCAATCAGCGATACGGCTGAGAAGGCCAAATAAGCTGGCGGGTTCCGGACTGCAGAAGGCGCCGGGCCGTCCCGCGATTGCGGGGCGGCCCGGCGCCTTTTTCATGGTGCGCGGTGAAGGCGGGCGCTGCGTCAGGCGCTTTCCACGAACGCGTAACGGCCGTCGACCTTGCGTGGCGTGAACCAGCCGAAGTCGGGGAACAGCCGGTTGCGGACGAACCAGACATAGCCGACCAGGATGACCGTCACCCCGAGGGTCGGCAGCGCGACCGACGGATCGCGACCGAGATCGGCGATGGTCTTCGGGACTTGCAGCAGCGACAGAACGATGAACGCGTGATACGCGCCGACGCGATGGGTCGCGAAGCCCCAGATGAACAGCAGCGACAGCGGTACCGTCAGTGCGAGGAACAGCAGCGCGGCGCCTTCGCTGAGTGTGTCCGCCAAGATGAGATAGGCGAGTGCGAGGCTGATCACCAACTGCGCGATGCCGAGCCCGATCAGGACCCGGGTATGTACCTTGTTCTTCCTGCACAGCTCCGGATCGGGGCGCGACGCGATCAGGTGCGCGAGCACGCGATCCTTGAGGCCCTGTCCGGCCAGTTCGGCCAGCACGTCGGCTTTCCTCGCGCCCGCGGACAGCAGCGCCGCGATTCTTGTTTTGGCTTCCTTCTTGTTCATGGCGATGCGAATTGTTGTTCGGTGGTTGTCGAATGGCACGGCCACGCGAATATTGCATCTTGGGCGACGGGACGCAACGATTTTGCCGCGCGTGGACACATTCCTACAGTCGCCGCTCGCGCGGATCAATCGGCAGCGGCCGACGTGGATGCCGACGGTCCCGTCGGTAGCCCCGACCGGGCGTCCGTTTCGCGTGCCGGCGGTTCACGCCGCCGCGTCGCACCCACCAGCATGCCCGCGACGACGAGCGCGATGCCGAGCAGGCGCGTGCCGCCCAGCGTCTCGCCGAACAGCGCGACCGCGAACAGCACGGCCGAGACCGGCGCGACCGCCGTGAACAGCGCGGCTTCGGTGCCGCTCGTGCGTGCCGAACCCGCATACCAGCACAGATAGCCAAGCACGGTCGGCACCAGTGCGTAGTACGCGATCGCCGACACCGCGCCGACGTGCCAGCCGGTCGCCAGCGCGTGCCATTCGAACGCGGCCGGCACCAGCGCGAGCACGAGGCCGAGGCCCGACATCGCCGTCGACAGCGCGAGCGGCGGCAACGGCGCCGACAGCCGCCGGTTGAGCAGGATGAACACGGCCTCGCAAGCGACGGCCGCCAGCACCAGCGCGTCGCCGGCGAGCGTCCGCAGCGACGGCATGGCCTGGCCGGCCGCGAACGTGACGAACAGCACGCCGGCGGTGGCAAGCGCGGCCGCGCCCCAGTCGCGCGGCGTCTGCCGTTCGCGCAGGACGATCGCCGCGATCAGCGTCGACATCGCCGGCAGCGTGCCGAGCATCACGCCCGCGTCGACGGGCGACGACAGCTTCGTGCCGCTGATCAGCAGCACCGTGTAGCCGACACCGCCCGCCGCCGCCTGGACGACCAGCAGCACGGCGTCGCGTGCGGAGATGCGCGGCCATCGCATCTGCTGCGCCCGCATCAGTGCGAACAGCAGCGGGGTCGCGATCAGGAAGCGCAGCGCGGTGGCCGCGAACGGCGGCAGGCCACCGGCCGCGAGGCGGCTTGCGATGACGGTGCTGCCGACGCCTGCCATTGCAGCGGCGAGATAGAGATAGCCGATCAGTCGTGTTTTCATGCGCCGCATCATCGCGTGCGGCGGCGCGGGCGTCTTGAACGAAATTGCAGCGGCGCCGGTGAGCGGAGCGGCCCTGCGTCCGGTGTTTCCGGATGACCGATAGCGCCGCCGTCAAGCGCCATCGTCGTAGCTGAACGGCAGCGATCGACGACGTCGCGCCACCGGCGTCGGCGGTGCCGGGACCGTGAAGCCCGTCAGTCGGCCTGCGTGAATCGTCCCGGCGTGATCCCGAACTGGCGTGCGAACGCGCGCGTCAGGTGGCTCTGGTCGGCAAAACCGGCCTCGGCCGCGGCATCCGCGATCGGCCGGCCGCTCGCGAGCAGTGACCGCGCCAGCCGCGTGCGCGACTGCACCAGATATGCGTGCGGCGTGATGCCGAGTTCGCGCGCGAACCCGCGCAGCAGCTGGAAGCGGCTCACGCCGCTCAGGCCGGCGAGCTCGGCAAGCGACACGGGTGCGGCGGGCGCCGCATCGAGCCGCTCGCGGGCCACGCGGATCGCCGGCGCGACGCCGGCGGCCGGCAGCGCACGGTTCGAATGCCGCGCAAGCAGGGCGGCGACCAGCGTCACGAGCGCCTCGTCGCGGGCGAGCGGCAATGTATCTCCCGCGACGATACGTGCATGCAACCGGCCGAACGCGGCCGCGAGCCGGGCGTCGCGCACGGCCGGATGCGCGAGCTCGACGCCGCCGAGGCCTTCTTCCGCCGCGACGCCGGCGACCAGCGCCGGCGCGAGGTACAGCATCCGCCAGCGCCGGCCCGTGCCCGTCTCGATCGGCATGCCGTCGTGCATCTCGCCCGGATTGACCATGATCGCGTCGCCGGCCAGCGCGTCGACTTGCCCGCGGCCGCTCCAGGACCGGTGCGCGCCGCTGACGATCACGCCGACCCCGAACTCGTCGTGCGCGTGCCGCGGAAACGTGCGGTCGGACTCAAGGCTGATCGCCTCGATGCCTTCATCGGTCCGTCGGTAATGGGTGACACGGTGCATGAGCGCTCCTCGCGCCGGCAGCGGCGCGGATCACGTGCACTTTAGCGCGTTCCGGCGCCGCGCGCGCTTCATCCTTTTGGCCGATACCGCGCGGCGCGCGCAGCCCGCACCATGGGCACATGAGCAGCGTACACGGCCCGCCGGGCCTGAAGCTGCGCGGGAGACGGCAGGTGGAACGACAGGATCCGGTATTCATCCAGGTTGGCGCGCTCGCGGACGGCTTCGCGCCGGACGCGAACATCCTCGCGCCCGTGAACGCGCTCGTCGGGCGGTCGCTGGCCCTCGGCGACGCATCGGGCGTATGGCGCGTCTATACGTTCGAGGCGGATGCGCTGCAATGGCGCGACGCGGCGACCGACACGGGCGGCCAGGCGCCGTGCCGCGTCACGCGGCTGCGCGACGACCTGTACTTCGTCGACTACCTCGACCCGGAGGCGCGCGCGACGTCGGTCAGTCTGGTGATCGACGTCGGCCACGGCGTGTGGACGGCGGTGACCGGCACGCTGCCGACCGAAGCCGACACGCACGTCGACGCGTTCACGCGCGTTGCGCGCGGGCTGCCGCTGACGGGCGTCGATGCGACGTTCCGGCACGGCACGCTCGGCGGCCATGCGCAGCCGGGCCCGCTGCACGGGCCCACGCGCGAACTGATCGGCAAGCGGACGATGTATCGCTACAGCCCGACCGAATGCTACGAGCACATCTACCTGAACGAGAACTTCTACGCGTGGCAGTGCCTGCAGGGTGTCGAAGGCGGGCTGGCGGACGTGGACCGCTGCCATTACTTCAGGATTGCAGAGCAACTGTATCTGTTCGTGTGGCGCGAGAAGGTGGTGCCGACGCTCGGCGTCGTGCTGATCGATCTCGCGCAACGCAAGACGGACGGCAAGATCTTCGGTTATCAGGGCGGCGATTTCGTCATGCTGTCGAACTTCCCGATCGGCGCGCATGCGCAGGTGCTGAACGAGACCGTGCATCCGCTCGGCGGCGAGGCGCAGCGATGAACGCCGAGCTCGGCAGCGGCCGCGTGCGTGCGGATTTCGGCGGTCGTGTCGTGCTGGTCACGGGTGCCGCGCAGGGGATCGGCGCGGCAATCGCGCGCCGTTTCGCGGAATCCGATGCGTTCGTCGCGCTCGCCGATCTGAACGGCGATGCCGCTGGCGCGCAGGCGGACGCGCTCGCCGGCGCGGGCGGCGATGCGCGCGCATATCGCGTCGACGCGGCGAGCCGCGACGAACTCGTCGCGCTCGTCGCGGCGGTCGAGCGCGACGGCGGCCGGCTCGACGTCGTCGTTCACAACGCCGCATATTTTCCATTGACCCCGTTTGCACGGATCGACGAACGGACACTCGAGCGCACGTTGTCGGTCAACCTGTCAGCGTTATTCTGGCTCGCGCAGGCCGCGCTGCCGGCATTCGAGCGCGCGGGAGCCGGGCGGCTGCTCGTGACGTCGTCGGTGACCGGGCCGCGCGTCGTCTATCCGGGGCTCGCGCACTACGCGGCATCGAAGGCTGGCGTGAACGGCTTCATCCGCGCGGCGGCGCTCGAACTCGCGCGCCGCAACGTGACGGTCAACGGCGTCGAGCCGGGGATGATCCGCACGCCGGCGGCAGGCAATCTAGGCGATGCGTCGGTCGCCGCGCAGATCGCGCGCGACATCCCGCTCGCGCGGATGGGCGAGCCCGAGGACATCGCGAACGCGATGCTGTTTCTCGCGTCGGCCGATGCGGCGTATATCACCGGGCAGACGATCGTCGTCGACGGCGGCGCGACGTTGCCGGAGAGCGGGGTCGTGCTGGGCGACGGCTGACGGCTGACGGGTTAGGGGCGTTGACGATGGCGCGGTGGCGGCCGCCGGGTGTGCCGGCAGAAGCGCCGTCGGCCGATCCGCGCATGGTTGTGCCTACAGCCAGCCGTTGTGGATGAACTCCACGATCGAGTAGCGGCGCGGTTCGAGTTCGTGCTGCCGGACGGCCTCGACGATCCGCGATACGCCATCCGCATAAGGCGACGCGCCGTACACGCGCGATTCGAACTGCAGGCTGCATGCGCCATCGTCGATACGGATCCGGTGGAACGCATGCCGGCCGAGCTGATCGTCGGGGATCTGCAATGCGTCGCGCTGCTCGTCGGGGTTTCGCACGGAGCGGATGTCCTGCGCCGGCACGCCGAGCGACTGACCGATGCCGACCGCGGTGCCCGGCACGGACGTCTTGCTGGCCTGGTGCGACTCCGTCACGCTGATGCGGCAGTCGCGAAACAGATGGCCGCTGGTTTCCAGCATGCTCATGAACTTGAGCATCAGGATGTTCGTATTCGGACAGAGCACGACCGGGAAGTCGTGCGATCCGGTTTCGAGGCCGGAACCGGTGGACAGCTCGACGAGCGGCGAGCGCGTGGCGCGGCAGAATTCGATCGCGGCAGGCAGCTCGCGGCCGGATCCGGCGTGAACGACGATCGAACGCGTTTCGGTGCGTGCGTGGTCCGACCAGGTCATCACGCGACAGGTTGCCGGGTCGAGTTGGTGCGAGCCGAGCAGTTCGGTTGCCAGCTTGCCGGTGCCAACGACGAGTACTTGCATGGGATAGACGGGGTGAAGTTCGGGTTTCATGACGGAAACGGCGCGGGCCGCGCAAGACGCCAATGCGATCGCGGCGCACCGCGCGGCGCATCGCGATCGCGCATTATGCCCGGCTGCCGGCCGGCATGCGCGGTGCGCGGTCATGGCCGCGGCGGGGGCAGCCGGCCGGCTTCGTCGGCCGCCACGCGTTCGTCGCCGCGCGCACGGAAGCGTGAACGGCGCTACGCTGTCGAAACACCGGCCGGCATCGCCTCGAACCACGTATCATCCAATCCCCCCTCGACCCTGGAGAGCACATCGATGGAACACGACCTGAAAGGCAAGGCAGTCGCGATCACCGGCGGATTCGGCCATCTCGGCGTCGCCACGGCCGCCTGGCTCGGCCAGCGCGGCGCGCGCGTCGCGCTGATCGGCCGCGGCGCGGCGCCGGACGCGCAGGCATTGCCCGGCGTGCCGGCCGATGCGCTGCGCATCGGCGGCATCGATCTCGTCGATCCGCAGGCGGCCGTGCGCGCGCTTGAAGCCGTGAATCGCGAATTCGGCCGGGTCGACGCGCTGCTGAACATCGCGGGCGCGTTCGTGTGGCAGACGATCGCCGACGGCGACGCGGCCACGTGGGACCGCATGTACGAACTGAACGTGAAGACGGCGCTGAATGCGTCTAAGGCCGCGCTGCCGTACCTGGTGGCGAGCCCGGCCGGCCGCATCGTCAACATCGGCGCGGGCGCGGCGTTCAGGGCCGGCGCGGGGATGGGCGCGTATGCGGCCGCGAAGGCCGGTGTCGCGCGGCTCACCGAAGCGCTGGCGGCGGAACTGCTCGATCGCGGCGTGACCGTGAACGCGCTGTTGCCGAGCATCATCGATACGCCGCCGAACCGTGCGGACATGCCGGACGCGGATTTTTCGCGCTGGGTGCGGCCGGAACAGATCGCGGCGACGATCGGGTTCCTGCTGTCGGCCGACGCGCAGGCGATCACCGGCGCGTCGATTCCGGTGAGCGGCCGCGTGGCGTAGGGGCGGCTGTCGCCCCCTCGCCGTATACTGCTCATCCAACATCGTGTGATTGAAGCCGTGACCAAGCCTGCCGCCGTGGATACGCCGGATGACGATCCGCGTCCGACCCCGCCCGTACAACCCGAACTGGAAGACTGCTGCAACAGCGGCTGTTCGCCGTGCGTGTTCGACCTGTACGACGAAGCGCTGGCGCGCTATCGCGTCGAACTGGCCGAATGGGAAGCGCGGCACGCACAACAGAAGCATCACCGGTGAAGTGAGCCCGATGCCGGCAAGCGGCCGCGCATGCACCGTTCCCGTTGCGCCGCCGGCAATGTGTTCCCGGCCCGGCGTCGTCACGCGCCGGCCCGCGCCCGCCGATGCATCGGCCCCAACGCGGCCGACAACGCGACGCACACGAGCAGCACGACCGTCAGCGCCCACATCGCCGCCCTGAATCCCTGCACGTAGTCGACCGCGCCCGGGTGTGTGCCGAGCCGCGCGAAGAACAGCCCGCCGAGCGTCGCCGCGCCAACGGCCGCGCCGATCTGCAGCATCGCGGTGACCATGCCGGATGCGACCCCGGCGCGTGCCGCGTCGACTTCCGCGAGCACGATCCGCACGACCGACGGCAGCACGAGACCTTGTCCGATGCCGATCGCCGCGATGCCCGCGTAAAAGCCCGGGCCGGGCGCGTGTTCGCCGGCCAGTGCGGCGGCGGTCGCGACGCCGGCCGCGAGCATCGCGAAGCCGAGCGTAAGCACGCGATCGCCGCCGAACCGCGCGACGACGCGGGGCATCAGCAGCGGGCTCGCGAGGAAGCCGATGCCGAGCGGCAGGATCGCCAGCCCCGACGCAAGCGGCGACCAGTTCAGGCAGCCCTGCAGATAGATCCCGTAGCTCAGGAAGAATGCGCTCAGCATGTAGAACAGGAACGCGAGCGTGAGCCCGAGCGCGACGACCGGGTTACGCAGCAGGCGCACGTCGAGCAGCGGATCGCGGCCGCCGGCGAGCCGGCGCGCTTCGACCGCCAGCAGCGCGCCGAGCATCGGCAGCGCGCCGGCGACGCATGCGACCATCCACAGCGGCCAGCCCGCCTCGCGGCCGTGCGTGAGCGGATAGACGAGCATCAGCAGGAACAGCGACAGCAGCACCGTGCCGGGCACGTCGATGCGCTGGCCGCGCGGCGGCCGGCTTTCCGGGATGAAGCGCCAGCTGCCGAGCAGCGCGAGGATGCCGATCGGCACATTGACCAGGAAGATCGCGCGCCAGCCGAGTCCGAACGGATGCAGGCTGATCAGCGCGCCGCCGCCGAGCTGGCCGATCACGGCCGCGAGGCCGAACACGAAACCGTAGAAACCCATCACGCGCACCTGCTCCTGCGGGCTGAATACGCTGCGGATCGTCGCGAGCACCTGCGGCGCGAGGATCGCGGCGAACAGGCCCTGCAGCACGCGGCCGCCGACCAGTACCGCGCCGCTGCCGGCGAGCCCGCACAGCGCCGATGCGACGACGAAGCCGGCCATCCCGATCATGAACATCCGCTTGCGGCCGTACAGGTCACCCAGACGCCCGCCGGTGATCTGCACGACCGCGTTCGCGCACGCGTAGGCCGACACGACGAGCTGCAACTCGGCCGGCCGTGCGCCGATGCCGTCGCGAATGGCCGGCAGCGCGAGATTGACGATGAAATAGTCGAGCGGCGGCAGAATCGCGCCGACCAGCAGGACCACGAGCGCCCAGCCGTGATGGCTGCGCGGCGGTGCCGCGGCGGCCGCGCCGACCGGCGCGCAACGGGCGAGAGTGTTGTCGGTCATGAACGGAGGTCCGAAGGAATGAAGGCCGTAACGCATGCTGAATCCCGTCGAAACGGGCTTCATGCCGGCCGTTGAACCGATATTCTGCGGACCGTCGATGATTCGGAAAAGCGGGAATTGGTGGTAGCATCCATCGGGTTATTCGATGGATGGGGAAGGCGATGCGCGGTTTCGACCTGGATCAATTACGCACGTTCGCGGCGGTGGCGGATGCGGGCAGCCTTACGGCGGCCGCGCCGCTGCTGCATCTGTCACAGTCGACGGTCAGCGAGCAGGTGCGCAAGCTCGAATCGCGCGCTGGCGTGCCGCTGTTCGTGCGCAGCAAGCGCGGCGTCGAGCCGACGCCGGCCGGCGCGCGCTTGCTGCAGCATGCACGGCGCATCGTCGCGCTGAACGAGGCCGCGTTCGACGAAGTGCGCGGACAGGCGATCAAGGGCGAGTTGCGCGTCGCGATCACCGACTACTACCGGACGCATGAAGTCGCGGGCCTGCTCGCGCGGTTGCGGGAGTGCTACCCGCAACTGAGCCTGCACGTGAGCGCGATGAAGAGCGCGGAGATCGAAGCTGCCCATGCGCGCGGGCAGATCGATCTCGGCGTCGTGATGAACCTGTCGAGCGGCCCGTTCCGGCCCGCGTCCGCCGACACGCGCTGGGTGCTGCGGCGCGAGCCGCTGTCGTGGGTCACGTCGCCCGCGCTCGCCGAGCAACTGCCCGAGCCGCTGCCGCTCGTGCTGCTGCCGGACGACTGCATGATGCATCAGATCGCGGTGCGCTCGCTCGACGCGCGGCACGCGCCGTACGTGCTGGTGCACAGCGCATCGGGCGTCGCGGGGCTGCAGTCGATGCTGGCGGCGGGGCTCGGCGTCGGCTGCCTGTGCGCATCGGCGATCGGCGAGGGGCTCGTGCGGCTCGGCGCGAAATACCGGCTGCCGGCGCTGCCCGACGCGGTGTTTTCGCTGACGCCGCCGATGCCGGGCGAGCGCGAGACGGTCACGCAGGCGCGCGAGGTGCTGTCGCGGCAGTTGCTGATGTGAAGTCGTGCCGTCGGCACGTATCCGGGGTGCCGGCAGGGGGCGATACACATGAACGACGAACTGAAAGGCGAGATGGCCGCGCGATTGCAGCACGCGCTCGAGCGGGTGGTCGACGAGCGCTCGCTGATCCATTTCCTGCGCGTGCTCGGTCATGACTGGCACAAGGAGCGCCAGCTCGAGGCCGACGTGCCGCCGGCGCCGTACGCGGCCGCCGTGCTCGGCTGGGAAAACCGCTCGATCGGCGAGTACCTGGAGGCGATGGTCGACTGGGCCGAAGTGTCCGAGGAAGGGCTGCGCTGCTACGACCTGCCCGACAACCCGTGGCGGCGCATGGCCGACATCCTGTTCGCCGGCAAGATCCACGAATAGCAAGCGCCGCGGCGATTTGCGTGCGCGGCGGGCGAGAACGGCTAGTCGGCCGTCCCTTCCGCATACGCACGCAGTCCGTTCGCCAGCGCATCGAACACGGCCCGGCAACGCGGGCTCGTCCGCAGATCCTCGTGCATTACCACCCAGGTTTCCAGTTTCGTCGCGGGCCCGTCCGGCAGCACGCGCACGAGCCGCGCATCGCGCTGCGCGAGCCGGTTCTGGCAGAAGCCGATCCCGTAGCCCGCGCGAATCATCGCGAGCTGCGCGAGATTGCTGTCGGTGCGCAGCGCGAACGCATCGCGATTCCACAGCGGCATCCCGCGCCCCGCCGCGCGGATGAACGGCGTGACCGTATCGAAGCCGATCAGCGCGTGATGAGCGAGTTCGTCCGTCGATGACGGCGTACCGTTGCGCGCCAGGTAGTCGTCGCGCGCATACAGCCCGACTTGCAGCGCGCCGATGCGCCGCGCGACGAGCGCTTCCTGCGCGGGCGGCGCCATCCGCACCGCGATGTCGGCCTCGCGATTCAGGATGTCCTGGATGCGGTCGGTCGGCACCAGTTCGATCACGAGCCCCGGATGGTCGCGCCGCAATTGCGCGAGCATCGGCGGCAGCACCTCGACCGCGATCACGTCGCTGGCCGAGATCCGCACGGTGCCGCGCACGCCCGCGCCGTGGCTCGCGGCCGCGCGTTCGAACGCGGCCGCCGCGCTGCGCAGCGCCTCGGCATGGCCGCGCAGCGCCAGGGCCGCCTCGGTCGGCAGCAGCCCCGACGGCGAGCGCGTGAACAGCGTCTGGCCGAACGCGGTTTCGAGCGCCGCGACGTGGCGGCCGGCCGTCGGCTGCGTGATGCCGAGCGCGCGCGCCGCGCCCGATAGCGAGCCTTCCGTCAGCACGGCGAGGAAGGTGCGGTAGCGTTCCCAGTTCAGATCGATAGCCATACATAAATGTATAGGCGATCCATCAGGTTCGACAATTCCTTATTGGTCGGCCTCGCGCCAGAATGCGTGCTGACAACGGTTCATTCACGGAGAACGGCCATGACGGCGAATGCAGGCGGGACGCAACGACAGGCACTCGTGCTCGGCGCGAGCGGAGGCATCGGCGGCGAGGTCGCGCGTCAATTGCGCGATGCCGGCTGGCAGGTGCGCGCGCTCAAGCGCGGGCTTGACGCCGAGACGGTGGAGCGCGACGGGATCGCGTGGTTGCGCGGCGACGCGCTCGACCGCGAGGCGGTGGTTCGCGCGGCGCGCGGCTGCAGCGTGATCGTGCATGCGGTGAACCCGCCCGGCTACCGGAACTGGTCGACGCAGGTGCTGCCGATGCTCGACAACACGATCGCGGCGGCGACGGTGGCGCAGGCGACCGTCGTGCTGCCGGGGACGGTCTACAACTATGGCCCCGACGCGTTTCCGGTGTTGCGCGAAGAGGCGCCGCAGCATCCGGTGACGCGCAAGGGCGCGATCCGCGTCGAGATGGAGCGGCGATTGCAGGCGGCGACTGCGCAGGGCGTCCGGACGATCATCGTGCGGGCCGGCGATTTCTTCGGGGCGCACGCGGGCAACAACTGGTTCGGGCAGGGGCTCGTGAAGGCCGGGCGGCCCGTCGCGGCCATCAGCGTGCCGGGCCGGTCCGGCGTCGGCCATCAATGGGCGTACCTGCCGGACGTCGCGCGCACGATGATTGAGCTGCTTGAGCGACGCGACACGCTGGAGCCGTTCGCGCGCTTCCACTTCGGCGGGCACTGGGATTCTGACGGTACGCAGATGGCGCAGGCCGTGCGCCGCGTCGCGCAGCGGCACGGGATGCGGCCGACGGTGCGGCGTTTCCCGTGGTGGCTCGTGTGGGTCGCGGCGCCGTTCGTCACGACGATGCGCGAGATGCTCGAGATGCGCTATCTGTGGCGCGAGCCGCTCCGGATGGACAACGCGCGGGTGACGGCGGTGCTGGGCCGCGAGCCGGTGACGCCGCTCGATACGGCGGTGGAGGCGACGCTGGCCGGGCTCGGCTGTTTGCGATGACGGCGAGCGCTGAAGGCGGGTGACAGGCCCGCATGCGGGTCATGTTATTTGTTGCCTGCGCACCCGCCACCGTCCTCTATGCGACAACCGGCAAACCCTCGACCTCGTACCGGTGCCGCAGGCGGCGCCCGAGCACCGGATCGTGGAGTTCCATCTCGAACGCGTCCGGGAGCCGGAAGTTCTCCAGCTTCGCGAGCCAGACGAAGGTTTCAGGAAACCGGATGTTCATCGAATGCCGATCGGTGAGGCAGTGCCGCGCGGGGGCGGCGGGATCGGTCGACGTTAGCGGATTTCCGGGGACGGGAAACGAGCGCGGCATATCCCCACGCATCAAAGCGTGTCGAACGCGAGCGTCGGCACATCGACGACCGTTGCACCGCCGTCGGCGACGAGCGTCGCGCCGGTTACGAACGACGCATCCGGTGATGCCAGGAATGCGCACACGGCGGCGATCTCGTCCGGATCGGCCGCGCGCCGCAGCGGCACGTCGGCACTCACGCGTGCATACGCGCCGTCGAGCGTATCGGCGTACGCGGACATCAGCGGTGCCATTTCCGCATCGGCCATCGGCGTACGGACCCAGCCCGGGCACACCGCATTCGCGCGCACACCGTGCGGCCCGTAATCGCGTGCGAGCGATCGCGCGAGCCCGAGCAGCGCATGCTTGCCGACCGTGTAGCCGCATACGCCGGGACCGGCCGCGAGCGCGGCGATCGACGCGACCAGCACGATGCTGCCGCGCTGCGCGATCAGGTCGGGCAGGCACGCGCGTGCGCTGACGAACGCGGTGTCGAGGTTCGCATGCAGCGCGTCGCGCCATTGCGCGTCGTCGGTTTCGTCCGCGCGGCCGAGGCCGTGGCCGCCCGCGCACGCGACGAGCGCATCGACGGGGCCGAACCGCCCCGCGATCTCCGGCAGGAAGCGGGCCCAGTCGGCCGTGCTCGCGGCGTCGCCGGCGAGCGCGAGGCCGCCCGTCTCGGCGGCGAGTGCGTCGAGCGGTGCCCGACGCCGACCGATCAGCGCGACGCGATCGCCGCGGGCGGCGAAGCGCCGCGCGCACGCGGCACCGATGCCGGTGCCTGCGCCGGTGATCGCGATCGTACGGGGTTGCGGATGCGTCATGTCGTTCTCCGGAAGGGTGTCGTTTCCGGTCACTTTAGGCGGCACAGATGAGCGCCGGTATCAGCCGAAAGGATGAACGTGAATGAGGGGCGACGGCAGGCGATGACATAACGCCGGACGGCAAGGCGCCCGCGTTGCCGTCGTTCCGGATCCGGGGCGAGCGTGCACCCGCCCGCCGAGGGAGCCGACTGATATTCGGACGCCTGACCAGTCCGGAATCCGGACGTCCCAAGGTGAGTCGCCTACTCGAAGCAACCCGCTCCATCCGATGGGCGCCCCGCCTGGCTTGACCGGGCCGCGCCGACCGGCCCGATCCACCGAATGGCACGGTTGTTGCCTCCTTGCAGATGAGCCGACGCCCGGGATCGAACGATGACCTCGTTCGAACCTGAGCGCGGCTCATCACGACTTCAATCATTGGAGACATCACCATGGAAGGACTTTCGCAAGTCCAGGTCTTGGGCATCGACGCGGGCGGCACGATGACCGACACCTTCTTCGTGCGCGAGGACGGACGGTTTGTCGTCGGCAAGGCGCAAAGCAATCCGGAGGATGAGTCACTCGCGATCTTCAACTCGTCGCAGGACGCGCTCGCGCATTGGCAACGCGACGTCGACGACGTCTATCCGGAACTGGTCACCTGCGTGTATTCCGGCACTGCGATGCTCAACCGCGTCGTTCAGCGCAAGGGGCTCGACGTCGGGTTGCTCGTCAACAAGGGCTTCGAGCACGTGCACCTGATGGGGCGGGCGATCCAGAGCTACCTCGGGTACGCGCTCGAAGAGCGCATCCACCTGAATACGCACCGCTACGACGAGCCGCTCGTGCCGTTGTCGCGAACGCGCGGCGTCACCGAGCGTACGGACGTCCAGGGCGAGATCGTGATTCCGCTGCGGGAAAACGAAGTGCGGCAGGCTACGCGGGAGCTCGTCGCTGCCGGTGCGAAAGCGATCGTCATCTGTTTTCTTCAGTCGCACAAGAACGCCGCGAGCGAGCGCCAGGCGCGGGACATCGTGCGCGACGAGCTGGCTGCGCGCGGCGTTGATCTCCCGGTGTTCGCATCGGTCGACTACTACCCGCAGCGCAAGGAAAGCCACCGGATGAACACGACGGTGCTCGAAGCGTATGCGGCCGAGCCGTCGCGGCAGACGCTCAGGAAAGTCAGCGACCGCTTCCGCAAGCACGGCGCGAAATTCGACCTGCGCGTGATGGCGACACACGGCGGCACGATCAGCTGGAAAGCGAAGGAACTGGCGCGCACCATCGTGTCGGGGCCGATCGGCGGCGTGATCGGCTCGAAGCTCCTCGGCGAGGCGCTCGGCTACGACAACATCGCATGCTCGGACATCGGCGGCACGTCGTTCGACATGGCGCTCATCACGAAGGGCAAATTCGCGATCGCGTCCGACCCGGACATGGCGCGCCTGGTGCTGTCGCTGCCGCTCGTCACGATGGATTCGGTCGGCGCGGGGGCCGGCAGCTTCGTGCGGCTCGATCCGTACAGCGGGGCCATCAAGCTCGGGCCGGACAGCGCCGGCTATCGGGTCGGCACGTGCTGGCCCGACAGCGGCCTGACGACGGTGTCCGTGTCCGATTGCCACGTCGTGCTCGGCTACCTGAACCCGGACAATTTTCTCGGCGGCCAGATCAAGCTCGACGTGAATCGCGCCCGCGAGCACATTCGCGTGCAGATCGCCGAGCCGCTCGGACTCTCCGTGGAGGATGCGGCGGCCGGCGTGATCGAGCTGCTCGACCTGCAACTGCGCGAATATCTGCGCTCGAACGTCAGCGCGAAAGGGTACAACCCGACCGAATTCGTGTGCTTCTCGTATGGCGGTGCGGGGCCGGTTCATACCTATGGCTACACCGAGGGGCTCGGCTTCAAGGATGTCGTCGTGCCGGCGTGGGCGGCGGGCTTCTCGGCATTCGGCTGCGCGTGCGCGGATTTCGAGTATCGCTACGACAAGAGCGTCGATCTCGCGCTGCCGCAGCTCGCGTCCGACGCCGAGAAGGCGCGGGCCGCGCAGACGATCCAGAAAGCCTGGGCCGAACTGACCGCCAAGGTGATCGACGAATTTCGCATCAACGGTTTCAGCGAGCGGGACGTGATATTGCGGCCGGGCTTCCGGATGCAGTACATGGGCCAGCTCAACGACCTCGAAATCGAATCGCCGATCGCGGGCGCGTCCGGTGCGGACGACTGGGACAAGATCGTGACGGCCTTCGAAGACACCTACGGCCGCGTGTACGCGAGCTCCGCGCGCTCGCCGGAGCTGGGGTTCTCGGTCACTGGCGCGATCATGCGCGGCATGGTCGTCACGCAGAAGCCGGTGTTGCCGGAAGACGCTATTGCCGGCCCCACGCCGCCGGCGGACGCGCGTATCGGCACGCGGCGTCTGTATCGGCACAAGCAGTGGCATGACGCGGTGATCTGGCGAATGGAGTCGCTCAAGCCGGGCAACGAGATCGCGGGGCCCGCGATCATCGAATCCGACGCGACGACGTTCGTTGTCCCGAAGGGCTTCGCCACCACGCTCGACAAGCACCGCCTCTTCCATCTCAGCGAAGTCAAGTAAGGAGACATGCGATGAACATGATGTCCAGCCAGGAAGTCGGCTTCGCCGATCTGCTGAAGAACGGCCAGACGCTCAAGCAGTTTCGCGACGGCATTCTCGAGCGCACCGCGCAAACCGGCCATTACAACGGGCTCGAACGGCTCGAGCTGCGCGAGCGCGATCCGATCCGCTACGAGAAGATCTTCTCGAAGCTGCGCGGCGGCCTCGTGCATGCGCGCGAAACGGCCAAGAAGATTGCCGCGAGCCCGATCGTCGAGCAGGAAGGGGAGCTGTGCTTCACGCTCTACAACGCGGCGGGTGACTGCGTGCTCACGTCGACCGGAATCATCATCCACGTCGGCACGATGGGCGCGGCGATCAAGTACATGATCGAAAACAACTGGGAGGCCAATCCGGGCATTCAGCCCGGCGACATGTTCACCAACAACGACTGCTCGATCGGCAACGTCCACCCGTGCGACATCGCAACGATCGTGCCGATTTTCGCGCACGGCAAGCTGGTCGGGTGGGTTGGCGGCGTCACGCACGTGATCGATACCGGCGCGGTGACACCGGGCTCGATGTCGACGGGCCAGGTGCAGCGTTTCGGCGACGGCTACATGATTACGTGCCGTAAGACAGGGGTGAACGACACGCCGCTGCGCGACTGGTTGCACGAGAGCCAGCGCTCGGTTCGCACGCCGAAGTACTGGATTCTCGACGAGCGCACGCGTATCGCCGGCTGCCACATGATCCGCGATCTGATCGAGGAAGTGATCGACGAGGAGGGCCTCGACGCCTACGAGAAATTCGGCTTCGAGGTGATCGAGGAAGGACGGCGCGGGTTGCAGACGCGCCTCAAGGCGATGACGCTGCCGGGCAAGTATCGCAAGGTCGCGTTCGTCGACGTGCCGTACGACCATCCGGACGTGCAGACGTCTTCGGCGTTTGCGAAGCTCGACTCGATCATGCATTCGCCGGTCGAGATGGAGATCCGCAAGGACGGCTCGTGGCGTCTCGATTTCGAAGGCGCGAGCCGCTGGGGCTGGCACTCGTACAACGCGCACCAGGTCGCGTTCACGAGCGGCATCTGGGTGATGATGACGCAGACGCTGGTGCCGACACAGCGCATCAACGACGGCGCGTATTTCGGCACCGAATTCCACCTGCCCAAGGGCGCGTGGATGAACCCGGACGACCGCCGCACCGGACACGCTTACGCGTGGCACTTCCTGGTATCGGGCTGGAGCGCGATGTGGCGCGCCCTGTCGCAGGCGTACTTCAGCCGCGGCTATCTCGAGGAGGTCAACGCGGGGAACGCCAACACGTCGAACTGGCTGCAGGGCGGCGGGATCAACCAGGACGGCGACATCCATGCGGTGAACAGCTTCGAGGCGTCGTCGTGCGGCACCGGCGCGTGCGCGATCAAGGACGGTCTGAATCACGCGGCCGCGATCTGGAACCCCGAAGGCGACATGGGCGACATCGAGATCTGGGAGATGGCCGAGCCGCTGCTGTACCTCGGCCGCAACGTGAAGTCGAATTCAGGCGGCTACGGCAAGTACCGCGGCGGTTGCGGATTCGAGACGCTGCGCATGGTCTGGAAGGCGCAGGACTGGACGATGTTCTTCATGGGCAACGGCTACATGAACAGCGACTGGGGCTTGATGGGCGGCTACCCGCCCGCCACCGGCTATCGCTTCGAAGCGCATCGCACGGGCATCGAGGACCGCATCGCGCTCGGCGAGAGCCTGCCGCTCGGCGGCGATACGAACCCGGACCTGCCGGATTACGAAAACCACCTGAACGCCGGCGCGATCGTCAAGCGCGACCAGCAATGCATGACCACGGAGGACTGCTACAGCAACTACGATCTCTACCTGAACTATCTGCGCGGCGGCCCCGGGTTCGGCGATCCGCTCGACCGCGAGATCGACGCGATCGAACGCGATCTCAACAACGCGGTGCTGCTGCCCGAATACGCGCAGAAGGTCTATGGGGCGGTCGCGACGCGGGATGCCAACGGCATCTGGACGGTCGATCCGCAAGCGACCGCGCTGCAGCGCATCGAGATCCGCAACGCGCGTCTCGCGCGCTCGCAACCGACTCGTGAATGGATGAAGGGCGAGCGCGAGCGGATCCTGCTCAAGCATGCATCGACGCAGGTGCAGCACATGTTCGCGACGAGCTTCGGCCTGTCGACGAAATTCGAGCAGCAGTTCCGCGCGTTCTGGGAGTTGCCGGACACGTGGACGCTCACCGAGGACGAGCTCGACGTGCCGACCTACGGCTCGAAATTCCGCATGGACCTGTCGAAGATGCCCGACGTCAATACGGTGGTGCTGGTCGAGGAGTGAGCCGGACCCTGCGCACTATCACCCACATGGAGGACTGGAGATGTCTACCTACACCAAGGAACAGATCAGGAACATGGTCGACGGCAAGCTCGACTGGGACACCACGTTGCGCATGTTGTCGATGCCGAAGGACGGCGAGCGCTTCCGGATGTACGTCGATGCGTTGCAGCAGAAGCTCGGCTGGAAGGACCGCATCGTGTTGCCGCTCGGCCCGCACCTGTACATCGTGCAGCAATGGGCGACGAAGCACTGGGTCACGCAATGCGACTGCGGCCATGTGTTTTGCGATTACCGTGACAACTGGAAACTGCACGCGAACATCTTCGTGCGCGAATCCGAAGAGGCGATGGACGAGGTCTACCCACGCTTGATGGCGCCCGACACGCAATGGCAGGTCTATCGTGAATACTACTGCCCGACCTGCGGCGCGATGCACGACGTCGAGGCGCCTACGCCGTGGTACCCGGTCATTCACGACTTCGAACCCGACATCGATGCGTTCTACGCGGAATGGGTGAAGCTGCCGGTTCCGGAGCGCGTGCAATGATCTGACATTTGACGCCGTCCACGGAGCTCGGCGTTCGCCGGCTTCGCATCGGCTTCGTTCGCGGGACGCGTTCGATTTCCGGCCGTTCGATTTTCGAACGGCCGGCTTCTTTTCGGCCACCGGTTCTCGACGGCGTCCCGAGCCGTGCGACGACGTGCGGGCGACCGCTTGCTGGCGCGCGCATTGCTTGCAGTGGTTGGTGTCCGGACGAACGTCGAGGCGCCGGGACGGAGTACGATAGTCGCTACGCTCGCCGCGGGCTGCGGTCGGGCGCCCCCACAAAGTCGACAAAATGGCCGCTGTGACGGCCGTGCGGTTCGTGCCGTCACGAAACCGCCAGGAGACAGACATGCAACAGAGAGGCACGCCGATGGACTGGTTTCCCAGTCCACGCCATGACGCGAGCATCATGGCCGCCTGGGAGCATCTGGTGACGGGCAGCGAGTGGCGTTCGTCCGACGTACGCGGCGTGGTCGACGATTCGTGGCAGCGCTGTCTCGTCAGCCGCGTCGATCCCGGTGTCGACCGTGCGCCGCCGCCGCTCGATGAAGACGGGCTCGTGCAGTGGCGCATGTCGAACCGTCGCCTCGTCGATGCCAGTCTGCCGCTGATGCAGCACACTCGGGATTTTCTTTCGCAGACGGGCACGGTGATGCTGCTGGCCGATCCGAGCGGGATGATCCTCCAGCAGGAGGGCGACATGCGGATCGTCGAGCCTGCGCGCGAGGTCGGCCTCATTCCAGGCTGCGAGTGGACCGAGCTGAATTGCGGCACCAATGCGATCGGCACCGCGCTCGCGCTCAGGCAGCCGGTCCAGATCCATGGCGCGGAGCACTTCTGCGCGGGCATCAAGCGCTGGACCTGCTCGGCGACCGTCATCCAGGATCCGCGCGACGGGCACGTATTGGGTGTGATCGACATTTCGGGGCTCGCGCAGACCTACAACCCATACGGCCTTGCGCTCGCGGTATCGCTTGCGGGCCGCATCGAAAGCCGGCTCGCGAAGGAGGGCATGGCGCGCCGCCTGAGCCTGCTCGACCGCTGCGCGTCACGCTTCGGTGCGTCTTCCTCCGATGCGGTGATCGTCGTCGACGAACGCGGCCGACTCGTCAAGGCCAACGCGCAGGTCGTTCCGGTGTTGCGCCGGCTCGGATTCGATATCCGGTGCGACGCGACGTTCGCGCTGCCCGAACTCGAGCACTACGCGGGCGACGGCCGCCTGTCGGCGAGTACGCCGGCATGGCTGTCGCGCAGCCACATCGAAATCGTGCGTGACGGTGCGGACGTGCTCGGCTACATGATCGTGACGCCGGGCATCACGAATCCCCGCGGGGCCGTCCCGATCGCGCGCGGACGGGAACGGCACGGCGGCGAGCCGCGAGGGTTCGAGCGCATCGTTGGCGACAGCGCCGCATTGCGGGCGGCCGTGAATCGTGCGCGCCAGCTCGCGCCGTCCAGGGTGCCGGTGCTCCTGCTCGGCGAGACCGGCGTCGGCAAGGAGCTGTTCGCGCAGGGTATCCACCAGGCGAGCGATCGCGCCGACGGTTCGTTCGTTGCGCTCAATTGCGGCGGGTTGTCGAGAGACCTCCTGGCCAGCGAGTTGTTCGGCTACGCGGAAGGCGCATTTACCGGCGCACGCAAGTCCGGTGCGGCCGGCAAGATCGAAGCGGCCGATGGCGGCACGCTGTTTCTCGACGAGATCGGGGAAATGCCGCTCGACATCCAGCCGCACCTGCTGCGCGTGCTGGAGGAGAGCGAAATCTATCGCCTGGGCGAGAATACGCCGCGCAGGGTGAATTTCCGGCTGGTCGCGGCGACGCACCGGGATCTGAAGGACGCCGTCGCGAAAGGCCGGTTCCGGATGGATCTGTACTACCGGATCGCGGTCACGACCGTGTCGATTCCGAACTTGTGCGAGCGCGCCGAGGACCTGCCGGCGCTGATTGCGCATTGGCTCGGGCATCTGTGCGAGTCGTACGGCCTCTCCCCGAGGTCGTTCGACGACGATGCGTATGCGCGCCTGTTGCGCTATCCGTGGCCCGGCAATGTGCGCGAACTGCGGAACGCGATCGAGGGGGCGCTGCTGCTGTCGGACAGCCCGGTGATAAAGGCCGACAAGCTGCCTGCCGAGATCGGCGCGGGGGCGTCGATCGATGCATGCGCCGCGCGGGCCGTCGACGCGCTCGCGCCGGATGCGGGCGACTCGTTGAAGATGGCCGAGGCGGAATCGATCCGGCGCGCGCTTGCGCGTCATGCCGGCAATCTGACGAAGGCGGCGAGTCAGCTCGGCATTGCGAAGAGCACGCTCTATGAAAAGATCCGCAAGTACCGCTTGCTCGACGCAGTGAGCGACGTTCGCCGAGGTCATGCGAAGTAAGTCGCGGCAGGCGGGCAAGCCCGGTTTTTCCGCTATTCATCTCGTCCTCCCGGGCCCGCACGCGCCGTCATTTTGCAAAGAATGACGATGTCGCCGGTCCGGTCGCTCTATGCTCCTTATTTTGCGACAAGACGCCAAGGTCGGCAAAATGGCGCGTGCGCCAGCCTGTCGTCCGGATGCCGCGTGTGTCGTGTAACGACGGGGCGGCTCGGTACTGCATGGTGCCGCACCACTGACCGGGCGGTGCCGCCGTGCGATGGCGCGCCGGACGCTGCCGTCGCAATGGGAATCAATCGCCTGCCGGGGGCTGTCCGGTCAGCACAACGACAAGGAAGGGAGGGGCCGGCAATGAGGCTGGACGACGAACAAGAAAGTGTGAACGTCGAGGATCGACGCGGTGGCGGCGGCTTCGGTGGCGGGCGCGCGACGATCGGCATCGGCACGATCGTGGTCGCGCTGGCCGCATCGTATTTCTTCGGGATCGACCCGCGCGTCGTGCTCGAAGGCGCATCGGCGCTGCAGGGCCGCCAGCAGCAGGCGCAGCCCGCGCCCACGCAGCACCAGGGTGCACCGGCGAACGAGCCCGGCGTCGTGTTCACGCGCAAGGTGCTCGGCAATATCGAGCGCACGTGGACGGGTGTCTTCAACACCCAGTTGCATGCGCAGTACGAGGCGCCGAAGCTCGTGATGTTCACGAACTCGACGCCGACCGCGTGCGGCACCGGCCAGACCGCGATGGGGCCGTTCTATTGTCCGGGCGACCGCAACGTGTACATCGATCTCGGTTTCTACGACGAATTGCGCAAGCGGTTCGGCGCGGGCGGCGATTTCGCGCAGGCCTACGTGATCGCGCATGAAGTCGGCCATCACGTGCAGAATCTGCTCGGCATTTCCGACAAGGTCGATGCCGCGCGCCGCCGCTCGAGCGAAGCGCGCTCGAACGCGCTGTCGGTGCGGATGGAACTGCAGGCCGACTGCTTCGCCGGCGTGTGGGCGAACAATGCGCAGCGCGCGAACCAGCGGCTGATGGAGCCCGGTGATTTCGAGCAGGGGCTGAAGGCGGCGGCTGCGATCGGCGACGATCGGCTGCAGCAGCAAGGCCAGGGCTACGTCGTGCCGGAGAGCTTCACGCACGGCACCAGCGAGCAGCGCGTGTACTGGCTGCGGCGCGGGATGGAGTCGGGTGAAGTAAGCGCCTGCGACACGTACGCCGCGAACGCGCACTGATATCGGCTGACAGCGTGGGGCGCGCACGCTGCCGCGCCTCCGTTTTGCGGCAGCGCGTGCGGTCGCTCCGCGCATTTCGCCGATCACTCCGATCGTGCTCGATCGGCGCGCGCGATGTTCCGCGCCGCCCTCGACAGCCATCATCGACCGCACGGCTCGCGGCGCATACCTTCCCGACGCAGACTCCGTTGTCGCGACACGGCCGGCAGCTCCGTCATCCGTCATCCACGGACGAATTGCCGATTTGTGCTCACCGGCCCATTTCGATGCCGGTAGGCTGGCCCGACCTTCGACGCGTTCGGCCGCCGGCCGCTCCCATCATGCCGACCTCATCCGCTTCCGCCGACCACGAAGGCGCCGACTGGCAGCGCGCGCTGCGCGCGTGCGTCGCGGCGTTCGAGGCATTCGCGAGCCCGTCCGCGATCGTGTTCTACCGGCTCGACCTGAGCGGCGAGCCGGCCGATTTCGAACTGTTCGGGATGCCGGAGGCGATGCATCGCACCTACATCGCGCGCTACCGGATGCTCGATCCGCTGCACCCGTCGCGCTGCGCGTCAGGCGTTCATGCGGTCGTGACGCTCGCGTCCCAATTGCCTGACGAAAGACGCGATGCGTCCGCGTACTGGACCCGTTTCCTGCGGCGGCACGGTGTGACCGACGTCGTCGAGATCTGGCTGCGCGACGATGCGGGCCGCACGGTCGGCGCGTTTTCGCTGTTGCGCTTCGGGACGGGCGACGCGGACGGCAACCGCACGGCCGGCCGGTTCGCACCGGGCGAGATCGACGCGCTGGCACGGCTGCAGCCGGTTGCCGAAGCCGCGCTGGTCCCGCTGCTGCGCGCGCGGCGCGGGATACACCGGATCGGTTGCGAGGAACGGCTGACCTACCGCGAGGAGCAGATCGCGCGCCTCGTGCGCGACGGCCGCTCGAACAAGGAGATCGCACGCGATCTCGCGCTCGGCCAGCCGACCATCAAGACACATCTGATGCGGATGTACCGGAAGCTCGGCGTATCGAACCGCACCGAGCTGGTCGGCGCGTTGTTCCTGTAGCTTTTCCGCATCCGCATCCGCATTCACGCCGCACCACGCCGCGCCATTGATCCGACGATAGCGCGACGCGCGCACGCCGCCATTCCACATTCCCGAGTCGCCCGCGTTCCGATCGCCCACGCGCTTGCCAATTTGCGCTCACCGGGCGCGATCCCCCGTCGATACAGTGGTTCGACACCCGCATGCCGAAGCGCACGCGGCCCAGCCATGACAAACATCGAGACGCCCATGAGCACCACGAACTTCGTCGCCGTCAGCGACACCGTGCGCACCTTCGTCGCACGCGACTTCGGCCTTTTCATCGACGGCGCCATGCAGCCCGCGCACGCGGCCGCGCGGCTCGACGTGTACGACCCGGCGACGGGCGAGCGGCTCGCGACGGTCGCGGATGCCGACGCGCACGACGTCGACCGCGCGGTCGCCAGCGCGAAGCAGGCATTCGACACCCGCGTGTGGAGCGGGCTGCGCCCGGCGGACCGCGAGCGCATCCTGCTGAAGCTCGCCGACCTGATCGAAGCCGACGTCGAAACGCTCGCGCAACTCGAAACGCTGAACCAGGGCAAGTCGATCCACGTGTCGCGCGCGATCGAGGTCGGCGCGAGTGTCGAATACGTGCGCTACATGGCCGGCTGGGCGACCAAGATCACCGGCCAGACGCTCGACGTGTCGATCCCGTTCCCGCCCGGCGCGCGCTATACGGCCTACACGCGCAAGGAGCCCGTCGGTGTGGCCGCCGCGATCGTGCCGTGGAATTTCCCGCTGATGATCGCGGTGTGGAAGCTGATTCCGGCGCTCGCGGCCGGCTGCACGATCGTGCTGAAGCCGTCGCCGGAAACGCCGCTCACCGCGCTGCGCCTCGCCGAACTCGCGCGTGAAGCCGGCGTGCCGCCCGGCGTGTTCAACGTCGTCACCGGCGGCCGCACGTGCGGCGCCGCGCTGTCGAGCCACCCGTCGATCGCGAAGATCTCGTTCACGGGTTCGACCGCGACCGGCAAGCTGGTCGGCGCGGCGGCCGTGCAGAACATGACGCGCTTCTCGCTCGAACTCGGCGGCAAGAACCCGATCGTGATGCTCGAGGACGTCGACGTCGCGCAGGCGCTCGACGGCGTCGCCGCCGGGGCGTTCTTCAACCAGGGGCAGGTGTGCGCGGCGGCGTCGCGCATCTACGTGCACCGCAGCAAGTTCGCACAGCTCGCGGACGGCCTCGCGGGCGTCGCGCGGTCGATGAAGCTCGGCGCGGGCCTCGACACGACCGCGCAGATCAACCCGCTGGTGTCCGCGCACCATCGCGACACGGTCGTCCAGCACATCGAACGCGCGCGCCGCGCGGGTCTCACGTTCCTCGCGGGCGGCACGCCGGCCGACGACCTGCCCGGCTACTACGTGAAGCCGGCCGTGATCGCCGATCCGCATCCGGACAGCGCGATCGTGCGCGACGAAGTGTTCGGCCCGGTGATCGTCGTCGTGCCGTTCGACGATGCGGCCGACGCCGTGCGACTCGCGAACGCGTCGCCGTACGGCCTCGCCGCGAGCATCTGGAGCAACGACCTGAAGCGCGTGATGAACCTCGTGCCGCGGATCGAGGCCGGCACCGTGTGGGTGAACTGTCACATTCCGCTCGACCCGTCGATGCCGTTCGGCGGCTACAAGCAATCGGGCATCGGCCGCGAGTTCGGCCAGTACGCGATCGAGGGCTTCACCGAAACCAAATCCGTCTGCATCGCGCACTGACGCGCGGCGCCAGATCCGGCAACCTCGAACCTCGACCCTGGGCGATCCAGGTTCAAACGATCCGAAAGTGGAGACTGCAATGAGCTACAACGAAGCGAAGTTCTGGCACCCGATGCTGCACCCGAACGAAATGAAACAGCGCAAGCCGATCCGCATCGTGCGCGGCGACGGCTGCTACGTGTTCGATGAAACCGGCAGGCAGCTCGTCGACGGCGTCGCGGGCCTGTGGAACGTGAACGTCGGGCACAACCGCCAGGAAGTGAAGGACGCGATCATGCGCCAGCTCGACGAGCTCGAATACTTCCAGCTGTTCGACGGCATCTCGCATCCGCGCGCGGAAGAGCTGTCGAAGCAGCTGATCGACATGCTCGAGCCGGAAGGCATGCGCCGCGTGCTGTACAGCTCGGGTGGCTCCGACTCGATCGAGACCGCGCTGAAGATCGCACGCCAGTACTGGAAGGTGCGCGGCCAGGCCGACCGCACCAAGTTCATCTCGCTGAAGCAGGGCTATCACGGCACGCACTTCGGCGGCGCGTCGGTGAACGGCAACACGGTGTTCCGCCGCAACTACGAGCCGAACCTGCCCGGCTGCTTCCACGTCGAGACACCGTGGCTGTACCGCAACCCGTTCACGCAGGATCCGGAGGAACTCGGCCGGATCTGCGCGGACATGCTGGAGCGCGAGATCCAGTTCCAGAGCCCCGACACGGTCGCCGCGTTCATCGCCGAGCCGGTGCAGGGCGCGGGCGGCGTGATCGTGCCGCCGGCCAACTACTGGCCGCTCGTGCGCGAGGTGTGCGACCGCTACGGCGTACTGCTGATCGCCGACGAAGTCGTGACCGGCTTCGGCCGCAGCGGCAGCCTGTTCGGCAGCCGCGGCTGGGGCGTGCGCCCGGACATCATGTGTCTCGCGAAGGGGATCTCGTCCGGCTACGTGCCGCTCGGCGCGACGGCCGTGAACGCGCGGATCGAGGACGCATTCGCCGCGAACGCGGACTTCGGCGGCGCGATCATGCACGGCTACACGTACGCCGGGCACCCGGTTGCCTGCGCGGCCGCGATCGCGAGCCTCGACATCGTCGTGAAGGAGGACCTGCCGGCGAACGCGGCGAAGCAGGGCGCGTATCTGCTCGAGGCGCTGCAGTCGTTCCCGCAGCGTTTCGCGGCGGTCGGCGAGGTGCGCGGCAAGGGGCTGATGCTCGCGCTCGATCTCGTCGCGGACAAGCAGACCCGCGAGCCGATCGACCCGCTGTCCGGCTATGCGAACGCGGTCGCGGAAGTGGCGCGCGAGCATGGCGTGCTGGTGCGTCCGGTCGGCACGAAGATCATCCTGTCGCCGCCGCTCGTGATCCAGCGCGAGCAACTCGACCGGATCGTCGACGCGCTCGCGGCGGGCTTCGAGGCCGTGCCGTTCGCGTGAGGCCGAAACGCCGTGATGCCGTGAGCGCGTGACGCCGAACCGGCGGTGGAGGGCGGGATAACCCGTTCGCCACCGCCGGTTTGCCGATTTGCGCTATGACCGGATTATTTTGCCTGCGTATTTTTTCGACATCGGATCAGGATTGAATCGACAGGGGCCCGGGTGCCGACGCGTTGAAGCGTCGCCCCGGGCCGACCGCGAAGCACGGAACGGAGCGGGCGCCGCAGCGCCGGCGCCGGCCGACCAAGGAAGGAGACAAGGATGTCCGGATGGTCTGGAATGACCGGCGCCGCGGGCGATACGCCCGCCGGTGCGTCGGCTGAAGCGGGCGGCGGCACGGTGCTGAAGGCGGGCGCGGTCGGATTTCCGACCGCGCTGGCGAGTGCCGTCGGCCTCATCATGGCGAGCCCGGTGATTCTCACCGCGACGTCGGGCTTCGGGATGGGCGGCTGGGCGTTCGCGGTCGCGATGATCATCGCGTTCGTGATGATGCAGGCGCAGGCGACGACGTTCTCCGAAGCTGCCGCGATGCTGCCGACGGCCGGCTCGGTTTACGATTACCTGTCGTGCGGGCTCGGCCGCTTCTGGGCGATCACCGGCACGATTTCCGCGTATTTCCTCGTGCACGTGTTCGCCGGCACGGCGGAGACGATCCTGAGCGGCATCATGGCGCTCGTGAACTTCGAATCGCTGAACGCCGCGTTCGAGAAGCACAACAGTTCGTGGCTCGTCGGCGTCGGCCTCGTGGTCACGTTCGCGATCACCAACATCATCGGCATCAAGGTGTTCAGCAAGCTCGAGATCGTGCTGACGGCCGGCATGTGGCTGTCGCTGATGATCTTCGGGATCCTCGGGCTCGCGGCCGCGCCGGCCGTGCATCTCGACGGCTGGTTCGGCGGCTCGGAAGTCGGCACGTCGGTGCCGGCCGTGCTGTCGCTGGTCGGGATGGCGATGTTCATGTTCGTCGGTTGCGAGTTCGTCACGCCGCTCGCGCCGGAAATGAAGGCGCCGGGACGGACGATTCCGCGCGCGATGGCGCTCGGCCTCGTCGGCGTCGCGATCTGCATGTTCCTGTACGGCGCGGCGATCCGCCGCCAGGTCGCGAACGTGCCGGTGAGCCCGGACGGCCTCACGCACCTGCTCGACACGCCGGGCGCGATTCCCGCGTTCGCGCTGCAGGTGCTCGGGCCCTTCGGCCGCATCTGGTTCGGCATCGCGTTCCTGTGCGCGGGCGCCGCGACGATCAACACGCTGATGGCCGGGCTGCCGCGCATCCTGTACGGAATGGCGATCGACGGCGCGCTGCCGCGCTGCTTCGCGTACCTGCATCCGCGCTTCAAGACGCCGGTGGTCGGCATCGTCGCGGCGGCGGTCGTGCCGATCTTCCATGCATGGCTGATCAACGGCAATCTCGACAGCATCATGCATCTCGTGCTCGCGGCGACCTGCGCATGGGGCACCGCGTACCTGCTCGTCACCGCGTCGGTCGTGATGCTGCGCATCCGCCGCCCGGACCTGCCGCGCCCGTACCGTTCGCCACTGTTCCCGCTGCCGCAGATCGTGTCGAGCGTCGGCATCGTGCTCGCGATCTGGTACATCACGCCGCCTGGCATGAACGCGCGCGACATCTACGTGCCGTTCGGCGCGATGCTCGGGCTCACCGCGCTCTATGCGCTGTTCTGGACGGTCGTCGTGCAGCGCCGGCATCCGTTCAGGCCGGTGCCGGTGGAAGAAGTGCTGCGCAACGAGCACGTCGCATCGTGAGGCTCGCATTCGCCCGGTGGCGCGGCGCGCCCGATGCACCGCCGCCCGGGCACCGGCCCGGCGCGATCGCCGCGCGCGTGCTGGCCGACCTCGGTGCGGTGCGCGAAGTGGTCGGCGCCGCTGGCGACGCGACGGCCCGGTTGCCGAACGGCGTGCGCGTGCGCGTCGACGAACGCGTCGACCGTCAGTTCCTGATGCATACGGTCAGCGTGCAGGTGTCGATCAACGCGGACGGTCCGGCCGCGCAGGGCGTTGCACGCGTGCTGCAGACCGGCTGGCTGCGGCGCACCGGCGTCGCGGCCGAGCCTGCGCCGGGATGCGCCCCCGGATTCGTGCGGACGGTGGCCGCGCTCGTCGCCGATTCGTCACTTGCCGACGCGCTCCGCCCGCTGCACCTGACCGACTGCACGATCGCCGCGCGCGACGGGCGCTGGACGCTCGCCGTCGTGCCGTTCGGCGGCAGCGAGGTCGTGAACCGGATGCCGGCGTTTCGCCGCTATGTCCGCGTGACCGGCGAGCAGGCCGCCGCACTGTCGGCGGCCTGTCTTGCATTCGAAACCGCACTGCGCGGAATTTTGCGGGGGTAAGCTGTGCCGCTGCGCGCCGTGCGGCCGCAACGTGGAATCAGGGTTTTACCGGAGATGCCGATGCTGTTCCAGTCACGCTCACACGAAGACGTGCACGACCACGGGCTCGCGATCGCGGGTTGGCATCAGGTCTACCGCCAGATGACGCCGGGCCGGTTCAGGGGCACCGTCACGCAGGTGCTGTACGACGACTTCCATTTCTTCCGCGAGACGACCAACCGGCGTGTCGCGCAAACCGGCCTCTCGCCGGCCGGGCGCACGTCGCTCGCGGTGCCGCTGTCGGTGCCGCTCGCCGGCACGTTCCAGGGCCAGCCGGTCGACGGTTATGCGCTGCTCGCGCTGCGCGCCGGCGAGGATTTCGAATTCCATACGCCGGAAGGGATGGGGCTGGTCGGGATCAGCGCCGCGTCGGACATGGTCGACGAGCTCTGTGAAGCCGAATTCGGCGCGGCCGGCGCGCGCAAGCTGCGGCACGTCACGCGGCTGTCGGACGCGCAGGGCGTCGCGCTCGGCGCGCGGCTGTCGTCGCTGATCGACGACGCGCAGCGCAACCCTGGTTGCCTCGAATATGCGGCCACCCGCAAGATGTTCCGCGACACGATGCTCGGCATGTTCCTCGATGCGCTCGAGCAGGGCATCGGCGTCGAGCGCCGCGACATCACGCACGCCACCTACAGCGATATCGTCAGCCGTTGCGAGAAGCACCTGCGCGACCGGCCCGAGGAACCCGTCACCGTGCTCGAACTGTGCCGCGCGCTGCGCTGCAGCCGCCGCACGCTGCAGACGAGCTTCCAGCGCGTCGCCGACGTCACGCCCGTCGGCTATCTGCGTACCATCCGGCTGAACGCGGTGCGGCGCCTGCTGCGCACGACGTCCGCGCACCAGCTCGGCGTCGGCGAGGCCGCCGCGAGCTGGGGCTTCACGCATCTCGGCTATTTCGCGCGCGAGTATCGCGACCTGTTCGGCGAGCTGCCGTCGCAAACCTTGCGCCCCGAATGACGTCTGCGCGCCGGGACGGTGCCGCCGGGTGTCGTCGTGCGTCGCCCGTTCGCTTCACCATTTGCTGATTTGGGATAGGGGTCCCGAATTTTCGCTGGATAAAGTCCTGCCACCCATATCGACAACACCATCGGTTTGCACTGCGAATCGATGACATCAGAGGGGCGGGACATGAAGATCGGACGAAGACTGGCCGCGGCCGCGGCCACGCTGGGGTGCATGCACGCGCACGCGCAGACCTCCGGCAGCGTGACGCTGTACGGCACCGTGGACACCGGCATCATCTATTCGACGAACCAGCAGTTCACGCGCGCCGACGGCAGCACGGGCGGCGGCCATGCATGGCAGATGGGCGGCGGCAACCTCGTGCCGTCCCGCTTCGGATTCCAGGGCGCCGAGCCGCTCGGCGGCGGGCTCGGCGCGGTGTTTTCGCTCGAGCAGCAGTTCCTGTCGGCGAACGGGCAGGCGCTGCAGGGTGGCACCGCGTTCAGCCGGCAGGCATGGGTCGGGTTGCGTCAGGATGCGATCGGCACGCTCGGCCTCGGCCGGCAATATGACTCGTACACGGACATGCTTGGCGCCTATGTATCCAGCAACAACTGGGCGACGCCGTACGGCTCGCACCTCGGCGACGTCGACAACCTCAACGCCGCGTTCAACTTCAACAACGCGGTGAAGTTCACCAGCGCGGACTTCAACGGCCTGACGTTCGGCGGCACGTTCAGCTTCGGCGGGCAGGCCGGCAACTTTTCCGCGAAGCGCGGTTATGCGGTCGCGGCGACCTATACCCGCGCGCCGGTCGCGTTCTCGGTCGGCTATCTCGACCTGCACCAGCCGCTCGATGCGGCGCTCGGCGGCGCGAGCGGCTATATCGGCGACTTCGCGTGCAGCAACCCGGGCGCGATGTATTGCCTGCTGCAGGACGCCGGCTCGATGCGCGCGTTCGGCGCCGGCGGCTCGGTGACGCTCGGCGCGGCGACGGTCGCGCTGACCTACACGCATACGCGCCTCGGCGACAGCCGCTACTTCTCGACCGACGCGCAGCCGCGCACGCAGGCGTTCACGTTCGATATCGGCGAGCTGAACGTCACGACCATGTTCACGCCCGCGCTGCAGGGCGGCGTCGCGTATATCTTCAACGCCACGCACACCGACGGGCGCGGCACGACGCGCTTCCACCAGGTCAACGTCGGCACGAACTACAGCCTGTCGAAGCGCACCGCGCTGTATGCGGTCGCGATCGGCCAGATCGCGAGCGGCACGGGGCTCGGCACCGACGCGAACGGCAACGCGGTGAACTACGCACAGATCCCGGTGCTCGCGAACAGCAATTCGAGCCGGCAACTCGCGGTGATGGCCGGGATTCGGGTGAACTTCTGATGGTGCACGTGGGCTGACATGCGCGAGGCGGACGGCCGCGATAGTGGCCGGTTTCGCCGCGTGCCACAAATTCTTAACGATCGACGTGAACAATGGCGTTCGCTTCAGGCCGCCCGAAGCGCCGCCCGCGTTGCACACGTGTGCAACGCCCGGCCGACCCGCCACCACGCCGATCGAGAGAGACCTCATGACCCTGTTGAGCCGCCTGCGCGCGCTGTCCGCCGCCGTTGCGCTGTCCCTTGCCGCCTCGCACGCCTTCGCGGCGGATCTCGTCATCGCGGGCCGCGACGACATCTACGGCAAGGGCCTGGCCGACGCCGTCGCCGGCTTCACGAAGCTGCATCCGGGCACCGATATCGAGCTGCTCAAGCTGCCGAACGCGAACCTGTACCAGAAGCTGAAGCTGTCGATGCGCGAAGGCACCGGCACGTACGACCTCGTGATGATGGACGACACGTGGGCGCCCGAATTCATCGGCAACGGCTGGCTGAAACCGCTGCCGGCGTCGCTCGCGGACACCGATCTCGTGCCGTCCGCGGTCGCGCTCGGCCGCAACGCGGCGGGCGCGCTGTACGCGCTGCCGATCGTCGGCAACGTCGAGATGTTCGCTTACCGGAAGGATCTGCTCGCGAAGTACAAGCTGCAGCCGCCGCGCAACTGGGACGATGTGCTGAAGATCGCGCAGACCGTTGGCGGCGCGGACAAGAGCGTGTCGGGCGTCGTGTTCCGTGGTACCAAGGGTAATCCGGTCGTGACGGGCTTCCTGCCGATCCTGTGGGCCTACGGCGGCGACGTGTTCGACCGTGCCGGCAACGTGACGATCGATTCGCGCGAGTCGCAGGCCGCGCTGAAGACGTTCCTCGCGCTGAAGGCCTCCGCGCCGAAGGACGTCGACGTGTATGGCGCCGCCGAAGTGCGCGACGCGCTGCAGCGAGGCACGGCCGCTCAGTCGATCGAGGTGTGGCCGGCGTGGATTCCGGCGCTCGACGATCCGAAGCAGTCGCGCGTGGTCGGGCAGATCGCGCTGCAGCCGCCGCCCGGACAGACGGCCGGCCCGGCACCGATGCTCGGCATCTGGCAGATGGGCATTCCGAAGGATGCGCCGCATGCCAAGCTCGCGCAGGATTTCCTCGCCTACCTGAGCTCGCGCGACACGCAAACGCGCCTCGCCGGGATCGGCATCCCGCCGACGCGCCGCAGCGTGTTCACCGATCCGGCGCTGGTGCGCCAGTACCGCTGGTATCCCGATCAGCTGAAGGCGCTCGAGGCCGGTCGTGCGCGGCCGCGCGTGAAGGACTGGCAGCAGGTCGAGAGCATTCTCGGCGATCAGCTGCAGCTCGCGCTGACCGGGCAGGCCGCCCCCGACGCCGCGCTGCGCCAGGCGCAGCAGAAGATCGCGCAGGCAATGGTCGCGGCCGGCAAGTGACGGCCCGTCGTCAGGCATCGTCCGGAATCCGCGCATGAAAGCCCTCGGCCGCAGCCTGCCGTTCGTCGCGCTGCTCGGGCCCGCGCTGCTGGTGCTGGCCGCGCTTGCGCTGTACCCGGTCGCGCAGGTGCTGGTCGACTCGTTCTGCCGGGTCGACTATGCGGCCGGCCGGCGCGCGTTCATCGGGCTCGCGAACTATCGCGCGGTGCTCGGCGACGACGCGTTCGCGGCCGGCTTCGGCAACACGCTGCGCTTCACGATCGCGGCGTCGCTCGTCGAGGTCGCGCTCGGCTTCGGCCTCGCGCTGCTGTTCGTGCGCGCGTTTCCCGGGCGGCGCCTCGCGCTGCCGCTCGCGATCCTGCCGATGATGCTGTCCACGCTCGTGTGCTCGGCGATCTGGCGCAACTGGCTCAATTTCGACGGCTTCCTGAACGCGCTGCTCGCCGCGTTCGGCATCGAAGGCGTGCGCTGGCTGTCCGATCCGCATCTCGCGCTGTGGTCGCTCGCGCTCGTCGACGTGTGGCAGTGGACGCCGATGGCGTTCCTGATCGTGCTGGCCGGGCTGCAATCGATCCCGCAGGAGCTGTACGAAGCCGCGCGCACCGACGGCGCGAGCGAATGGCAGTGCCTGCGCGACGTCACGCTGCCGCTCGCGGCGCCGCAGATCGGCCTCGCGCTGCTGCTGCGCTCGATCGACACGTTCAAGCTGTTCGACAAGGTCTATGCGCTGACGGGCGGCGGCCCCGGCAACGCGACGCAGACGCTGTCGACCTACATCTACGACACGGGCTTCCGCTTCTTCAACGTCGGGCCGGCGAGTGCCGCGTCGGTGCTGATGCTCGCGGCGTCCGCGCTGCTGGTTTCGGGGTACGTATGGCAGACGGTTCGCAAGCGGCGCGCATGACGGCGCGATCCCCACACGTCGCGCAAGCGCGAACGGGGGCCGCATTCGGTCACGCGGCGCCGTGGGTGCTGCGCATCGTCGCGCTCGCGCTGTTGCTGCTGCCGTGTCTGTGGATGGCCGGCGCGGCGTTCATGCCGACGCTCGAGCGCCTCGATCATCCGCTGCGGATCTGGCCGGCCGCACCGACGCTCGAGCATTTCGCGTCGGTGTGGTCGAACGGTATCGGCGCGCCGCTCGCCAATTCGCTGCTGGTCGGGTTCGGCACGACGCTGCTCGCGCTGACGCTCGCGTTTCCGGCCGCCTACGCGCTCGTGCGGCTGCGGTTTCCGGCGCGGCTGGACGTGCTGTTCCTGATGCTCGTGCTGGCATTGAAGCTGATGCCGCCGATCACGATCGCCGTGCCGCTGTTCGCGCTCGCGAAGCGCCTGCATCTGCTCGATTCGACGCTCGGGCTGATGCTCGCCTACCAGATCTACGCGCTGCCGATGGCGATCTGGATGCTGCTCGCGTTCGTGCGCGACGTGCCGGTCGAATACGAGGAGGCCGCGTGCATCGACGGCGCGGGTCGCGCGCGGCGGCTCGTGCAGATCGTGCTGCCGCTGTGCGCGCCGGGGCTGATCGCGACCGCGATCTTCGTGTTCATCGCCGCATGGAACGAATTCCTGATCGCGCTGCTGTTCGTGTCGACGCCGAGCCGCTTCACGCTGCCGCTCGCGATTGCCGGCTACGTGACGGAGAACGGCATCGACTGGGGCGACCTGATGAGCGCGGGGCTGCTGGCGTCGCTGCCGACGCTGGCTGTCGCCGGGTACGTGCAGCGCTACCTGCTGCGCGGTTTCGCGGGCGGGCTGAAGTGACGCGACGCGTTACGCGCAGCTATGCCGCACCACGTGCGTAACCGGCACGACACGCGTGCGCGAGGCGCCGTCGAACGTCCGGATCCGGTCGGCGAGCAGGTCGATGGCCGCGTGCGCGAGGCCTTGCGTGTCCTGGCGCAGCGTCGTGAGCCGATAGGCGTCGTATTCGGCGGCGGGGATGTCGTCGAAGCCGATCACGCGCAGGTCGTCGGGCACGCGCAAGCCGAACGCATCGCGGGCGGCGTCGATCACGCCGAGCGCGAGCAGGTCGGACGAGCAGAACACGCCGTCCGGGCGCTCGCCGGCCGCGAACAGTCGCCGCGCGGCATCGATGCCGCATGCATGCGTGTCGGCGCGCGTATCGATCACGTGCACGAGCGTCGTATCGAACGCGTCGCCGCGTTGCAGCGCCTGCTCGAACGCATCCGCGCGCGCGCGTGCGCTGTAGCTCGCGGTACGCGGCCCGACGAACGCGAGCCGGCGCGCGCCGGCCCGCACGAGCCGTTGCGCGGCATGGGCGGCGCCTGCCGCGTTGTCGCTGACGACGACATCCGCGCCCGGCAGGTTCGCTTCGCGGTTGATCATCACGACGGGGATCCGGTGGTCGAGATACTGTCGTGCGACCGACAGCGGCGGCGACGCGGACGTCATCACGAGGCCCGCGATCCGGTAGCTGAGCAGCCGTTCGAGCGATTGCCGGACCTGATGCGGGTCATCCGCATTGGTCACGAGCGGCGTGAACGCACGCTGCCCGAGCGCGGCCATCAGGTCCGACAGCAGCCGCGCGCGGAACGGATTCTCGAACCCGGCCGTCACGACGCCGATCATGCTGCTGCGCTGCGTGATCATGTCGCGCGCGATCAGGTTGACCTGGTAGCCGAGCGCGCGCGCGGCCACCATCACGCGTTCGCGCGTTTCGGGCGCGATGCTCGCCGTCGGCGAGAACGCGCGCGACACCGCGGAGCGCGACACGCCGGCCCGCACGGCGACATCCGACGCGGTCACCCACGTCTTTCTTTCCTTGTCCGTCATCGATTCATGATCCCTTCGCGACACGAAACCTCCACGCCGCTGGCCGACTGGATGTCGGCACTCGACGACGCGCGGCCGCTGCATACGCTGACCCTACCGGGCAGCCATGACACCTGTGCGTATACGGTCGACGATCCGCTCGTGCGCACGCAACGCGCGCCGCTCGCTGCGCAACTCGCGCACGGCGTGCGGCTGCTCGACATCCGCTGCCGGCACCGGCGCGATGCGTTCGACATTCATCACGGCGGGATCGCGCTCGGCATGTCGTTCGACGACGTGCTCGCGGACTGCACGCGCTTTCTCGAAATGCATCCGCGCGAATGCATCGTGATGTCGGTGAAGGACGAATGGCCCGCGCATGCGTGCACGCGCAGTTTCGATGCGACGTTCGATGCGCATTGCGCGCGGCACCCGCGGTTGCGCTGGCATGCGGGCGGCGCGCTGCCGGCGCTCGGCGACGTGCGCGGCACCGCGGTGCTGTTGCGGCGGTTCCGCAGCAGCCGGCCGCTGGGCATCGACCTGACCGCCTGGCCCGACAACGCAACCTTCACGATCGATCATCCCGATGCGGCGTTCGTGATCCAGGACGAATACCGTGTGCCCGTCGCCGGGTCGATCCACTACAAGTGGCGGGTGATCGATGCGCTGCTGAGCGGCATGCCGTCGCCTGGGAGCGGCCGCTGGGCGATCAATTTTTGCAGCGGGACGGGGATGGGCGCGAATCCGTCGGCGGTCGCGCGCGGCGATGGCCGGGTGCAGGGGATTCAGACGAGGCTCGCCGAGCGGTTGCGTGAGCAACGTGGGACATGCGGTGCGATGCTGCTCGATTTCTGCGACGACGATGACTGGGCGTTGGTGCGGGCGCTGGTCGCGTGCAACGATCACGCGCCCGCGTCGGGCGAGCGGTGCCAGTCGATGGGCTGCCAGTAGCGACCGGCTCCCGTGAAGATCGGCCCGTTGCCGAATGTGTGACGCGCGGTCCATGTTGCGAACCGATGCCGACGGATAAGGTTGAACCGTCCGTGGGCGTGCGCGGTTCGATCGAGCCCGTCGGCGGATATCCGCATGTTTTTCAACTCGGCGGGGAGCAACGGGCACCGCGTGCCGGCATCGCGCCGGCTCGGGAATGGCGTCGCGGAAAGCCGCGCCGGCCGCTACGCGAACCTTCCGCCACGCAGACTGCAAGGAGAGAGCTCATGGCAACGCTCGTCAACATCATGAAGGACACCCCGAACGCGGTGCAGATCTGGGGCTTTCACGGCCCCTGCACCGTCAGGGACGTCGCAGCGGCACTCAATACCATCGCGGCCGGGATGAGCGGCGATGGGCACACGATTCACATCATGTCGGGAACGCACGGCTATTGCGCGGGGCAAGTCGGCGCGGTCGCCACGCGCGATCAGCGATTCGCGGCGGAAGACCGGGCGCTGGCCTCGCCGAAGACGAGGGACAACCGGCCGGTCGCGGTTGCGGTGCACGACTTCAATACGGCCAAGCTGCCCGCGCCGGATTACGTGACGGCAGCGATGGCGAAGCTGAACGGCGACATGCGCGCGATCGTGCAGGGCGACGCCGGCACCGCGACATTCCTGCTGGCCTATTGCTGCAGCGCCGGGACACCGTAACGTGCTGTGGTGCGGCGGCGGGCGTGGCGGCCCGCCGCCCCGCCCGTTCCGCAACGACGAGATGTCGTGCGAATGAGCCGTTCAACGCGTCGCGATCGCCACTGCTGCTCCCGCCATCGCGGTCGCGCTCGTGCGGTTCGCGATCCGCTTCGCGCGTGCCGAAGTGAGAAACGCGCGCGCACGCGAAGCAAGCAGCGACCAGAAGCAGTCGGCGAGGATCAGGATCGCGAGCATCGTGCCGACGAGCTCGGCCCACGCGAGGACCCCGACATGCGTGAGGTCGACGATCGTCGGCAGCAGCGCGAGATAGAACAGCATGATCTTCGGATTGCCGAGCGTGACCAGCGTGCCGGCGACGAACATGCGCCACGGCGACTGGCCGCGCGGCAGGTCGCCAGCCTTCGTGTCGGTCGGCGCGGTCCACATCTTCCACGCAAGGAACAGCAGGTACGCGACGCCGAGCAGCTTCAGCACGAGCAGCCCCGTCTCGAACGTGCGCGCGAACGCGGACAACCCGGCGACGGCCAGCGTGAGCCACAGCGCCTCGCCGATCCACATCGCGGCGAGGAACGGCAGCACGTCTCGCACGCCGTTCGTCAGCACGCGCGCGACGAGCGCGGCGACGCTCGGGCCGGGCGTGCCGGCGGTGACGAGCAGGGCGATGGCGAACACGGCGAGCGCGGACAGCGTCATGACGAACCTCGTGGGCAGGGCGTTCGAAAGGTATGAAAGTTTCGATTATAGTGACGGCCGTCCTTGCCTGCCTACCTACCTCGTCGTGATGACAGTATCGATCCGGATTCGTCCCGCCACGCGGGAAGACGCGGCCGCGATGGCCGCCGTGGAAGTGGCCGCCGCCCAGCGCTTTCGCGACATCGGCATGCCCGACATCGCCAACGGCGAGCCGACCGATGCGGCCGACGTGCTGGTGCGAATCGACGACGGTCGCGCGTATGTCGCGACGGACGAAGCGGGGGCGTGCGTGGGTTTCGCGTTCTACCGGCTGCTCGATGCGCGGCGGATTTATCTGGAGGAACTGGATGTCGCGCCGTCGCATGCGGGGCAACGGATCGGCGCGCGCCTGATCGAACGGATCATGACGCGCGCCGCGCAAGACGGCATCGCACAGGTCGTGCTGTCGACGTTCCGCGACGCGCCGTGGAATGCGCCGTACTACGCGCGTCTCGGCTTTCACATCATCGACGACGCATCGCTCGACGACACGCTGCGTGCGATCCGCATGCATCACGTCGCACGCGGGCTCGACGAGACGCAGCGCGTGTTCATGCGCGCGGACGCGCGCGCATGAACGGGGCGCCGGCCGTCAGGCCGCGTCGCTGAGCGCCGGGTAGTCGGTGTAACCCGTTTCGCCTTCGGCGTAGAACGTCTCCGGCACCGGCTGGTTCAGCGGCGCGCCGAGTTCGAGGCGGCGCGGCAGGTCCGGGTTTGCGATGAACAGCTTGCCCCACGCGATCGCGTCGGCGTTGCCGCTCGCGAGCGTCTCCTGCGCGGATTCGAGCGTGAATTGCTCGTTCGCGATCAGCGGGCCGCCGAATGCTTCCTTCAGACGCGGGCTCAGGTGATCGCCCGAATACGATTCACGCGTGAAGATGAACGCGATCTTGCGGCGGCCGAGTTCGCGCGCGACATAGCCGAACGTCGCGGCCGGATCCGAATCGCCCATCGTGTGCGCGTCGCCGCGCGGTGCCAGGTGCACGCCGACACGGCCCGCACCCCACACGTCGATCGCCGCGTCGACCACTTCGAGCAGCAGGCGCGCGCGGTTCTCGATCGGGCCGCCGTACGCGTCGGTGCGGCGATTGGTGCTGTCCTGCAGGAACTGGTCGAGCAGGTAGCCGTTCGCGCCGTGGATCTCGACGCCGTCGAAACCGGCCTGCTTCGCGTTCTCCGCACCCTTCCGGTACGCGGCGACGATGCCCGGAATTTCATCGAGTTCGAGCGCGCGCGGCGTCACGAACGGACGCTGCGGACGCACGAGACTCACGTGGCCGCCCGCGGCGATCGCGCTCGGCGCGACCGGCAGGTCGCCGTTCAGGAACACCGGATCGGAGATCCGGCCGACGTGCCACAGCTGCAGCACGATGCGGCCGCCGGCTGCATGCACGGCTTGCGTCACGCGCTTCCAGCCCTCCACCTGCTCGTCGGACCAGATGCCGGGCGTGTCCGCGTAGCCGACGCCCTGCGGCGTGACCGACGTCGCTTCGCTGATGATCAGGCCGGCCGATGCGCGCTCGGCGTAATAGCGGGCCATCAGGTCGTTCGGCACGCGCGCGCTGCCGGCGCGGGCGCGGGTGAGCGGCGCCATCACGACGCGGTTCGGCAGGGTCAGGTCGCCGAGGGTAACGGGGTCGAACAGGGTGGGCATGGCAGGTAACCTCTTCACGAAAGGCGGGATGGCCGTCGCGTCGTGCGCGGCGTGCGGCCCGCATGGCCTGGGTCAGAGTTCGCGGCGCAGGGCGCCGAGAAATGCGTCGATGACGGCCTCGTTGCGCTGGAAGAACGCCCACTGGCCAATCCGCGTCGACGTCACGAGCCCCGCGCGCTGCAGCGTCGCGAGGTGCGCGGAGACGGTCGATTGCGACAGCCCGCAGCGCGCGTCGATCTGCCCGGCGCAGACGCCGTGGTCGTACGGCAGCGTCTGCTCCGGGAAATGCGCGCCCGGCGTTTTCAGCCAGACGAGGATTTCCCGGCGCACGGGGTTCGAAAGCGCTTTCAGGATCGCGTCGATGTCGAGTTCGGTCGGCATGGAAAGGGTGGGTGTTCGGAAAACCGGTGCAAACGGGTATCGTCGATGGGCGAATCATATATCGGAAAAAGACGATATGCGGGAAGGCACTGATCCGAGTGGGGTTGTTGATCGGCCACGATTTCGGCGGATCACGCTTGCCCGTACTGCGCGAACAACCAGCGGCGCATGGCCTCGAGCGCTTCCGAATGCGCATTGGCCTGCGGAAACACCACGTAAAACCCGAGCGACATCGGAAACGAGAAATCGAACACGCGCCGCAGCCTGCCTTCCGCGATGTCGCGCTCGACGAGCGGTTCGCTGGTCAGCGCGATGCCTTGCCCCGCGACCGCGGCATCGATGGCGAGCAGCGACTGGCTGAACCGCGGCCCTTTCGTCGGATTGGCCAGGCCTTTGCCACCGAGCTTGTCGATGAACTCGGGCCACAGATCGTGCGCGTCGTGCAACAGCACGTGCTTCGACAAGTCGGCGGGGTTCCGGATCGGCGGGCCGCTGTCGAGCAGCTTCGGGCTGGCGACGGCGAAGATGCCGAGCGGAGACAGCCGCTCCGCGACCAGGCCGGCCGGGAACGGCGGCTTGCTCAGGCGAATCGCGATGTCGACGCCGTCGGCCCTGAATGACGCGAGCCGTTCGTCGGCGATGACGCGAACCTCGATGTCGGGGTGCAGGCGGCTGAAATCCGACAGGCGCGGAATCAGCCACTTCGACGCGAACGACGGTGTCGTGCTGACCGCCAGAACCGTGGGGCGCTGCTCCAGGGCGTCCGTCGCATCGGCAATGATCTGCAGCGCGCGCTGGACCGACGAAAAGTACTCGAGCCCTTCGCGCGTCAGCGCCAGCCCTCTGGGCAGGCGCAGAAACAGTTGCACCTCCACGACGTCCTCCAGATGCCTGACCTGCTGCGCCACCGCGCCCTGGGTCACGCCGAGTTCGTCGGCGGCCAGCCGGAAATTGAGGTGTCGCGCGGCGGCCTCGAACGCGCGAAGCGCATTGAGCGGCGGGAACCGGCGGGTACGCGATAGCGCCTTCATGCAGTAGAAATTCTACAGGGTGGATGGAGAAATCATCGTTCGACACGCCGATTATAGAGCTCTAGAGTGGCGCTTTGGAACGGCGATTGCGGCGCTGAGCCAACCTATCCGGGAGAACGGCATGACTGTAGAGAAAGTGGCTTTGGTGACGGCGGCGGGCAAGGGCATGGGCGCCGCGATCGCGCGCGACCTCGCGAACAACGGTTATCGCGTCGCGCTGATGTCGCCGTCGGGCAGCGCGGTCGAACTCGCGAAGGAACTCGGCGGATTGGGCGTGGCGGGATCCGTGACCAATGACGCCGACATCGAGCGCTTCGTGAACGAGACGCTCGCGAAGTACGGCCGTATCGATGCGGTCGTCAACAACACCGGGCATCCGCCGAAGGGCGACCTGCTCACCATCGAGGACGACAAGTGGCACGAAGGGCTCGACCTGATCGTGCTCAACGTCGTTCGCGTATTGCGCCGGGTAACGCCCGTCTTCCTGAAGCAGGGCGGCGGCGCGGTGGTCAACATTTCGAGCTTCGCGGCCGACGCGCCCGAACAGGCGATGCCGGTGTCGTCCGCGCTGCGTGCGGCGCTCGGTTCCGTCACGCGCCTGTACGCCGAGCGTCATGCGAAGGACAACATCCGCATCAATTCGGTGCTGCCCGGCTTCATCGACAGCTGGCCGGAGACGCCCGAGATCGTCGCCCGCATTCCGGCCGGCCGTTTCGGCAAGACGCAGGAGATCGCGCAGACCGTGACGTTCCTGCTGTCGGAAGGCGCCGGCTACATCACCGGGCAGAACATTCGCGTCGACGGCGGCATCGTGCGCGCACTGTAAGCCGACGGCGGGCAGGACGGCGCGCGCGTGGACGTTGCGCCGGCGGCATCAGTTGTGCCGCTCGCCGATCCTGTTTTCTTCCGGGCTCCACACGCTGAGCCCCTCCGTCGGGTCCATCGGCAGGTCCCAGGGCCGCGCGGCGATCGCCTGCATCGTCGCGTCGAACCCGGCCTGCCGGCGCGCCGCGATGCCGTCCGGCGTGAAGTCGATGTCCTTCCACTGATCGTCGCCGTCGAGCCGCGGCGCCGCGAGCTTGATCACGTGCATCGTCGTCTGGCAGCCCCACGCGGCGAGCGCCTGCACGTCGGCCGACGTGCGTTCCGCCTCCGGCAGCCGCATCACCAGTTCCTTGATCACGTGGCGCAGCCCGTGGATCTGCTGTTGCCGCGCGATGTTGCTGTCCGTGCGGCTCGCGTACTGGATGTCCTTCTGCCGCTCCGACACGTGCCAGATGCTTTGCGGCTCCGGCCCGACCGGATTCCACATCTGCACCGAGAAGATGATCGAGTTGCGGCGCGGCGTATCGTCCAGCACGACCTCGACCGGCGTATTCGAATAGATGCCGCCGTCCCAGTAGGGCGTGCCGTCGACTCGCACGGCCGGGAACGCGGGCGGCAGTGCGCCCGAGCCCATCACATGCTCGATGCCGAGCGGCCGGTCGCGCGAATCGAAATAGCGCATCGCGCCCGTGCATGCATTGACCGCGCCGACGGTCAGTCGCGGACGGCCGGCGTTCAGCAGGTCGAAGTCGACGAGTGATACGAGCGTGTCGCGCAGCGGCTCGACCAGGTAGTACGAAGCGCGCTCGACGCCGACGCGCGCGAGCGGCCCGAGCCATGCGGCGGGATTCGGCCGGAAGAAGCCCGGAATCCCCGCGCCGATGACGGCGAGCTCGGCGCCGATCTTGTCCCAGCTCGTCGGGAAGCCCGGCACATTCACCGCGGGCCGTTCGGTGACATGGTCCCAGAACTCGGCCATCCGCCGCGCGCGGTGTCCTGGCGCGTTGCCGGCGATCAGCGCCGCGTTGATTGCGCCGATCGACGTGCCGATGACCCAGTCGGGCTGGATGCCCGCCGCGTCCATCGCCTCGAATACGCCGAGCTGGTAGGCGCCCAGTGCGCCGCCGCCCTGGAGCACGAGCACGACCTGCCCGGGTAGCTTCGGGTGTGCGGGTTGACTTGCCGTCATCGCTTGCCTCTCGGTCGGTGACGGCCGGCGGGGGCGCCGGCCGGTTGGAACCAGTGTAGGCGATCGTCGGGCTTCGCTCCGCTGTGTCGGAGCTTCGCGTGTCGTGCGTCATGCGGCGCGCCGCATCATTCCACGGTGATGGTCTCCTTCATGTACGGATGAATCCCGCAGAACACCTTGTACACCCCCGGCTTGTCGAAGCGGAACGAGTAGGTTTCGTCCTGGTCCAGCGCATTCGAGTGAAAGACGCCCGTGTCGTTGACGACCGTATGCGGTTCCGCGTCGAGGTTCTTCCACGTGACCGTCGTGCCGGCCTTGATCGTGGTCGACATCGGCGAAAACATGAAGTTGTGGATCGTCACGAGCGGGCCGGCCGGGGGCTGCGCGAATGCGGCGAGCGGCGTGCCGGCGGCGGCCGCGCCCAGAATCAGCGCGGCCGCCAGTGTCGAGGGCTTGAAGAAGGTCATGTCGGTCTCCTTGCTTGTCGGGATCAGGGGATCGGGGATCAGGCCAGCGTCGTGTCGTGCAGCGAAGCAGCCACCGGATGGCCGGCGAAGTCGACGGTCGTCACGCCGAGCATCGCGGGCAGCCGGTCGCGCGGCACCGTGAGCGGCACCGGGCCGGGGCCGTTGCCGGCCGTCGGCTGCGGGAACGCGGTGGAGCGCGCGGTGTGGAACGTGATGTTGCCCTCGACCTTCGACACGATCTGGTGGATGTGCCCGTTCAGCACGGTGACCGAGCCGAAGCGGCGCAGCAGCGCCATCGTCTGCGGCGCGTCGCCGGTGCCCCAGCCCCACGGCTCGTAGATGGTCCACATCGGCATGTGCGAGAACACGACGATCGGCGTGCTCGACGACTGCCCCTTGAGATCCTGCGCGAGCCACGCGAGCTGCTCGTCGCCGAAGCTGCCGAGCCCGTTCGGCTTGAAGTGCATCACGTTGACGAGCGCGACGAAGTGCACGCCCGCGTGATCGAAGCTGTAGTAGCCGCGATTGTCCGACGCCTTGCCGAACCGGCTGAAGTATTCGGCACCCGAACCGTCGGTCACGTCGTGCTCGCCGGGCACCGTGTGCAACTCCGGCACGCGCAGCGCCGACAGCAGCTGCGACGCCTGGTCGAACTCCGCCGCCTTGGACAGGTGCGTGATGTCGCCGGTATGGATCGCGAGCGCGGGTGTGGCGGACATCCCGTTGACGAGATCGATGGTCTGCCGCAGCGTGGCCGACACGTCGGGATTCGCGTCCTTGTTGAAGCCGATGTGCGTGTCGCTGATCTGCACGAACAGCGGCCGGCCCTTGTCCGCGGGGAGTGCGGCGCCGCTTTGCGCGAGCGCGAGATCGAATGGCGTCAGGATGCCGCCCGACAGCGTAAACAGCGTGCCGAGGCCGCCGAACGCCATGCATTGCAGGGCCTTGCGGCGCGACGGGCGGGTGGGAGTCGATGAAGACATGTGAGCCTCGCATTCATATGACGAAACCGGACGGCCGGATCGTCCTGGAGTAAGCCGGCGCCTTCGCATGCCATACCGATGCGGTGACGAATTTATTCCCGTGTGCGGCGAGATCGGGCGCGGTTGCTCGCGGCTTGCGCGGCGCTGACGGATCGCTGACGGATGGCCTGTCAATGTCCTGTAAGTGACACGTCACATTTGCGTCATGCCCGCCCGATAGCCTGCGACACCGAATCCCCTCTCCGGAGCCTCTCATGCCGAATCGCGCGGCAACGGAAACCAGCGGTGCGACCAGCCATCGCACGCGCACCATCAGCCTCGCGCTGCCTTGTCCGGCTGCCGGCGATCGTCCGCCCGACTCCCGGAAACCTGTAGCGAGCCGCACCCGCTGACGCGGCGATCGGCCGCCCCCATCGATTTTCAATTCGACCAAGACGCTACCGATGGATATCAGTTTCTTCGATCCGAATCGCACCGCCAACGCGTCCGCGTGGCGTGTGCTCCCCAACCGCTGGGACGCGGTCGCGTTTCCGCTGATCATCGGCATACTCGCGATGGCGATCGTCGGCTTCCACCAGACGATGGCACCGATCGCGACCCTGCAGACCCAGAAGATCTCGCTCGATCCGTCGAACCTGCCCGAATACGCATTGCGCACCACGCTGCGGATGCTCGCCGCGATGGTCGCGTCGCTCGTGTTCACACTCGTGTACGGCACGCTCGCCGCGAAAAGCCGCCGCGCCGGCATGGTGCTGATCCCGATCCTCGACATCCTGCAGTCGGTGCCGGTGCTCGGCTATATCTCGTTTACGGTCACGTTCTTTCTCGCACTGTTCCCGGGCCGCGTGCTCGGCGCCGAACTGGCGGCGATCTTCGCGATCTTCACGAGCCAGGCGTGGAACATGACGTTCAGCTTCTACCAGTCGTTGCGCACGGTGCCGCGCGATCTGAGCGAAGTGTCGCGCGGCTTCCACCTGACGTCGTGGCAGCGCTTCTGGAAGCTCGAGGTGCCGTTCTCGATGCCGGGGCTGATCTGGAACATGATGATGTCGATGTCGGGCGGCTGGTTCTTCGTCGTCGCATCGGAAGCCATCACCGTCGGCAACCAGACGATCACGTTGCCGGGCATCGGCGCGTATCTCGCGCAGGCGATCGCGGACAAGAACCTCGGCGCCGTGGGCTGGGTGATCGTCGCGATGTCGGTCGTGATCCTCGCGTACGACCAGTTCCTGTTCCGTCCGCTCGTCGCGTGGGCCGACAAGTTCCGGATGGAGAACACCGCGTCGGGCGATGCGCCGCAGTCCTGGCTGCTCGACATGATGCGCCGCACGCACCTGATCCATCAGCTGCTCGTGCCGGCCGGCTGGCTGCTGTCGCAGGCCGCGCGGATTCCGTTGCGCGTGCCGTCGTTCACGGGTGTCGGCGCACGCGTCGCGTCGAACGGTCGCGCGTCGCGCGTCGGCGACATCGTGTGGGGCGCGTTCGTGATCCTGCTGACCGCGTACGTCGCGTGGCGTGTCGTCAGCTTCGTCGCGACCGGCGTGACGATGGGTGAGGTCGGCCACGTGCTGGTGCTCGGGCTCATCACGCTGCTGCGCGTGCTGGTGCTGATCGCGATCGCGTCGGTGGTCTGGGTGCCGCTCGGCGTGCTGATCGGGCTGCGCCCCGCGCTGGCCGAGAAGATCCAGCCGCTCGCGCAGTTCCTTGCCGCGTTCCCGGCGAACCTGCTGTTCCCGGTATTCGTGATCGTGATCGTCCACTTCCACCTGAACGCGGACATCTGGCTGTCGCCGCTGATCGTGCTCGGCACGCAGTGGTACATCCTGTTCAACGTGATCGCCGGCGCGATGTCCTATCCGAACGACTACAAGGAAGCGACGAAGAATTTCCGCATTCGCGGCTGGCAGTGGTGGCGGCAGGCGATGCTGCCCGGCATCTTCCCGTACTACGTGACCGGCGCGATCACCGCATCGGGCGGCGCGTGGAACGCGAGCATCGTGTCCGAGTTCGTGCAGTGGGGCGACACGAAGGTCGTCGCGCACGGGCTGGGCTCGTATATCGCGCAGACGACCGCGGCCGGCGATTTCCCGAAGATCATCCTGGGCATCGCCGTGATGTCGCTGTTCGTTACCTTGTTCAACCGCCTGCTGTGGCGTCCGATGTACGCCTATGCGGAATCCCGGCTCCGTCTCGATTGAGAGTAAGCGCGATGCAAAATCAGACTGTAATCAACGCCCCCGTCCAGACGTCCAAGCCGCTCCAGCCGCCGCGTCTCGGCGAGGAAATCCTCCGCGTCGAGCACGTGAACCGCGGCTTCAACAAGTCGCAGGGCGAACTGCTCGTGCTCGACGATGCGAACCTGTCGCTGCGCGAGGGCGAGATCGTCGGGCTGCTCGGCCGTTCGGGCTCGGGCAAGTCGACGCTGCTGCGGATCATCGCCGGCCTGATCGAGCCGACCGGCGGTGACGTGACCTATCTCGGCAAGCCGCTGCGCGGCCCGGCCGAAGGCGTCGCGATGGTGTTCCAGACCTTCGCGCTGTTCCCGTGGCTGAC